>JAVFAO010000366.1:0-7221 GCA_034002465.1 Myxococcota bacterium
GGGGCGTTTCCTGTGCGCGGCTGCGCTCTTGCAGCGCGGCGTGGCGATAGCAGGTTTCGAGCCAAATTGCAGGGGTTATGGTCTGTCTGGGGAGCCCGCTGGAGCGCCGACTGGGTGCTTGTTGCGCCTTGTCGGCACAGTAGTTGCTCAGGGGATTTGGAGGCAGCAGTCAAGTGAGGGCTGCCCTGCATTGGATGTTGGCGGATGTTGGTTTTTTTGAGGATTTGAGGCAATGCTCCAGGAGTCTGGTGGGCGCAAGTGGGGCTTTTGTGAGTCCCCAATGCTTTGTGGTTGTGCCAACTTGTCTCTGTGGTCATTGCAGGCTGAGCAGCTCGACGCCGGATTTCTTGTCGATTGGGCACTTGGGCTGTTCCCTCAACTTCTTGTCGATTGGGCGCTTGGGCCATTTCCCAATCTTCTTTGCGGGGTGTCTTTCAAACAGTGAGGGACGGGTGATGCGCTGGTCAGGTCCAGTGCAATAAGTGAGGCAACAGATGTCAAATACCGCAATCAACACTCAGACGAACGCAGGCGCCCAGAACGCCGTTGATGGTCCGAATGCGCAGAATGACCAGGATCGACCTGGAGCAGGGGCGGAGGTCTTGGATCCTGCGGCTGCCGGAGCTGCTGTCAACTGGTATACGACCAATGCCGCCAAGTATCCTCAGGCGGTGATCGACCGCATCCGCACCAAGCTTGGCAACGTAGCAGCCTCGGGTGCTGTGGATACTGCCTTCGTGCAGTCCGTGGCCAGCTACCAGCAGACCAACAAGTTGTCTGTTGATGGAAAGGCTGGTGGTGGCACGCTCAACCACATGTTTGGTGAGGACATCCGTGTACAGAGCGGCGGCGCTGGCGCGAGCGGCGGTGCCGAAGGTGATCCCCGCGGCAAGCTCGCTGCGCTGCATCCGCAAATGCAGGCGCGCGCCCGGATGCTGCTCGCCAACGCCAAGAAGAAGGGGCTCAGCGTCTGGGTGGTCGACGGCATGCGCACCATCGCCGAGCAGGATGCGCTCTATGCGCAGGGGCGCACCAAGCCCGGCAAGAAAGTGACCAACGTCAGAGGCGGTGGCAGCTACCACAACTACGGTGTCGCCATCGACGTCGTATTCTCCGGCAGTTCGCCCTGGGGCGAGCAACACGACTGGGCGGCCCTTGGTCAGGCAGGTGTCGAGGCCGGTTTGGAGTGGGGTGGCAACTGGAAGGGCTTCGTCGATCGTCCACACTTCCAAATCGCCGGACTTTCCACGGCGATCTTAAAGCAGTGGCATGCCAATGGCGGCATGGCCAACGTCTGGGCCAAAGTGGGCTCTGGCGGCGTGAAGGAGGAAGAGCCCGAACAAGAGCAGCCCGCCGCTGCACAGAACCAAGAGCAGGGAGCTGCCGCCGGCGAGACCGAGGCACCTGCTCAGCAGCCCGAACAACAGCAACAGCCTCCTCAGCAGGCAGCAGCGCAGCAAACGGCTTCCTTCGACGTCGCCCGCGCCGTGTCCTACAACCGCAACCGCGGCTATAGCCGCGAGCAGTGGAAGCAGATCCAGCGCGTGGTCGGAACCGATGATGACGGTAGGCCCGGAGAGAACACCGCGCGGGCGGTCTTCACCTGGCAGCAGTCCAAGGGCTTGGAGCCCGACGGTCGCGTCGGACCGCAAACCTTGGGCGCCATCAATCGCGAGGGCGGCAACGCCCAGGCGCCAGCACCTGTTGGCAACACCCCCGCGCCGCCCACCTCCAATCCGCAAACCCCAGCTGATACCCCCGCACCTGCTACTGGCGCTGCCACCAAGTCGGGCTCCCACATCCCCGGTTGGGCGACCCAGCAGGGCTACGTCAACTCCACCAACTTCGGCGATCTCGACGCCACCTGGGGACCGAAGGCCGAGACCTTCGTCACTGGTTTGCGCGGCTCTGGTGCCTCCGTCAACGTCACGGCTGGCCTGCGCCATCCCAAGCGCGCGCGCATCATGCGCACCGCATGGGATCTCGCCGGTGGCGCCGTCAACGTCGCGACAGCCAACGCCGACAGCGCCGCCGCCGGTGTCGCCGTCGACTGGGATCATGGCAACGCCGCCGCCTCGCGCACCAAGGCCGCCCAAACCAAGAGCGCCTTCGGCCTCGTGGCGCGTCCTTCACTCACCAGCAATCATATCGCCGGCAAGGCCATCGATATGAGCATCCAAAACGTCCCTGCCAACCTCACCGTCGGTGGCCGAGCCTTCCAGGCCCGCGCCCGCTCAGGTGGTACCCTCGACGAGTCCAAGGTCAAGCACATCGGTGATGCCTTCGGCGTCATCTGGTACGGTCCTGGCGATTACGTCCACTGGTCACATAACGGACGCTGAGCCATCACGAGGGGGGCGCCAACGCGCCCTCCCCTCCCCTCCCCTCGCCTCCCTGCCCCGCCCAAACGCTGGCTCTACCAGCGGCTCTCACCTGCGCTCGAACGCGTTGCCTGCCATCCCTGGCACGCAACCAAACTGACCTGCTGCAGTGAGGCATTGGAAAGCGTCATCTGACAGAATTCGTGTCGCGCCAGCAACGATCCGAAATCAAAGGGATTCCAAAGGGCTTGCCCTTTGGCGGGGCGTGGGGCAGAGCCCCACAAGCGTATTCCGCCCCCCTTGGTGTCACCAGGTGGGCTCGGAGGCTTCGTCTCGGATGAGGCGTCCTGACTCGGTGGCAGCCCGGTAGCTGGCGTCGAGCAGGGTCTTGTTGTCGAGCAGTTTCCCCTGGCGCGCTGCGGCATAGGCGGCGTGCATGACGGCGTTCTTGATTTCGCCACCTGAGATTTCCAGCTCGGCGAGTGCTTCGTAGTCGACGGCTTCGGAGGTGGGAACCACGTCTTCTGGGAGCAGAAGTCGCCACAGGCGTTCGCGTTCCGGCGCCTCGGGCAGCGGAAAGACGAGCTTGAACATGATCCTGCGCTCGAAGGCGCGATCGATGTTGTGCTTGAGGTTGGTGGTCAAGACCACGACGCCGTCATAGCTCTCGACGAGCTGCAGCAAGACGCCGACGTTCATGTTCGAGTAGCGATCGTTCGAGCCCTTGACCTCGGTGCGCTTGGAGAAGAGCGCGTCGGCCTCGTCGAACAGCAGCAGATGGGTACTGGGTCGTGCGCGTTGAAAGATGCGCTCGAGGTTCTTCTCGGTCTCCCCGATGTATTTGTCGAAGAGCTGGGAGGTGTTGATGCGCATCAACTCGAGGCCGAGCTCGTGCGCAATGATCTCTGCGCATAGCGTCTTTCCGGTCCCTGGTTCTCCAGAGAAGAGACAGCACAGGCCGCGTCCGGTGCGAACGGATTGGGCCAGCTTCCACTCGTGCAGGACACGGTCGCGGTTGCGTGCGGCTTCGATGATGTCGATGACGCGCTGCAACAGGTCGTTGTCGAGCACCAGGTCTTCGAGGCTGCGCTCGGCGGCGATGGAGATGGCGAGCTCACCGACCTCGGTGTCGACCTGGTTGCGTGAGGTCTGTTCGAGTCCGGCGCTGTTGGGCTGGTTGAGGAAGCTGGCGCTGCGGACGGCGCGCGCAATTTTCAGCGGGCTCAGGGTGTAGCGGCTGTGCAGCAGCGCGAAGTCGGGTTCCAGGGTGCCCTCTGGTGCGTCGAGGAGGGCGTGGTATTGGGTGCGCCAGAGCCCCGCTATCTCGTCTCGCCAGGCAGGCGGCCGCATCCGCTCCTTCCAAATGATACAGGGTTCGAGTGAGCGGTGCAGCGAGACGTCGTTCGAGGTGCAGAGCACGAGCACTGCGGGGATTCGCGCCAAGCCATCGGCAAGCAGCGCGGCAGCACCCTGCTCGGGTGAGACCAAGGGGTCGGCGTTGCGGACGATGACGAGCTCTGAGAAGAGCGCAGACTCACGCAGCATGGCCAGCAGGCAGCGCGCGGCGTCTTGGCGCGGCAGGTCTCGAAAGTGTTCACCTTCGACCACCATCACCGCCGCCCCCACCGTCGCAGCGGCAGCCTTCATGGTCGAGGTCTTGCCGCTGCCATCTGGACCCTGGAGCACGATGGCGATGCCTGCGCTCTGGGCAAAGCCACCTGGGCCGAAGTGGGGGTGAGGCTCGGTGGGGGCGGCCCAAAAGCCCTCGAGAATGGTCGCCACGTTGTCGTGGACGGTAGCGCCGTGGCCGCTCAAATCCTCGCGGCTCAGGGTTGGACGCGCCCAGCTTGCGTAGGGTTCCAGCTCGGCGCTCATCAGGCGCATCCCTTGGAAGAGACCAAGAATGTCCGCCGAGGGGACGAGCTCGTGGCGCAGCGGGTTGGGGTCGTTGTCGCGGGGCACGAGCTGGACCAGACCGAGGCGCCGAAATGCTCCGCTTCGCTGCGCGCAGAGCCAGAGCACCTTGCGTTCGAGCTCTGAGCGGGCAAACAAGGTGATACAGATTCTGAGCGAGATCCACGGCTCACCGGAGGCTTCTTCAATGAGCGCACGGGCGTCCGCATCAACCCAGGGAAGCGTGGCCAACCACAAGCTGTTCAGCTCAACAGGTCCGAGGCCGAAGAGAGAGGCCAAGCGGCGCTCAGGAAGCTCGGCGCCGCTCGCTTCGAGCTGGCGGACGGACGCCAGGTACGCGGCTTGACTCTGCTCGAGCTGCTCAATTGGCTCTGGACTCTCCCCAAGCGCGACATACTGGCGCAGTCGCCAGCGCATCAGCTCGAGCGCCTGATGACAGTAGGCATCGAATGGCGAGCTCGGCTCGTCAACCATTTCTACAGAATCTGTCTGTTCTTCCAATGCTGACACGTCTCACAGGAACATAGCTCGCGCGAGAAGCACCGACCTCGCCTGCTCACCCGCGATGATGCATCCTCTGCTCGCTGAGTTGTTGAAAAGAGGCGGCAAGCGCGAGCTGGGTCGCTGGCTTGCACGAGGGCCTGCGCGCCGCAATTCGTGTGCCACTTGGTCGCAGGCTGAGCAAGTGGGCAATCCAAGCCCATCGTCGCTCACGACCTTCGCTCCCTCGCTTCCAAGCTCTCTCTCACCTTGCGCAGCAGGTCCTGAGAATCGAAGGGCTTGGCGATGAAATGCGTGCCCGCTTCCAGCACGCCGTGGTGAACGATGGCGTCGTCGGTATACCCCGACATGAAGAGCACCCTCAGTCCCGGGCACATGACCTTCAGCCGCTCCGCCAGCTCTCGGCCACTGAGTTTGGGCATGATGACGTCAGTGAGCACGAGCTGGATTCTGTTGCTGCGTTTTTCACACTCCAGGATTGCTTCGCCAGCGTTTGCCGCTGTGATCGACAGGTTCATCAGCACCTGCTCGAGCTGGCCTGGGTCTGCAAAGACGTCGCCGAGCTCCTCGGCCAGCACCGTTTGGATTTCGATGTCCTCGCCAATCAGGCGCATCAGCATCTTTTCGAGGTCGATGATGATTGCGTTGAGGTTGACGAGCTTCGGTTGAAGCACCTGCTTGCGGCTGAAGGCGAGGAGCTGTCGGGTCAAATGCGCTGCTCTTTGGCCAGCCGCTTGAATCTGCTCGAGATCGTCGAGCAGCGGATCCCCCTTGCGCAGCTCCTCGGCCACGAAGCTGGCGTAGCTGTTGATGACGGTGAGGTGATTGTTGAAGTCGTGCGCGGTGCCGCCGGCGAGCCGCCCCACCGACTCCATCTTCTGGGCCTGGTGGTATTGCTCCTCGAGCTGGTGCCTCTCGAGCGTTGGCACCAGGCTGCGGGCGCCCTGCTGCCCAATGACGAGGCGATCCATGAGGGCGTGCTCGAGGCCCTGCACCAGGAGTCCGAGCTCCTCGCAGCGCACGGCCTCGACCCACAGCTCTTTGGCTACCTAGGTCGGGCGATGTCGCCGGAAAAGCACCCCAACACGTAGGGGTGGTCGGCACAGCTCAGCGCGGCCCGTCCATCGTGGATGACTTCAGGGCTGACAACGCGGCGAGTCGAGGTAGACCTGGAAGCGACTCCGCGTGGGGAAGAGCTTCTCGAGCTCACGCCACATCGCCTGGTTGCCAGCGAAGAAGTCGACGTGCCGTCCGACGATGCCGCCGCCCACGTCGTCGGCGCGAAAACAGCCGTCGTGCACGAAACCACCGAGCTCACCAAGCGAGGGTATGGCCAGCCCGTCCCACTCCTCGACGTAGAGCACGCTGCCGTGGCTTATGACCGAGGTGTCCACCGCCCAGGAGCGAAGCGGCTCGAGTGGGTTGCTGGCCGAGCCCATCCCCCACGGGAAGCGCGCCGGGTCCATGACAGACCAACAGAAGCTGCAAGGTCCCCCACAGGAACAGGGAGAATGGTAGTTGATGACCCGGCCGTCGGCGAGCCGCGCGCTGCCCTCGATACAGGCCGCCTGCGCGAAGCTGCTCGAGACGACGGCGAGCACCTCACATTGCGGTCCATAGAGTGTGGAGGCGGGTGGTCCCTCGAAGCTGCTCTCGTCGGCGAGGTAGAAGTAGGTGTTCTCGAACTCTCCGAGAGAGCTTCCAAGCGGCGCATCGTTGACGGTGATTCGGATGCTCAGCTCGTCCAGCAAGGCGAGCGTCGCGTCGAAGCCGCTGAGGCGAATCACCCGCTCGAAGCCCACGCCGCTGAAGCTGTACTCGAGGACGCTGCTTTGTGCGGGGTCGAAAGGCGCTGAGAGTGGCCAGTCATCGGCGAAGAGCTGCACAAGGGCCACGCCCTCGGCCTCGAGCTCGAAGCGCACCGGGTTTTCGAGCACCGCACCGTCTGTTGGCGCAATCAGGCGAACCCACGGCTTTGGCGCGAGCTCCTCGTCAACCAGGGTGTCCCCAGGATCGACCGTGTCGTTCTCGTTCTCATCGCTCGGCTCGAGCTCATCCGGCTCGTGCTCATCCAGCTCACTCTGCTCGGTGTCGAGGTCGACCGGCTCGAGGTCGAGCTCGTCGGGCACGCTGTCCTCGTCGACGGCCAGGTCTGCAGGCTTGTCGTCTGGGCCTTCACGCACAGTGCTCGAGATGGTGCAGGACAGCGTGAGGCTGCTCGCAAAGAGCAAGAACGGCAGCATCCTGACAGCACGAACGCAATCGAAAGTGAGCGAAGGGCACGCATCCTCTCGACATTCCGAAGGAATTGCTGCTGTCGAGAGGTCGGTGCCCGAGAGCGAACGAATGCAAGCAGAGGGGAGGACGAGGGCACGAAGAGGGCTGTTGGTCCAAGTCATGAGTGTGGCCATCCTGTCATTTCGCTGGTGGCTGCCAGGACTCGAGGCGGGGGGATGCCATCCCAGATAGACCCAGTGGTCGGAGG
>JAVFAO010000367.1:0-7208 GCA_034002465.1 Myxococcota bacterium
CTCGATGGGGCAGGCGGACCTAAAGCGTCGTCGGCGAGAACCGCCCACTGGGAAGCTACCCCAGCGAGCGGCGACTGCAAATACACTCATAGGCGGACCTGCGTGTCCGCCCTCCTTGGATATGCGCTCACAGTGGTCTGAGGCTTGTCACACCGGTAGGAAGGTCATCGCACCAAGCACCCAAGCCCCTATTCCGAAAACGGAGGCGCTCGCACGCGCGGTGGAGTCTTCACAAGAGGCTCCGTTGCCTCGAAATCGACAACCAATGCTCGGTTTTCGAGTTCTGCGACACGCAAACTGGCAAACCTGGCACAGTTTTTGGCGGAAAGGCAGAGGTCACCGGCGGTGCGAGGCGATTTCGAGCTTGTGTGGGAGCTCGGACGCGATGTGATGGCATCCGGGCCGTCGACCAAGCTTGGTTTTCTGGGAAGGGAGCTTCGCAGGTGCTTGCGACCGCATCCCGGTAAGTGTGACCGGCTCCGGGACGCGGTGGGAGCCTGAGAATCTGTGAACGGTCGCTGGGCGAAGTGGCATCGCTCCCGTCCGTACTTGGCAAGGCCGAATGAGAAGATTGGAGACACAGTCGAGGCTGCGTTGGGTGCGGTCAACCGGCGTCGGATACAGAGGGCAGGCTGGAAAGCCTGCCCCACGTTTTGCCCGGCGCCTTCCTGCGACGGTCATTCGATGAGCTTGGGGGACCGCTGGCTCGCTCTATGTCTCCTCGACAATTGGGCTTCGAGGAGGACCAGGAGGCAGTCTGGGTTCCCCCGCAATGCGGGGAGGAGCTGGAGTGAGCGAAAGCGAACGACAGCAGGCTGGAAAGCCTGCCCCACGTTTGGCTCTGCGCTTTCCAGCGCCTCGCGTCGTGGTCTCGTCGTCACGGGATAGTCCGAGGTCGGCCCCACGTTTTGCTCGGCGCCTTCCTCAGATCCGGGTGACACCGAAGCGGGTTCCCCCGCAATGCGGGGAGGAGCTGGAGTGAGCGCAAGCGAACGACAGCTAGGGGTCAACCCGCTGCCGAGCCCCTTGGAACGCGAAGCCATGAGGCGGAAACACCCGGACCCTCAGCACCACACACAGGTGACCAGCTTCTGACGCCGCTGCAGCGCCTCCTCTAGCAGAGGCACGATCTTGCTGCGCGGCAGAATGCCCTGCTGCTGAAACGCGATGTCGTTGGCGCCGAGGTTCGGCGCTCGGCCTCCCAAGAAGTCCACCCGGTCTGCCTCGAGCAAGGCCAGCGCAAGCTCGCTCACTGGTGAGTCGGGCTCGAAACGCTCTGGGGCCTCGTCCAAGATGTTGTAGACCTGGTTCAGCGTCACCGCCCCTTCGGTCACCAGCTCGATCCCTTCCAAGTAGTAGCGCGGTGGGGCGATGGCCGAGGCTCCTCCCTGCTCCACACGCAAGGTGGTGCCCAGGAAACGCGCCACCATCTGCGCCGTCGAGGCTCCACAGACCACCTTCATCCCGCTCTTCTCGAGGAAGCGGTGGACCAGGGCCGAGTCGTCCTGTCGAGAGCTTGGTGGCCCCGTGAGGATGGTCAGCGTTCGGCCCGGTCGCGCGTAGAGCAGCGCCGCCGTGACATCATCCCCGAGCTGCGACGGCTGTCGCGTCGCCCGCAGCTCGCCGCTGCCCTGAGCAGACCAAGGGGCAGGCAATGGAAAGTGAGCGAAGGGCACGCATTCTCTTGACAATCCGAAGGATTTGCCGCTGTCGAGAGGTCGGTGCCCGAGAGCGAACGAATGCAAACGGTCAGGACCACCGCTGGACGAAAGCCGGGCTGGACGCTTGCTCATGCTCCACAGCTTGCGCGCCTGCTCGTGGACGCGCCGCGCTGCATCGGCCACCTTCATCCCTTCAGAGAGCGCGTCGCTCAGCTCCCGCGCCACGCCCTCTGCCGTCCATCCGCGCACCAGACCGCGCCCCAAGCCAGCCTGGGTCACCCCATCGGAGAGCAACAAGAGCCCCTCTCCCGCAGCAAGGAAGCCGTTGGACTCCTGCACCAGCGCGGCCCCCGAGCTGAAGGCTCGCCCCGGCAAGACCATCGCCGCGTGCCTTCCCACGAAGATGGGCTCGGGGGCGTCGTAGCTGAGCACCGTCAGCTCTCCGTCCGAGCGAACACGTGCCGCCAACAGCGTCGCAAAGGGCAGGTCCTGTCCGCGCTGGGCGTGGATCCCCGAGGCCACGGTCAAGAACGCTTCACGAAACGAGAACTCACGCTCGAGAAGACCCAGCAGCCGGCTCAGGTGCAGCGTTGCCGCAACATGAGCGCGCACGCCATGCCCCAGACCGTCCGCCAGGACGAGCCAGCTGAAGTCGGGCTTTCGCCGCAGCTCCACCACGTCTCCGCTGGGTTCTCCAGAGTGCTTCGCGCTTGCGTGCAGCGAGAGCTCCATGTGTAGATAGGCCATCGTCAGCCCCCGTCACGCTCATCGGTGAGCGCCAAGGCCAACAGGTTCTTGACCAAGGCCTCTCCCTGCGCCGTATGCTCGCCAAGGAACTTCGCCATCTGCTGCGCCATCTGAAACTGGTGCTGGAGCAGCTCGTGCGCTTGCTGCACCGTGTGGCTGCGAAGCTCGTCGAGCTTGCGCTTGTTTCCTTGTGAATTCGTAATGTTGACGAAGATGCCGACGAACTGTCCCTCCTCGCGCAGGGCATAGAATATCTCGTGACAAATCAGGTTGTAGGCTTCGTGACGCTGCGTGCATTCGACCTGCGCTTCGCTGCCCGCAGCCAGCGTTTCGAAAGGTTCGGGATCGAAGAGGTAGCTCACTTTCTTGCCCAGGACCGCATCCGAACAGAGGAAGAAGTGTCGAAACGCTGGGTTCATGTGGAGGATGCTGAGCTGCGCATCGACGATGATGATGCCGTTGGGACTGGTCTCGATGATCTTGTCGGTGCGCTTCTCGGCGAGCCGCCGCATCAAAGGCAAACACATCTCGCGCTCGGCCATGCCGCGCAACACCGCCTCCGCTTTGGCGCGACAGCTCGGATAGCCGCAGGCGCCGCAGTCGAGCTGATCCTCGCGACGGGCCTTGCCGGTCTCCTCGAGCAGCCGCCGCAGCTCCTCCTCATCGACCGGCGCCAAGGGCTGTGGCGACGGTGAGGGGAGCTCCCAGGTGGAGGCATGCTCCGGGCGAGGCGGCGCGCTCAGTGGCCGGCGTCCCTCTCGGAGGACCGCCAAACGGCGCGCAAACAGGGTTTGACGCTGCCCAGTGGCGGGACCGTTGATGCACCCTTGCGGGCAAAACAGGGCCTCCACCAAGAGCGCTTGGGGGCAAGACTCCAGGCTATCGAGAGCTTCTCTGAGCTCGTCGAAACCTGAGACGGCGATGCTGCTCTCGCTCAGGGCTCGCTCATCCATCCCTCCCGCTTCGACCAGCCCACCGGGCAAAGGAAAGAGCCCCGCAGACCCCGGCGCGAGCTCATCGAAGTCGCTCTCCTCGAAGGCGGACAGGTCGAGCTCCTCATCCTCCAACCACTGCAAGAGCTCCTCGAAGGTGAGCACCGCATCCACCAGACCAGCGGAGCGGCCCGCTTCGTCCTTCTTGGCCACACAGGGGCCGATGAAGACCACCGCAGCGTCGGGGAAACGCGCCTTGAGCAGGCGCGCGTGGGTGAGCATGGGTGAGGCGAGCGGCATCAGAAAGGGAGCAAGCGCGGGCCGATACTCGCGCACATAGCGAACGAAGGCCGGGCAAGCCGTGCACAGCTTGGGCTCCTGCGAAGAGGCAGTGCGCAGCAGCTCGGTGCTCTCCTGGGCGACGTGCCAGGCGCCCACGGCCGTCTCCGAGACGTACGAGAAGCCCAGACAGCGCAAGGCTGGGGGGAGTCGTTGCCGTTCCCAGGGATGCAATAGACCGACGTAGGAGGGCGCGACGCTGGCGAGCACGCGGGGACGATGGGCGAGCAGTCGCCTCACCAGCGCCACGTCGTTGCGGAACGCTTTGGCCCCCTGAGGGCACTCGCGAATACAGGTTCCGCATGCGATGCAGAGCTCTGGGACCACCGAGGCCTGTCCGTTCTCGAGGCGAATCGCCTTGACGGGGCACATCCGCAGACAGCGATAGCAATCGCGGCACTGAGCCTTGTGGGTAAACACCACCGGGCCAAGTTCGAGAGGCTCATCCATGCTCGTCTCCGTGTCCTGCATCGACTCGGAGCAGCGTCCCTGGCTCCCCGAGCGTGCCTACGAAACCGCGCACCTCGTCTCCTATTCCGCAGATGGCTGTTGCTCGCCCGAGGCAGCTCGCAACGCCCCGAGGGCAGACTGGGGCAAGCTCAGCAGTCGTCGCTCCAAGGCCGACACGGCTTGCTCGAAGCTACAGCGCTCGATGACTTCGTCTTCGATGCTGACGGTGGGGCCTCGATCACAACGCTCGAAGCAGAAGCTGGCCTGTACGTCGACGGCGGCGTCGAGCTCGTGTTCGTGCACATAGCGAAGCAGCCGGTGGAGCAGATCCTGAGCACCCTTCAGGTGGCAGTTGGTGCCCACGCAGACCCGCAGACACAATGCGTTCGCGCCCGCCTGACCCAGCGCCAGAGAATCCTCCACGATGCGGCGTCGATGCTGGTAGCTGGTATGCAAGAGTTCATGCGCCTTCTCGCCGCCGCAGTCCCCGAGCTCGTTGCGATAGAGCTCGGCCACCAGGTGGTTTTCCTGCGACTTGTGGAGCTGCAGTGTGCGATCGGCGTCGTAGAGCCCTTGCGCTCGCTTCCCGAGCACCTCGTCCGAGCTGGTGATGGGCTGTCCTGCGCCGCCCACACAACCACCAGGACAGGCCATCACCTCGACCAGGTCTGCCTCGAGCTCTCCGCTCTGCAGTCTGCGGATGAGCTCCTTGGCGTTGGCCAAGCCGTGGGCAATCGCCAAGCGCAGCGTCTGCTCGCCGAAGCGCACAGAGGCCGTCCGAATCCCCTCCAGGCCACGAACGGCGTGGAACTCGACGCTGCCCTGCCGATGTCCGCCCAGCTTTTCACCAGCATAGCGCAGCACCGCCTCGGCCACGCCACCGGTATTGCCGAAAATAACCCCAGCGCCGGTTTTGAAGCCCAACGGCAGGTCGAGGGAGGCCGGCTCCAGCTCGTGAAAGCGAAGACCTGCCCGCTCGATGAGCTGGGCGAGCTCCTGCGTGGTGAGCACGAAGTCGACGTCGGGGCGGCCATCGACGCTGAACTTCTGCAGGCCCGCTTCGACCTTCTTGGCAGTGCAAGGCATGATCGAGACGACCACCAGGTGTCGACGCTCGATGCCGAGCTGCGTGGGGAGCAGCTCTCGGGCGACGGCGCCGAACATCTGCTGGGGCGAGCGACAGCTCGAGAGTGATGAAAGCAGCTCTGGGTGGTGGCGTTCGACAAAGCTGACCCAGGCAGGACAACACGAGGTGAACTGCGGAAGTTTTTTGCTGATTGGGCACTTGGCCTGTTCCCCCAGTTTTTTGCTGATTGGGCACTTGGCCTGCTCCCCCAAGTCTTGGTCCATTGGGCACTTGGCCTGATTTCCCAAATTGTTGTCCATTGGGCACTGGGCCTGTTCCCCCAGGTTGTTGGAATGCATCCTTCCCAGAAACTCGGTGGCCTCCTCGAGGACCGTCAGATCGGCGGCGAAGGCCGTGTCGAAGACCTTGTCGAAGCCCAGACGCTTGAGGGCCGCCACGGCTTGCCCCATGGTCGAGCTTCCAGGACGCAAGCCGAAGGCCTCTCCCAACGCGACCCGCACCGCAGGCGCAATCTGTGCGACGACCACCTTCTCGGGGTCGTCGAGCGCGTCCATGACCTGGTCAATGTGGCTGCGTGGGGCGATGGCGCCAGTTGGGCAGACCGCCGCGCACTGCCCGCAATGGACGCAATCGACCTCGGCCAGGCCTTTGCCGAAGGCGGGTCCAACGAAGACGTCATGGCCTCGGCGCGCGAAGTCAATCGCGCCAATGCCTTGGACCTCTGCGCACATCCGCACGCAGTCGCCGCAGAGGATGCATTTGTTGGGATCACGCACGAGCGCGGGAGAAGAGAGATCGAGCGGGCGGTGCTTGTGCACGGGTTTGAAGCGAACGCGGTGGACGCCCAGCTTGCGCGCCAGGGCTTGGAGCTGACAGCTCGCGCTCTTGCTGCAGGTGGGGCAGGCCTGCTCGTGATTGGCGAGCAACAATTCCAGGGAGATTTTGCGCATCGAGCGCAGTTCCGGGGTCTGCGTGCGGATGACGAGCCCTGGCTCTGGAATGGTGGAGCAGCTCGTGACGATGCCGCGCCCTTCGATGTCGACCAGACAGAGCCGGCACGCGCCGTAGACCGAGAGCTGCGAATGGTAACAGAAGGTTGGGAGCTCGATGCCGGCTTTGCGGACCACCTCGAGGACATTGCGCTCGTTGGAGAAGCTCACTTGCCTGCCATCGATGAGCATGGTGGAGGAGGTGTTCATGGTTTGGTCTCCGATGAGGGTTCGGTTTGGAGTCTTGGTCTGGGGGTTGGCTCGCGCTCTGCGAGCGCATCGCCTTGTCGTGGGGCGCTGCCCCACACCCCGCCAAAGGGCTGCGCCCTTTGGAATCCCATTGGGTGCTATGGAGATAGAGCTCGACTCGAGCTCCCCTCTTCGCTCGCGCTCTGTGAGCGCATCGCCTTCTCGCTCGCGCTCTGTGAGCGCATCGCCTTCTCGCTCGCGCTCTGTGAGCGCATCGTCTTCTTGCTCGCGCTCTGTGAGCGCATCGCCAAGTGCTCGCGCTCTGTGAGCGCATCGTCTTCTTGCTCGCGCTCTGCGAGCGCATCGGCACGTGCTCGCGCTCTGTGAGCGCATCGCCCTCTTGCTCGCGCTCTGTGAGCGCATCGCCCTCTTGCTCGCGCTCTGTGAGCGCATCGCCCTCTTGCTCGCGCTCTGCGAGCGCATCGCCCTCTTGCTCGCGCTCTGCGAGCTCATCGCCTTGTCGTGGGGCGCTGCCCCACACCCCGCCAAAGGGCTGCGCCCTTTGGAATCCCTTTTATTGGTCTAGAGATGGCCTGTCAGTTCAGGCCGAGCACCGCAACGAACTTGCAGGCCTGCGCACAGACCCCGCAGCGAATGCAGACTGTGGGATCAATCTGATACGGCTTTCTCTTCTCACCAGAAATCGCCGAGACCGGACATTTCCTGGCACAACGCCCACACCCCCTGCACCTCTCAGGATCGATACTCGGCACCACCAGCGCCTTGCACTGACCAGCCGGACAGCGCTTCTGCA
>JAVFAO010000368.1:0-7204 GCA_034002465.1 Myxococcota bacterium
GCGCACTCGCCCAGCTCTACAAGGCCGTCGCCGCCGCCATGACCAATGGCTACCAGATGGAAAAATACGCCTGCCGTCCCGACGGCGAAGAGCCCGAGTCCGGTGAGAAGCTCGAAGGACGCATCCTCACCGACGGCAAAGAGCAGACCTGGTCGATGGTCGCTCCCTAACGACACCAATCGCGCTTCCCCAAGCGCACCCGCTCCAACGCCGCCCGCTGAGGCGGCGTTCGTCGTTTTCCGCGGCTCGCTGCTCGTTGCATTCGTTCGCTCTCGGGCACCGACCCCGCTCGATGACTCGCGGGATGGAGTGCCCTTCGCTCACTTTCGATTGCGAAGCGAGCTGCTTCGTCTTCAGCAGTGTCCAACAGATTCCGGGCAGAAACGTTGGACGCTCCGGGGCAGCTGACACAGCGCCGGCATGCTTTTTTGTGCGTGCCCCTGTGGCGCTGACTTGCAGGGAGCGTAGTCGAAGTGCCACAGTGTGGTCGCTGACGCATCGAATGCTCAATGCATTGCGTCCGCGCACGTAGCTCCTCACATGCAGAAGCATCCCAAGACACCTTGAAGAAACAAACAGATACGGCGAGTTGGGAGCGTGGGTTCAGGCGCATCGGCGCTGCGAAGGGAATGGCGCCATCTTTGCAAGATCCCTCCGGCGAGAGGCCTTCCACCTCAGGAGTGTCACGATGAAAGCACGCATTTGCATCCCCTTCTTGGCCGCTAGCCTGGCGTTGAGTTCCTGCATGCCGCTGGGTGAATATGGATTCGACAGCTCCCAGCCTGAGCTGGTCGCATTCAGTTCTTGTGGTGAGCTCGACAACTTTCTGAAGGTGCAGGCCATCGCCAAGTCTGGCTTCCTGCAGAAGGCCTTCAGCCAAGGGACGAGCTACAACCCGCTGGGCTTTGCGAGCAGCACCCCCACGGGAACCGAGCCTGTCGAGCCGATCGCGAACGATCCCGAGATGACCTACTCAGAGACCAATCTGCAGGAAGAGGGCGTCGACGAGGCCGACATTTTCAAGGTCGACGGACGCTATGCCTATGCGCTGCATGGTCGCAAATTGGTGATCATCGAGGCGCTTGGCACCTTGGACGAGTCGACGGGCACAGTCCTGCAAATCGAGGGCGGACAAGTCGTGGCCGAGGTGGAGCTTCCTGGCTCACCTTTGGAAATTTACGTGGAAGGTGACCGAGTCGTGGTGATGAGCACGCGCCAACACCAAGACATCGCGCTGCAAGTCGGTGCCTCCGCACCCGCCCGGCCCAGCGGGACCGAGCTCGTTTCAGCCATCGTTTACGACGTGACGGACCGCAGCAAGCCCGTGATCGAGCGAGAGGTCGCGGCTGAGGGTCGCTACCTGTCCTCGCGCCGTATCGGCAACCAAGTCTACATCGTCGCGCGTTCGCTCTTCGATGGTCCCGACCTCGACGAGCCTCTGAGTCTGGACTCGGTGTGGCGCATCCAGCGCGAGCTCGCGATTCGCGGAGCAAGCATGGACGAGTGGCTGCCCTACCACTACGACATGAAGAATGGTGCTGCGAGCTCGAAGGTGAATGCGACCGACTGCACCCGCACCTTTGCCTCGAAGGCGACCAATGGAGACCAAGCGCTGAGCATCTACTCCTTCGACCTCAGCCAACCCGAGAGCGAGATCAAGAACTACACTGTGCTTGGCGATGGCGCCGTAGTCTATGCCTCGACCAAGAGCATTGTGGTGGCGCTGACCAACTACGGCGAGATGACCTACGGCCTCGACGAGGAAGAAGAGAGCAGCGATGATGTCGAGCTCTTCGACGGTGGCTGGCTCGACGGCTTCGACTTCAACTCGGCCAGCTCCAACACGACGACCGTCCCCACTGAGAAGACCTACCTGCACCGCTTCGAGCTGCAGGGCGATGGCGCGGTCAGCTACCACGCGACTGGCACGGTCGATGGCTGGATTCTGAACCAGTTCTCACTCTCCGAGTACAAGGGCTACGTGCGCGTCGCCACGATGAAGAACCGGGACGAATGGGATGCCGAGAGCATGGTCTTCGTGCTGCAACCTCAGAGCAAGAGCACCGTGCTGCAGGCTCCGACCGGCGCCCAGTCCGAATTCCTCAATATTGTTGGATCGTTGCGGGGGATTGGCGAGGAGGAGGACCTGTATGCCACGCGCTTCGTCGGCGACACGGGCTACCTGGTGACCTTCCGCGAGGTCGACCCCCTGTGGATCATCGACCTCAGCCAACCCACGCAGCCAACGCTTCGTGGCCACTTGGAGGTTCCTGGCTACTCGACCTACCTGCACCCCATCGAGAACAAGAAGATGCTCGCCATTGGGCGGGGGAGCTGGGATGAGGTCAAGCTCTCGCTCTTCGATGTGGGCGACTTGGACAATCCACGGCGCATCGACGAACTGGAGAAGGGTGATGACTCCGAAGCGCTCAGCCAGCACAAGGCCTTCCGCTACATGCCCGAGAACGGTCTGCTCGCCGTTCCCATCAGCGATGGTGGCTCGAATGTCCTCGACATTTACGAAGTGAACCTGAGCCGCGGTTTCACACTGAAGCGTTCACTCTCCCACTCGGAGATGGGGAGCTCCTCGGCTTCTCCGCAGATTCGGCGCAGCTACCGCATCGGCGATTACCTCTACGCCTACTCTGGCGCTGGCGTGAGCATCACCGAGCTCAGTGACCTGAGTGATGCGGCGATGGTGGATTTGGAAGACGTTCAATGATGCATTCGTTCGCTCTCGGGCACCGACCTCTCGACAGCGGCAATTGTCGCCCGCCTTCCTTGGCGGGCACCCTTCGGGCTTGCTTCGCAGCGACTCTCCGCCTCCTGGCTCCGAGTTCCTTCGGAATGTCGAGAGGATGCGTGCCCTTCGCTCACTTTCGATTGCGTCGAAGCCAGGAGACGAGGGCTCAGTGCAGGGCATGGCCGAGGCGTGCGCACCAGAGATGGCGCACTCCAGCCTTGCATTCTTCAGCTAGCGGCCACCCGCCCCGCTCGATGACGCGCGTGAGCAAAGTGCCCTTCGCTCACTTGCTCTTGGGCTCTCTGCTGCTTCTCGGGCTGGTCTCCTGCAGCCCCACTGCCACGCCCGAGCTCGGCCCCGAGCTCGACGCAAGCAACCACCCCACCCTCACTGTGGCGACCTTCAACGTACACCGCTTCTTCGATACGGTGTGCGACAGTCGTCGCTGCGGCGCCGGTGAATACGAAGCGCTGCTCGATGAGCTGTCGCTCGATGCGAGGGCGCGAGAGCTCGCCTTTGGCATGGCAGGCTTGGACGCGGACATCGTCCTGTTCCAAGAGATCGAAAGCCAGAGCAATGTGGATGCCATCTCGCGCTACCTCTCGGAGCGCCTGCCTGTGGCGGTGATTGGAGAGACGGCAGGGACGGCGTCCCTCGATGTGGGCATCTTCACCAATGCAGCCCTACTCGAGACGCGGCGACACCGGGATGCGGTCTTGACCACTGAAGACGGCACCACGACGCGCTTCGCTCGGGAGTTCTTCGAGCTCCACTTGGCCTGGACGCAATCCGCTCGGGACACACAGCAGCCAGATGTCATCGTCTTTGTCGCTCACTTCGTCTCCAAGGCTTCGGACCCTGGTCCTCGGCGATTGGCGGAGGCGCAGAAGGCCTGTGAAATCATCACCCAAACGCTCAGCCAGTACCCGCAAGCGCTGATGATTTTCGGTGGCGACCTGAACGATACTCCTGGTTCCGCGCCGATCAACGCGCTCGAGCAGTGCCCAGGGCTTCGTCGAACCGGAAACGAGATCGATGCCGAGTCGATGACGACCTACACCTACAACGGCGTGGGCTCGGCGCTCGACCACATCTTTGTTGGTGCCACCGCTGGTGGGGCCTATGTCGAAGGCTCTGCTCGGGTGTTTCGAGATTCTTGGTCTGGCGGCTATGCTGGCTCCGATCATGGGGCCCTCAGGGTGGTCTTCGAGCTCTTCCGAGACTGAGACGAGCTCGGCCCCGAGCGAGGACGGAGGCTTCGTTTTTGCTCTCCACCTGCATGTAGGATATTACACCTACATCTCCCACGAGGGAGCACACGCAGGGAGCGAGCCATGAACGCAAGCCATGAGAACCGTTGGGCCACCGAGGAGCAGGACGCGACATCGGCCAAGATCGTGTATCTTCGCCCACATCCGCCAGCACCTGCCTGCATTCAGCCCCGCGCTGTTCGGGAGAAGGCGCAGGAGTCGGCGAAAAAAACGGCTGTCGATGATTTCGTTGCGATGATCAAGGCAGCGCAGCAGCAGCGCGATGAGGCGCGCGCCGAGCTGGGTCAACAGGTGCTGGAATTGCGGCGCGCCGCCTCTGAGAAGCAGCAATTGCTGACGCTGCTCGCGCGCAGCCAACAGCAGGCTTCGGATGTGCAGCTTTGGGCGGTGCAGAATGAGCAAATCGCTGAGCAGCGCATCCAGGAGCTACAGGGGGCGCTCGAGCTGAGCACAGTGCGTTTGGAGCTGGCGCTGCAGCTGGCCGAAGAGCTGCTGGAGGGGCGTTGGATGCGGAAGCGCTCGCGCACGCGATACCAACGACGTATCATGGCGCTCTCGGGGCGCTAGTGGAGCGCTCCCGAGCTTGCCGCCCACAGCATCGCGGATGGAGCTTCGTGGTGAATCTCTGTGCTCGATGCGCGTCTGAGAGCCGGCAAGAAAGGAGGGTTCCCAAGTGATCCGCTGGCTCCATGCAGTACTCCTGTTTTCGTTGTTTCCTAGCGCGTGTTCCTATTCGGTGCTCAACCGCCGCGAGGAGCTGCAGCCCGGTGCGCGCGAGCAGCTCGGGGTAATGGAGAGCTATGAGGTCGGCGGCGCGACCTTGTCGAAGGATGAGCTGAGCTTGTCCGTGACCCGACGCTGCGAGGAACGTACACGCGTCGAGATACAGACCGTGCAGGTTGAGACCCGGTCCTACGATACCGAGCTGGCCTGGATTGGCGTTGCGTCAGTGGCTGGGGCAGGCTTGACTGGCGCGATTGTCTTGGCTTCCGAGGCCGAGGACGAGTGCTTCTTCGACAACACTGGCAGCTGTGAAGCGGACTATGACGACGCCTACATGGTCGCGGGCATCACCGCTGGGGTGACTGGTGTCGCAGCCTTGATCACCGTTCTGTACGAGGGCGAGAGCGAGTCCTCGAGCGTGATTCGCAGCGACTGGCAGGAAGAGACTGTTGCAGCGTCGTGTGGCTCGTCCATGGCCACGGGCGTCGCCTCGATCATCGCGCCAGGCTTGGAGCTGACGGGAGAGCTGCGTGCGGACGGAAAGGCAGTGTTTTCTGTGGAGCAGGCACCTTCGGCGCTGTGGACGAGTGACGAATTGCAGCTGCAGCTGCCTCGTTCCGAGTCATGGACGCCATTTCGCTTGCCCGAGTCGGTGCAAGCCACCGGACTGCAGCGCGGCGGCCAGAGCCAGCTGAGCCTCGAGCTAAGCTTTGACGACAGACGTGGCAACCAAGACGGCGTGCTCGACGCAGGGGAATCGGGTAGGATTCACTATGTGCTGAGCAATCATGGCAACACGTCTGGCCAGGACCTGCAGCTCGAACTCTCCTTGATGGATGCGAACGGCGTCTCTCTCTTGCTGCCCAAGCAGGGGGTGGCGGCGGTGGCGGCTGGTGATCGGGTGGAAGGCAACTTCGACGTGGAGGCCGCTCTAACGGTGGATTCCCACAGCTTTGTCGTCGAGGCGAGTCTTCATTCAGCGGGGAAAGTGGTCGCGGTGCAGCGTTTGCGGATGAGCGCACGCAAAGCGGGAGAGTCCGAGCGCGTCTTCGTGATGTTCAGTCCGAACGACAAGGAGCAGGGTTTGCTCGAGGCGGGTTCCAAGCGGGTGCAATCAGTCTTGACCAGCTCGCGTCGCTACAAGATCGTGAGTGATGCAGACACCCAAACGCGCATTCACCAGATCGTCGACGAGGGCGGAGGCTCCATCGAGCAGCGGCGCGCGCTGGTGCTCGAAGCGGCACGACAGGAGAACATCTCGAAGGTGATCATCCTCGAGGTTTTGCCGATCCGTGGCAGCGCTGCGCAGCTCTCACTGGCGGTGCACAGCACCTTGAGTGGTGATCGGATCTACCTGAAGGACGCCGCTGCAGATCTTGATGATGTGATGGGCGCTTTGTCGGTCTTCGACGAGCTGGCGACGGCATTTTTGGCCTGGGATGGCCAGTGAGTCTGTTGATTTGAAAGGGAATTTGCTTGTGGGGCGCTGCCCCACACCCCGCCAAAGGGCTTTGCCCTTTGGAATCCCTTTGATATTAGGTGTTTGCTTGCGTGACTGAGCTGCTTGTGCGCTTGCCTCGCAGCGCTGCAGCCAGCGCGCCCGTTGCCGCGACCGCGGCCGCCGCAAACATGACCGCCCGCATTGCGCCAAAGTCTCCTGCCTGCCAGCTTGTTCCTGTCTGTCCACCCCAGAGCGCATAGACCCCGGACCCAAGGGTGACGCCAAGAAGCATACCCAGCGTCCTCGCCTCGCCTAGAATACTGCTCGCCGTACCCTGAAGATGCCGAGGAGCAGCTCCCATAAGGGCGCTCGAGTTTGGAGAGATGAAGATGCCCGTGCCCAGACCAACAACGGCAAGGCTACCTGCATACATCCACAAAGAGCTGTCCTGCCCGAGTGTCGCCAGCAACAAGAGCCCTCCTGTAAGCACGCTCATGCCCACAGTGGCGAGCAGGCGGCTGCCGATGCGGTCCGAGAGCCAGCCTGCGGGAGAGGCGACGATGGCCATAATCGCTGGCTGAGCGGCGAGCAGCATGCCGGTGCACAAGGGAGAGCAGCGCATGCCTTCCTCGAGGACGAAAGGCATCAGGATGATGACGGAGAAAAGGGCGATGTAGTTGGCGACGGCGCTGATGGCAGCCCCGCAGAAGATCCGCGACGTGAAGAGCTCGAGCTGCAGCAGTGGAGAGCTTTTACGGTGCTGCGAGCGTAGAAACAAGGCCATGCCAACGAGTCCGGTGAGCAAAAAGGCGATGACCCATGGGTCTTGCCAGCCCCAACTCGGTCCCTCACTCAAGCCGAGCAAGAGTGCGGGCATGGCCAGCAGAAGCAGCGCAGCCCCCATGCTATCGAAGCGTTGCGCTCGTGGCTTGGGCGGCACCGGGAGCATGCGTAGACCGAGGATGAAGACCAGCACACAAACTGGCACGTTGATGAAAAAAGTCCAGCGCCATCCCCCCATGGCCA
>JAVFAO010000369.1:0-7200 GCA_034002465.1 Myxococcota bacterium
GACTCGACCTGACCCTCTACGGACAGTGGGTACAGAACCTGGACCGGCTCGAGCCGGAGCCCCGGCTCCCTGTGGTAAATGACAACGCGGAAGGGCGGCTCCATACAGGCCTCGAGCTCGCCGCCACCCTCGCTCTCACCGAGCAGGTCGCAGGTTACGTCAACTACGCCCTCACCCTGGTCTACGACCCCGACCGAGACGACTGGGTCCGTGACTTCCCGCAACACCTCTTCGGCGTGGGCTTCGACATCCGTCTCCCCTACTCCATCCAGATGGTCTTCGATGCCAACTACATTGCTGGTTTCGCGCCGTTCCAGCTCATCAGCAGCGGCCAAAGCACCACCTTCGAGGTCACACCTACGGACCCGCGCCTGCTCCTCGATCTCAAGCTCTCTCGCTCTTTTCTCGACCAACGTGTGGAGCTCTTCATCGCCGGCACCAATCTGCTCGGCTTCTTCCAGAACGCCGAGGCAGTCACTGAATTTCCTTCGGAATATGCGAGGCCCTACGGCGCCTCCTTCCTTCTTGGTACCCAAATTCGCGGACTGTGATCCGTCGCTCTGCGGAGAAGCTTCATGCCTGCAGTCATCGCCCTACCCCATCGGTCCGTGTTGAGTAGCGGTGGGCTCTGTCCTCTTTGGGTTCTCGCCGTTGCCCTTCTGGGCTGCGGCAGCGAGCTCCCCGACTCGCCACCCAGCTCCAGCATCAGCGGCACGCTTCACTTCGATGGTGAGTTCGACGCGATGCGACTCACCCTCTCGGTTTCGGCCTTCGCGACCTTTCCCCCTCAAGGGCCACCCCACTCCACCCTGAGCATGACGGTCAGCCCAGAAGCGCTGCGAGAAGGCGTCCCTTACGAGCTGCGCCACCTCCCCGCTTGGCGCTACTATGTGGTGGCTCAACTGCTCGACGCCGACGATCCAGCCAAGTCTGGACCCCTTGGCGCGTACCCCGATTTTTGTGAGGGGACGGGGGCCGCAGAGGGCCCCGTCACAGTCGACGGCATCAACGACCTCGAGAGCCTCGACATCACCCTCTACGGTAGCAACGGTGCCGAGGATCCTTGCCAACAAAGCAGCGCCGAGCTTTGTCCCGAGCCCGGAAAGGCCACCGTTGCCTTCGAATGGCTGCCGCTCGAGCTCGCCGACGAGGATGTGGCCATCTTTGCCCTCTTCGACGCTTGGCCTGCCACCGGGGCACCTCGCGTGTTCTCACTCATTCCGAACGCCGCGCTGCGTGCGTCGAACAGCTTTGTTCGCAACGACCTCGAGCCTGGCGAGTATGTCGTCTATTTCTGTCTCGATCGCGGTGGCGACGACACCATGGGCGTCTGCGGCGACGAAGATGACTGGGTGCTGCTCCAGGATGGCGCTCCCCTTCGCCTCGAGGTCGAGAGCATCACCGAAGCCTCGCTCGAGCTGGCAGAAGGCGGCTCCACTTTCACTCAGGTCGATGCCGTCGAACGTGGCTGCAACGTGGAGCCTGGCAAAGGCGCGCTCGAGCTCACCGTTCGCTCCACCCGCTCCGTCGCCGAGGGCGACCAGCTCAGAGCAGCCCTCTTCGAAAGCTTGCCGCCCGTTGGCCCACCCCTCGCCACCGCCTCCCTCCCCTTGCTCTCCTTCCCTGCCACACTGCAGCTCGACGAGCTCGAGCCGGGACAACGCTTCGTCTGGGTCTGCCATGACGTCGGTGGTGAGCACCCGAACTGCGATGGTGCGGGTGACCTGGCCGTGTTCTTGGAGACTGCAGTCGACATCCGTGCAAACCTCAGCTCCAGCGTGGAAGCACTTCTTGGAGACCTCGCTCCACTCGGTATCGAGGCGACCTTCCAGTCTTCTTGGATACAGCCAGCTCCGCCAGACACGCTGCGCCTCATGCTCTACAC
This sequence comes from Myxococcota bacterium, assembly GCA_034002465.1. Lineage (GTDB taxonomy): Bacteria > Myxococcota_A > Bradymonadia > UBA4248 > JAVFAO01 > JAVFAO01. The sequence continues at coordinate 1,886 of JAVFAO010000369.1, forward strand.
AAGCTTCCCACCCGCGGGGCCGCCGCTCAGCTCAAAGAGTATCGAGGTCACTGCCTTCCCAGTTTCGCTCGCCTTCGACGAGGTGGGGCCAGGCAGCTATTGGCTCGGTGGCTGCTTCGATGCCCAGGGAGATCATTTCACCTGTGATGGACCCGGCGATGTGCTGCTTTGGGAAGAACTCGAATACGACGGCAGCGCCCTTCTCAGCCAAGTCTTCAATCTCGACGTGCCCGCTTCCCTACAGGTCGAGCTCAGCGCCACCACGCTGCAGCTCGCCGAGGGTGACCAGGTGTCCTTGGCCCTCTTCTCATCCTTTCCGCCTGCTGGACCACCTCTGGCCAGCAAACAAGGGACTGGAAGCTACCCGCTGAGCCTCTCGTTCGAGGCGCTCGAGCCAGGTGAGTACTTCCTTTCCGCCTGCCACGACCTGGGCAGCGACAGCCCCATGTGCAACGGCACTGGCGACGTCATGCAGTGGTACGGCAACGGCCAAGCCATCTCCCTTGGCGTTGCCCAACGCGCGAGCGTCACCATTGCGCTGCCCTGATGGAAAGCCTCAGTCGCTGTCGACGACATCGCTCTCTGCGGGCACCATGACCCCGTACTCGGCCACCGGCTCCGGCTCTGGCGCCACCATGACCCCATACTCTGCGACGGGCTCCGGCTCAGGGGAAGGCATCACGCCATAGTCCGAGACGGGCTCTGGTTCGGTCGGGACCATGACCCCGTACTCGGCCACCGGCTCCGGCTCTGGCGCCACCATCACCCCATACTCTGCGACGGGCTCCGGCTCAGGGGAAGGCATCACGCCATAGTCCGAGACGGGCTCTGGTTCGGTCGGGACCATGACCCCGTACTCCAAGGCGGGCTCCGGCTCCCTGACGGCGTACTCGGCGGTGACGCTTGGCATCAGGGCATCTTCGACGGCATCCTCTAGTTCCGTGGGCCGAACACCGTATTCATCGCTCACCGCTGGTTCGGTCTTCTCCTCGTTTGTCGATGGTGGCGGCGTGGTCTTGCATCCTTCGGCACTCACCGAGAGCAACAGGCCAGCGGCGAGGGCCGCAGCCCCAGCCCTCCAGCTCGAGGGGCTGGCGACGGGTTCTGGAACGAGCGCGGTGTAGCAATAGCGGTCCTCGTTGATCACGCCATCAAAGGCGGCTGAGACACAGCGCGCACCACCGCGACAGCGTTCGGCGTGCCGACAGCTTCGGCAGGCACCAGCCAAGGTGTCGGGCTCGAACTGGCGGTTGTAGGCGAAGGCGTTGGGCGCGTACCAGATCTGCTCCAGCGACTGGCGTTGAAGATTACCCTCGACGAAGCGGTCGTCATCGCCTTGGAAGGCCTGCAGCGAGAGGCAGCCTTTGACGTTGCCGTTGGCCTCGATGCCAATCACCCGAAGACCCGCTTGACAGCCTTGCCAGGACTCGCCTCTGCCCTTGCGCCCTCGTCGTCGCAGCAGCTCCTCGTGCTTTCCAAAATAGCCGAGGGAGTCGCCAACACAGACGTGCAATCCAGGCCGCTGCTTGAGCGCTGCGACCTGGTCGACCAAGGCGACAAACTGTTGCGGTGAGAGAACGAGCTCCCGCGAAGCGTCGAGATTTCCCATCGGTTTGGCGAGCTGCACCCGCCACTGGGAGACCCCCAAGGAGCGCGCCAAGGCCCAGGTCTGCTCGAGCGCAGCGAAGTTGAGGCGGTTGACCGCCGTCATCATCGCCACATCCAAGCCCTCCTCGAGAAAGGTCTCGATGCTGGCAATGGTCTTGGCGAAGGAGCCTGGCGCACGGATGAGATCATGGATGGCCTGAGGCCCGTCGACGCTGATCCCGACGTTGGGCATGCCCACGGCGAGGGCGCGCTGTGCAATCTCTTGGGCGTGCAGGCGGTCCCGGTACATGCCATTGCTGACCATGTTGACTTGGGTGCCGCCGCGCTTGAGCGCGGCGCCGATCACGTCCCAGTCTTCACGCAGGGTCGGCTCGCCGCCAGAGAGGGTGATCAGCTCACAGCCCAGGGCGCTGAGCTGTGCTGCCACGTCAAGGCAAGTGGCCGTGTCCATTTCGTCGCGCCGTGCTCGCCCTGCAGTCGAGCCACAGTGTTTGCACCGCAGGTTGCAGGCCAGCGTGAGCTCCCAGACGCCAATCTTGGGGCGCCAACCTGCTTTCTCCATCTGTTCCCGCTCGAGCACCTTCATTGCTGCCTCCACGTCGCTCAGCCCGCCAAGCCAGTCTACAGGATCGCCTGTGGCCAGCAATCGTTCTCAGCGAGCTCGGGAGGGGTCAGCAGGGGCGACAGCAGCCAAGCCTAGCTTCGCCTCAGTTGAGCGCCATGCAGTTGAAGAAGCTGTTGAACTGCTCGAGCAAGCCTGTCGCCTCCATGGGGTTGCCGCCGGCTTTGGTGGTGAGCCGGGCGACATAATCGTCGAAGGGCGTGTCGATTCCCTTGGCCATCTTGCTCTTCTTCGCGTCACCTGCGTACTCCTTGTGGAGCTTGCAGTTGTCCTTGTAGGCGTCGAGATTCTTGTCGAGCCAGGCTTGACCGGCGGCCACCGCAGCAGCCAGATCCGCCGCACCTTCCACAGTCTTCATATAGTCTTCAATCATATCCTTTCGAACCTGAAACGGGTTCGGACCCGATTCGGCCGCCTCTTCTTTTGCTTTGTTTTCGTCTTTCGCTTTGTCGCAAGACAAGAACAGGGCGCTCGAAACGATCAGAGCCAGGAAAATGATAAATGGTCGCATCGAAAAATCTCCTTCAAGAAAAGAATCATGACGGTTCAGAAGGAATTGCCTGAACCTCCATCCATTCGATTTCTACGCAGTCGTATGCATAGATGTCAATGAAAAAGCTTTGGAATGCGCCGGTGTCGTCTCCTCCTTCCCTGCTGTTTCTCTCTAAACGATTGATATCAATCGTCAATTCTTTTGAGGTCGACGACCGCCTTCCGACTGCCTATAGTGGCAGTGTTGAGGGGCTCGACTGCAATCCTTGCTCGTCTCTCAGCTGAGCTGCAGCTTCGCGTTTTCAGTTCTGCTGTCCCAGCACGCCCTGTCTTCGCGGCTCAGCGCAATCCCTTGGCCGCTGCACCGACCACGACCTTGATGCCTACCCATTGCCTATGCCTGCCACGCGACATCTGCTCCCCTTCATCCTCCTCTTCCTCAGCGCCTGCCAAGCGCAGGAGCAGCGAGACGAGGTCGACGAAGTGCCTGCGAGCGACGCTGTGGACCAGTCCTCGGAGGAGCAAGCTGCGAAGGACGCTGAAGAGCTAAGTCCCTCTGACGAACCCTGGCTTCCTTCTCTGCACAGCAATCGCGATTGGGCCGAGCTGGCAGCCGGCTCCGAAGAGCTCAAGTACCTCATCGTCATCGACCCTGCGCAATGGCCAGCGGGCTTCCCAGCTCGCTGCGCCTTCCAGAACATGCACCTCTTTCCATGGCATCTCAATTTCCTTAAAAGTTTCAAAGAGATGGCGACCATGAATCTGAGCGAATACCTCGCCCTCGTGGTCAACGCCGCCACTCGCCAGCTCTGGGGCGGCAACGTCTACTGGGAGCCTGCACGCGCTCATCCCATCAGCCAACAGCTTGGGATCTACCCTTTCACCCTCTACGGTGAAGAGCGGCCCTACTCCATAACCCCAGACCACATCATCGAGGCCTTCGAGGCACTCTCGGCGTGTGCTCCCGAGCTCGCCTCATCTCTCGTTTTCAAGGCCTCCGGACAAGCACAAGCCCAGCTACTCCAACAGCATCGCGACGCACTTGCCGAGGCGGGCGTGGCGAGCATTTTCGATTGAGTTTGACACACGCAGCGCTCGCGGGCACTGCGTATTGGCCACCAAGGGGTTGCCCATGAAAGCCATCCTTCCCACCTTCCTGGTCTTGCTCACGGCTACTCTCTGGGCCTGTGACGACGACCCAACGCCCAAGGCAGACCTCGACAGCGTCGAGCAGGACACAGGGCTCGACCTCGACACCGAGCTGCCGCCTGATGTCGAGCCCGACGCGGACCTGCTGCCCGATGAGGAGCTCAGTCCCGACCAAGACGCCGATGAGAGCGACCTGCCCGAGGAGCTCGAAGACCTCGAGGAGCTCGACGAGCTCGAGCCGGACCAAGGCGACGATGAGGACCTCGCCGATCAAGCCGATACCCAGCCTGACCACACTGTCGCCGTCACAGGACAGCGCTGCCACCCGAACGAGATGATAGGCCTCGTCGAACTCGACGACGCCGGCAATGCCATCTACGTGTACGCATGGTTCAAGGAAGGCACAGACCCCACCATCGGAGAGGCGGCGCTCAGCACCGATGCTTGCCAGTTCTTCCAAGAGAACCGCAGCTGTCAGGGGTGTGCCGAGGAGCTGGTGTGCGGCGCTGCTGGTGATTGCGTGCGGCTGCCCAAGAGCCGGCTCGGCGTCAAGACCATGGTCCTCTCGGGGCAACAGCAGCAAGAGATTGCGCAGGATGAATGGGGTGGTATCTGGGGTGAGCTGCAGCTCGGGGATGGCCCGTTTGCGCTGGCTATCGAGCTCGATGGCCACCACATCAGCACCGACCCCCTCACACCGCCGCCAGCGCTTCGCGAAGCCAAAGCCATGCTCCAAGGCGACTCGATGGCACCAGAGGGCATGGATTTGAGCTGGAGCGCTGGGGCTGCAGACGCCTTCGTTTTCACCCACATCCACATCAATCACCATGTGCGCGGACCCACCTTCACCGAGTGCGCCGTTGACGCCAGCAGCGGCAGCATGAGCATTCACGGTAGCATGCTGGCCCCACTTGCCGTGGTCACGGGACTCGAGTTCCAGGGCATCCAACACCTGCACTTCGCCGCCGCGCACACCCCCATGGGATGCGTCGAGTTCCGCTGGCTGCGACAGGAGTATGTGCTCCCATGAGTCGTGCTGCTGCTTGCGATGGGCTCGGCGCTCGCTCCCTCACCCGGCGCGGTCCAAGGCCCGCCTGCGCCAAGCACCCCTGGGCTGCCGCTCTCGTTGGGATTGCCCTCTGGGGGTGTGGGCCTGCAGCAGTACAAGCGCCTATTCTCCGCGAGATTCAACGCGGCCCCATTCCTTTGGAGCCCTCCTCCGAGCACAGCACGACACCCGTCATCATCACACCAGATGACGAAGAGGAGCACAGCGAGCCTGCCTCCGATTCCGTCTCCAATGCTGCTGGCCTTGCGGTCCTCACTGCTGCCGCCGAGATGATCGAGAACAAGGTGATCGTGCGCGGCTCGTGTTGGGACTATGCCAACGCAGTCTACGAGCGAGCGGGCTTCGATTCCAAGCAGCTCATCAAGGTCTTTCAAG
>JAVFAO010000370.1:0-7126 GCA_034002465.1 Myxococcota bacterium
GGGCAAAGTGCCTAGCCCCTTGGAAACCCGAAACCTGAAACCCGAACCCTGAAACCCGAACCCCGTTCAGTTGAAAATGCACTGCCCGCTCACCTGCCCGCTGTTGTTGGCAGGACGGCACTCGATGAGCTCACCGATGGGGCCATCGCTCGGGTCGTTGACGATGACCCTGAAGCTCACAGGGTCAAAGGCCTCCCCCGAAGGAATCGAATACGGCAACGAAAGCAACTCCGACTCCCCTGGCAGCAAGAGCGCTGTCGTCTGCACCTTGCCAATACGCTCATCAACGCCTCCACGCACCACATAGACCGTCGCAGGCACCCCCGCAGGAACGGCAGACCAGCCATCGTTCTGAATACGGAACATGACGCTCATGCTGGCCGTACACGCCCGCACGTCGACAGAGAGGTCAGTCACCACCACATCGGGCAGGTTGGTGGCACCTGGTTGCACGTTCTGACGGAAGTTGTTGAGGTAGGGATTGCGCCAGTTGCGCGGCTCCGGCGCAGGGACGCTGCCGTCGTCCGAGATGTTGGTCACGTGGTAACTGTGCTGGTTCCAGATCGGACGCGTCCCCACCCAGTCTCTCGTGGGACTCGCAAAGACACGCACGCCGTGGGTGCCCGCAATTTCTCCAGCAGCCATTCGGGCGGCCACACAGTCGTCCAAGCCCATATCCTCGGTCATCGTCGTGGGACAGGCAGTAATGGCGTAGTCATTGGACGAAACCACAATCTCAGCAGCACCGTCCGCGTTCACGTCAGCAATCACCGGATACTCCCACAAGGTCGCGCTGGTGTTGCACTGGCAGAAACGAACCTCGCCGTTGCGGCCGTCGTAGACCCGCAGCCAGTAGTGGTCAGCGTAGACCGCCTCGGCAATACCATCGCCATCGAAGTCGAAGACGCTCGAACCGGTCTTGCGCGAAGACCGATCGAAGCTCCCAGCGCTCCACTTGGGGCTGCCATCGGGCTCGAAAACCACATAGCCATAGGCACCAGCCAGGGCGATCTCGGGCAGCGGATCATCGTCGAAGTTGGCGATGGTGGCAGGCCCACCCCCGCCAACCGTGTCGGCAGCGACATCGGCGGCAGGCGCACGGTCTCCATTGAGGTCCACAGGGCCCCAGTAATCGCTGCCATCCGCACGTAAAGCGCGCAGATAATGGTCGCCAGCGTAGGGCGTGGGGTGGAAGGCCGAGAGCACTACCACCACCTCGGGGCTGCCATCACCATCGAGGTCACCAATGGAGGGATAGCCGTCCAAGAAGTCCGCGGTTCTGTCAAAGGCTACACTGCCGTCCGCGTGGTAGGCAGCGTTGCCGCCCACCACCTCTTGACTCCCGTCACCATCCAGGTCCGCGGTGGTGGTGTAGTCGCAGGGGTTGTGAGAGCCCGTCGCCCAGCCGCCAGTGCCCACACATTCATGGTGCCAGCGCAGGCTCCCGTCTCTGCCATCGAGCACGGTGTAGCGCAGGATGACCTCGGCTACACCGTCACCCTCGAGATCCGCGATGGAGGGCGCCGCCTGCCCACAGTAGACCCGCTCGTCGGTGCTGCGCCAGAGAAAGCTACCGTCGTGGTTGAAGGCAATCAAATCGCCGCGACCACCCGGTCCATTCGGCGCACAACCCACAATCTCCACGTGACCGTCATGGTCGATATCGGCGATCGCCACCTGCGCACCTGGCACCAAACGATGCGCTGGGTCCACGACGTCGAAGATGCTCGCCCCCGTCGCGCCATCGACCACCCGCAGCACACCATCGGAGCCATAGTTCCCGTAGCTGCAGCCCGCAGAGGCATCGCCGCAGAAGGTCGTGAAAACCACGTCCGGCACGAGGTCATCATTGATCCTCGCCACCATCGGCGCCATCATCACCTGATTGTATGCAGGAAGCTCCGCTCCCGTGCCATCCCATGCCCACACCAGCGTCGGCAACACCTGACCACCCACCGGAACCGACTGACAGGTCTCTCCAGTCGGCTGCGGCAGGCATGTATTCAGAGTGGTCTCGCAGTACTGGTCTGCGGGGCAATCGAGGAAGTCCGCGCAGCTCGTCTGTGGCAAAAAGCACTGTCCCGCGGCGCAGACCTCGCCTGTGGCGCAGCATTGTTCGACGCCGTTGGCGTCCTCGCAGCGGGTGTCGTCGCCGCAGTCGAGGTGGCAGAGGGCACCTTCACAGACACTGCCGGGCTCACAGCAGACCGAACCGCAGAGCTCGGCGAGCGGGCAGCAACGCTGGTTGAGCGCGCACACTTCGCCTTGGACACAGCAGAACTCCCCGCATTCGCGCTCGCCCGAATCACAGGGACCGAGGTCGATTTCCTCGGGGACGTCGGCGCTGTCCTCGTCTTCCTCGAGGTCGGGGAGGTCGCCGAGCTCGTCGATCTCGTCGTCGGCGCTGTCGCTGTCGACAAGGTCGTTGCTGTCGTCGTCGCCGAGGTCTTCGTCGGGCAGAGGGTCGCTGTCGACGTCGGTGTCGACAGGGAGCTCCGGATTGGTATCGGTGTCGCTGGCGTCAGGGATGACGTCTGGGCGCGCGGCGCTGTTGTCGCCGCAGGCGCTGAGCCAGAGTGAAAGTGCGAAGAGGATGACGGTCGAGCGCATGGCTTCTCTCCTGGCGAGGGTGGTGTGCACCCATCTGGAGTCAAAGCTTAGGTCGAAGCTGGGGATGCGTCCAGAGGAGTCGAAAGAAGCTGGTCGTGTGGTGTCACGCATGAGATGACTGGCGCAATGAGCTGCGACGCGTACGATGGCCGAGCGCTGCTCGAGCCCAGCGGCACGCGGCTCGCAACCAGTGCCGACCTCTGTGGAGCTTCATATGACCGCCGTCTCTCTCTCTGAGTCAGTCTTTTCTCTGCCTTGCCTTCTTGCTGAGGACCTGGAGTGTCCCGAGCTCAACCTGCTCGACGAACTCGCGGAGGGTGCTCGAGTGCTTGCCGTCGGCGAGTCCGCCCACTTCGTTCGCGAGCTGGGCATGGTCCGACGACAGCTGACGCGATACTTTGTCGAACGCCGTGGTTTCACACACGTTGCTTTGGAGCTTGGCCAGCTTCAGGCAGAGCAATTGGAGCCCTGGCTGTTGGGGGAGCGTCCAGAGTCAGATTTCGAGGACTGTGCAGGGGAACTCACCCGCGCGCTCTACGGCCCGTTTCTGCGCTGGCTTCGGAACTACAATCTGGAGCATGGAGCGTCGGTGCGTTTGTTGGGCCCGGATCTGCCCAACACCTTGACCTTGTCTGCCGAACTGGATGCTGTGCTGTCTTCTTTGAAGACGTTGGACCCGGCGAGCCTCCGACTGCTGCGTGAGGCGAGGCAGACAGCATCGCGCATCGACGGTGCGTCGGCGGCGGTCTCCGCGCTGCAGTGGACGACAATTCCTCGGCCTGAGCGAGACCTCCTCTGTTCCAGCCTATCGCAGCTCGCACTTCGCTTTGAGGTCCTCGAGGGACTGCTGATCCAGCAAGGAGGTGAGGCGTCGTTCCTGCGCGCTCGTCAGCTTCTCGAGACGGCACGGTACACGGAGCAGATGTTACGTGCGATGAGCGAGCTCTTCGAGGGGGGCGGGCTTGAAGCGGCGACCTCCATCCGTGATTGCTTCGCGGCGCGCACACTATCGCGGGCCTTGACAGACGAGCCGGGGCGCCGTGTGCTGCTCCTGGCGCACAACAACCATATTCAGAAGGAGCCCGTCTGCTTCGCAGGTGAGTTGAGCGCCCTCCCGATGGGGAAGTATTTGGCGGAGCAATGGGGTCATCAGTATCGTGCGCTCGCGCTGACGCATCTTGGGCAGCAAGTGCCAGAGATGCTGTTCCCCCAGCCCGAATCGAGTCTCGGTTTTGGCGTGGGCTTGGTGGAGCTGCCCGAGGCAGAGACAGGCAGCGTCGAACACGCGCTCCTGTCAGCCGCCGTGTCTCCTGGGCCACTCTTCCTTCGCCTCGGTTCCGACTCGCAATGGCCTGAGCTCACCAAGATTCGGTCACAGAGCGGGCAAGTCGAAGCGCGCCTCGACCGCGCCTTCGATGGGGTCTTGGCAGTGTCGCAGGCAAGCATGGAAAATGACTGAAGGGAGGATGCCGCTTCTCGAGCTTCAATCGGGAGCTTTCTTCATGGGCCCAGAAGCCTCCTCGGTGCCTTGCGCTTCGCGGCGGATCAAGGCCAGCGCCAAGTCAAAGGCCTTGATACGTCTTTGCAGCAGCGTGTGTTGGGCGCTGCCTGGCCTGAGCTTGGGGAGCACCTTCACACACTTGCTGAGAGTGGAAGCGATGCTGCGTTCTGCTTCGGCGAGCTCGGCGACTGCATAGGGAGATTGCTCGGACATCTACTGCGACCTTCGTCGGCGGAGAACGAAGAAGCCGCCGCCGAAGAGCAGCGCGGCGACACCTGCGGCCAGGGTAGCATAGCGCGCGAAGAAGAAGAGGGTCTGCGCTTGCAGGAAGTGCTCGCCCTCGGCCTTGGGGAGCAGGACCAGCGAGGGATCCTCGGCGGGGCGCAGGAGCTTGGCCTCGTCGACGAAGACGAGGCGCAAGGGCTCACCTTCGGGCGCGCCGTAGATCGAGACGATGGCCTCGTCCCAGTCCCCCTCCTCGAACTGCCACTTGTTGAAGTCGATGAGGGGTTGATCCCAGAGCCGCACGGGCTGGGCTTGGACGGCGCCCTGGTCGATGAGGTAGGCCGTTGGGAAGGCGGCGAGGGCGACGAGCAGCGAGAGGGCGAAGAGGCTGAAAAGCAGCGCCCGAATGAGGCGCAGTGGGTGCTTGGTCATGGCGGACTCCTTGGCGGTTCTTCGGGGCTGCGGGTGTTCTGAAGCAGAACACGTCGCGAGCTGTTGCCTGGAGTACGTCGCCAGGTGGCGCCTTGGATGAACAGAAAACGCGGGGCTGCTTCGCGAGGTGCTGTTTGATGGGCAACGAATCGCGCCAAGCCCGCGCAGCTCTGCCGTCCCGTGTCGACACTCAACGGCGAGCTCAGCGTTGAGCTTCGGGGATTGCTGCACAGCGTTCAGCGACGTCCACGGCGAGCCAACCTTCGAGGAGGTTCTCGCCCTCTTCATCCACACAGCTCGGGCGACAAGCCCCATCGTCGTCAGACCAGGTCAGCGTGCAAGGACCACTGCCCTCTTGATGTTCGCTTTGGGCGGCACAGGCAATCCTCGCTCCGCTGGGCAACATTCCAGGTGCCGGGCACTGGTCCTCGCTGGTGTCGCCAAACGTCTCGACGCTCGCCTCGGCCAAGGCCTCGTCACTGAGCGCTTCGACGTCGAGCACGAGCGCGCTGCCATCTCCGTGGAGGAGCAGGAGATAGCGCCCCGAAGGGTCGAAGCCGGCGAGCTTCATGCCTGGGTACTCGAGCAAAGGCAGGTACCCTCGCTGGGTGAGCGCTTCGCTGCTCCACACCTGAATCCCGGTGCCTGTTTGCAGTGCGAAGCTGCTGCCATCCGCAGCGACGGAGGCCTCGAACACACGCTCGGTCTTGATGCGGGCGAGCCGCTCCTGCTTTCCTCGCCACCAGAGCAGCAGGTCTTGCTCGGAGGCAGCGACGACCAGAGAGCCATCGCCATTGGAAGCCAAGCGAGCGTCCTTGACCAAGGGCGAGCTCAGCTTGTCGACCTGCGCGCCGGTGCTCGTGTCGAGGGCGAGGAGCTCACCGCGCTTCCAGTCCGAGACGAATACCAGGCCTCCATCTCCGCTGAGACAGAGTTTCGCGTGCCAGCCTTCGAGTGCTAGGGTGGTGACGGTGTTGGTGTCGACGCTGAGCAGCTCGACGGGCGACTGCGTGCTGCGCAAGACCGCGACTCGGCTGGCGTCGGCATCGATGGCGAGCGCGTGGATGTATCCTTCGAGCGGCAGCGGCTGCGTTTCTTCGCCCTGTCGCAATCGCCATAGTCCTTTCCCGGTGTGCAGAAGCAGCTCTCCGGTGGCAGCGCGGCCGTATACCCCTTTCAAGACGCCCAGCTCAGAGGGCAGGTCGAGGCTGCTGACGCCTTTGCCCGTGTTGAGGTCCCACAGCGTGAGCTCCTTGCTTGCGTCTTTCTCTTCGGGCTCGGTGACGCTGACGACGCCGTGAGTACCAAACCAGGAGACCGCCTTGAAGAGCTGCCTCGAGCCGAGCTCGAGTCCCTCCACCTCGAGCACCTTGCCTTCGAGAGGGGTGACACGGCGTCCACTTGCGGCTTGAACGGTGTACGGCTCGAGAGAGAAGAGCGCAGGTTCGCGATCGCACTGCTTGCCCTTGGGGCGTTTGATGCGCGCCAGGCTATTCGCGTCAAAGCAGGCTTTGCCCAGTCGCAGGCTCTCTCCATCCGTGGAATAGGCGAGGTCACCCAGATTGCGAGCGTGTTTTGACGCAGCCAGAGCGTTGCCTTCGAGCTCGAGCACCGCCAGGTATTCGAAGTCTGCAGCCGCGAGCTTGCTGCTGTCCGGTGAGAAGACGATGGTTCTGGCGTGGCCCTCTTCCCCGCTTGGCAAGGGGGGCAGCGGCAGGACGCGGAGCATCGTGGGCAAGCCTTCCTCGAGACTGTAGAGGCGAAGCTCTGAGCGCAGATGGGCGAGCCATTTTCCATCCGGAGAGATGGCGAGGGCATCGGTGAGATGGTGCACGGTGTCCTTCTCGCCAGCGTCACGACCGAAGAGGAACCTCGGGGGTTGATCGTAGGGGAAGTCCCAGCGCACGACGCCATCGTCAAAGGCGGCGTAGAGCGAGGCATCACCCTCTCGGGGCTCGAAGCTGAGAAAATTGGGAGCTCTCAACGAAAACGCCAAGAGTCCAGTTTCTAGAGAGAGGCTTTGCACCGTGGCGTCCTCTAGGTTCCACAGGTTGATGCCTGCGCTGCCGGAGCTGACGGCAAGGTAGCGGCCATCCCCGCGGATGGCGAGGCGACGAATGGCCGAAGGGAAACGCAGCCGCCCGTCGCCAAGCTGTCGCACGACCGCAGTGGGGAGGGCGCGAAGCTCAGTGGGCGAGGCTGAGGACAGGTCCAGCTCGCTTTGGAGGGTCGAGGGTTGTCGGGGTGCTTCGAGGGTGGAGACGAGCTCCGATTCCTCGTCCTGGGTGTCTTGGGGCTGTGGGGAGGAAGGCGTGTCCACTGGCTGTGGGGACAGCTCCTCTTGCTGGCTATCCACGT
>JAVFAO010000371.1:0-7109 GCA_034002465.1 Myxococcota bacterium
CGACTCCGTTGGCGACGGCATCCCCGACGCCTCCGAAGCGGGCGACACCGACCTGGCGTCCCCCCCCATCGACACCGACGGCGACGGCAAGCCCGACTTCCGCGATCTCGACTCCGACGCCGACGGCATCCCCGACGCCACCGAGCTCGTCTATGGCACCAGCCCAGTGCTCGTCGACAGCGATTCCGATGGCGTCAGCGACATGATCGAAATCGCCGCTGGCACCAGCCCCACCGATCCCGGCGACAACCCCACCGCCCGAGGCGACTTCTACTTCATCATCCCCTACCAAGACCCCACCGACCCCCAGCGCGACACCCTCGAGTTCGCCACCAGTGTACAGTTCGCCGACATCTACTTCAGCTTCGATCGCACGGGCTCCATGTCCGCAGAGTTCTCGGCGATGAACACCGGCTTGCCCACCATCATCGATACCTTGCGGTGCATCGAGAACAGCACCGCCTGTCTCATCGACAGCGACTGCGGCGCTGGCTATGTCTGCGGCCCCAACGACCTGTGCATGCAAGATCCCCTGCTCGGTGAGGGCTGCATCGCCAACATGTGGACAGGACTCGCCGACTGGAACGATCGTGACACCTTCCGCAACCGCGTCTCGCTGCAGCCCAATCCCAACCTCACCGCCACCGAATTTGGCAACACTGGGTGGTCTGGCGGCGCCGAAGCACCACTCCAAGCGCCAGCCTGCGCTGCCAACGGTTCCAATTGCACCAACAGCAGCAAGAACTGCTCGACCACGCCTGGACGCATCGGCTGCGCCGGCTACCGCAGCGACGCCATCCGCGTCTACATCCAGGTCACCGACGCAGACAACCAGTGCAGCGGCTCACGCTGCAGCATCTTCACCGCCGCCTACACCGGTCAACAACTCATCAATCAAAACATGAAGTTCATTGGTCTGTGGGGCACCGGCGACAGCGGCGGTGCGGGCACCCCAGAGAGCGTCGCCCGTGACCTCGGCATCGCCTCGAATACCCTCAACACCTCTGGCCAACCCTTCGTCTACCCCGCCCTCGACGCGCAGGTCGTCGATCGCACCGTCCAAGCGGTGCGCGAGATCGTCCGCGGCGTGCCGCTCAACGTCACCATCACCGCCAGCGAGCAGCCTGGCGACGACGGCGACGCACTGCGCTTCATCGAATACCTCGAGGTCAACATCTCCGGCACGGGCAACTGCACCGTCGTCAACCCCACCGCCGACACCAACGGCGACGGTCGGCACGACGCCTTCCCTTCCCTCTTGCCCGGCATCCCCATCTGTTGGGACGTCAAGCCCGTTGCCGCCAACACCATCCAGCCAGCCACCGAGGTCCCGCAGATCTTCCGCGCCAGGCTCACCGTCTTGGGTGACGGCTCGCCCCTCGACCACCGCAACATCTTCTTCCTCATCCCTCCGGTCTTCGATATCCAGTGAGCCTGTTCGGCTCCCTTTGTTCGTGTTTGGCCTTGTGATAGGCTTGTCAGTTGTTGGCTGGCCCAAGTGGGTCCGCCCCCCCTTTCTGTCGCAGTGAGGTTTGGCATGATTGCACCCCTCGATCCAACCCCCACGGTCCGCCTCCCCTGGTTGATCGCCATCGCCGCCGTGCTCATGCTGGCGAGCAGCTGCGGCGACTCCGCTCCACCCCCTCGCCCCGATATCCCCGTCGATACCGATCAGAGCGAAACCAACCCCGATCAAACGCCCGATGAGGTCGAACCCGACCAAATCGATCAGACCGAGGTCCCCGACGTCGACCTCGACGACATCGATCCCACCCTCGACACCGATCAAGACGGCATCACCGATGTCGTCGAGCTCGCCACCGGCACCAACCACCGCAGCAGCGACACCGACGAAGACGGTCTGCTCGACGGCGACGAAGACGCCAACAAGAATGGCACCGTGGATCCAGGTGAAACCGACCCCCGCAAAGCCGACACCGACAACGACGGCCTCGAAGATGACGTCGAACTCGCTGGCTGCTCCGACCCGCTCATCCCCGACTCCGATGGCGATGGCATCCTCGACGGCGTGGAAGACGCCTCAGGCAACGGCGTCTACGACGCCAACCGCGGCGAAACCAACCTCTGCGACCCCGACTCGGATGGCGATGGCCTCTTCGATGGCTGTGAGGACGTCAACCACGATGGCCGCGTCGATGCTGGAGAAACCGATCCCCGCATCGCAGATACCGACGCCGATGGCCTCAGCGATGGCGACGAGTGCTCGGGCCTGCGCACCAACGTGGACTGCTCTGGTCCCGGTGGCAGCACCGCCATCTTCGACGACGCCGTCTTCTGCCCCACTGACCCTCGTACACAAGACACCGACGGTGACGGTCTCACCGACCCTGTCGAGCTCAACAGCAACTACAGAAACGGTGCCGTCGATCCCCGCAACCCCGACAGCGACGGCGATGGCATCCCCGACGGCCTCGAAGATCTCAACCGCAACGGCCAATGGGACGAAGACCTGGGCGAGCTCGACCCCACCACCGATATGACCTACCCAGGCAAACTCGACGCCGATAACCCCATCGGCGACGCCTGCAAACTCGATCAGCTGCGCCCCGTTCAGGACATCATCGACACCACCGGCGACTGGCTCTTCCTGGCCGAGCCCGACTACTTGGTCAGCACGCTCACCCTCAACGGCAACACCGATGTTCGCCGCGTCGCCAATTCCATCGATCACCCTAGCGAAGCGCTCGCCGCATTCATCATCAGCAAACAACCCGAGCTCGGCGCCAACAGCGCCGCCTCCGAGTCCGATGAACTCGAAGCACGCATTGGGCTCATCCCCTTCTTCCCCCGTAACTTCTCGACCTGGGATGGCTTCGATGCCTTCCAAGCCACCTACGAAGTCACCGGCTACGAAAGCGTTCGGGCTGCACGCGATGACATGATCGCCCAGTTGCTCGACTTCCCCATCGGCGACATCAGCGGCCTGCCCACCCACGAGGGCAGCCCCGGTGCCACGCTCTACGAGGTCGAGCTGAGCATCGTCTACCGCACCTCCTCCCGCGTCATCCTCTTCGGCACCGTGGTCGCCGCCGATCAACCCATCTCCGAAAACCTGCAGATCGCCATCAACGACCTCACCAACGGCACCGCACTCGCCCAGGATATCGACGAATACTCCCCCTACTGCGAGCTCTTCAGCGTCACGCAGCTGCCCCTCGCCGACTTCATCTTCACCGTCGATGATACCGCCTCCATGCGCGAAGAGCAGGATGTCATCCGCGATGCCGCCGATGCCATCTTCGACGCCATCAACCAAAGCTTCATCAGCGCCCGATGGGCCTTCAATACCACAGAATACGAAGGCGGCGGCGTCGGCGTGTCCTCCATCAACCTCTGTGGCATGCTCCGAGACGTCAAGGGCGAGAACGGCTCCGTCTGGTCAAGCTTCGAAGACGTCAAGAAGACCGACTTCCAATGCAAGGTCAAGGATCCGGGTGGAATCCAGAACTGCGACCCTCCTCCGGATGACTTCTTTGGAGGACGAGAATACGGTCTCAAGTGCCCGCGAATCGCCGTTGACTACGTTCAAGGCCGCACAAACCCCGCAGGCGTTTCCCTCGCCCTCGATAGACAACGACAGAACGCAGCCCTCATCATGATCATCATGACCGACGAGGAAGAATACGAGGTCCTCAGTGGTGCACTGTCCGAAGACGCCGCCGTCGCGCTCTACGATGACTGGTTCAACAACGTCGCCAATGGCAACCCCAGCTACGGACGTACCGTCCCCTTCGCCATCATGATGCTCGACAACACCATGCGCACCTTCGAGCGGCTCTTCATCGGTCCGCCTCAGCTCGTCCCCGGCGCGGTCACTGCAGACTTGACCGACACCGCCGCCATCCCCACGGTCATCCAAAACATCATCAGCGCAGCAGGTGGTATCGCCTCCTCCTACAATCCGCGCAGCCGCCCGATCACCGTCACCATGAAGGTGGTCATCCGCAAAGCCTCTGACGGCTCGCTGCTCGAAATCCCCCACTCCCTCAGCAATGGCTGGGACTACGACCCCTTCGGCAACTCGATGGTCTTCTTCGGTGACCAGCGCCCCATCCTGGGTGATGACTTCGCCCTCTCTTACCAGTTCTTCGTCAAGAAGTGCCTCGACCCCAACGGTTGCTCAGTGGGCTAAGCACTCTCCCAAAAACCGGGTACCCTCAGAGCATGAGACGCCTCGTGCGTACCCCCTTGCAGTTCCCGGACTGTATGACCTACAGTTGAGGGAACGGGCCAAGCGCCCAATGGACAAAAGCTCTCGTCCGACAGCCCAACGAAGGTCCTATGTACCCTGACTTCAACGACATTGGCCTGCTCATCATCGACGTCCAGGAACGCCTCGTCCCTGCCATGCCCCAGGATGTCGTGAGCAAACTCATCCGAAACATCGACCTGCTCGCCGAGCTCGTCCTCGAATACGAAGGCAGCGTCGTCTATTCCGAGCAGTACCCCAAAGGGCTGGGGCGCACCGTCGAGCCTTTGCTGGCACGTCTGAGCAAAGCCCAACGCTTTGAAAAGATATCGTTTTCGTGCCTCGGTGAGGAAACTTTCGCCCAGCAGATCCTGCCCACCCTACCCTCTCAGCTCATCGTCGTCGGCATGGAGACCCACGTCTGCGTCCTGCAGACCATCATGGATCTCGTGGCCGAAGGCTTCGAGGATGACGACTCGGTCAACCTCTTCGTCCCGGTCGACGCAGTCTGCTCTCGAAGCAAGCTCAACTGGCAGAATGCCCTCGACCAGATGGCCGACCTCGGCATCACCCTCACCAACACCGAGACGCTCATTTTCCAGGCACTCGGTGATGCTCGCCACGAGCGCTTCAAGCACTACAGCCAGCGGCTGCGCTAGAGTCCCCGCAAGCGCCCGAAAGCCAGAGGATTCCAAGGGCGAGACCCTTTGGCGGGGTCTGTGGCAGAGCTCCACAGTTCGTATTCTATTTGCATTCGCTCGCTCTCGGGTACCGACCACTCGACAGCAACAATTGTCGCCCGCCTTCCCTGGCGGGCACCCTTCGGGCTTGCTTCGCAGCGACTCTCCGCCTCCTGGCTCCGAGTTCTTTCGGAATGTCGAGAGGATACTTGCCCTTCGCTCACTTTCGATTGCCATCAATGCCCTCTTTGCCACTCTGCGCCTCTGCGTCTCTGCGTGAGACCTCGAGTCCGACCTCAACTGATGCACTGGTCCTGCGCTCGGACCCCTGGCTGTCAGCCCGGGTGTATGCAGAATCCGGGGAGGGCAGACACGCAGGTCTGCCCCTACTGGCTGTCGCCCTGGCCAACATGCAACTCATCTCGTTGCACTTGCGTTGACAGGCGAGCGCACAGGGTCTAGCAGATGGCTCATCCGTGCGGCCCCTTCCCACGGACTAGGTTTGCAGGTGGAAGCCAACGAAGGGGACCTGTCCTCGGCAGCGTCAGAGCAATGACGGTTGCCGTGCTACCGACTCATCGCGAGCCACTGTTCACATCGAGAATGCAATGAAAGGTACCCACTCAATGGTCTACGAACCCGAGCTCGTCGCGCTCAGACGGAGCTGGGTCGAGATCGATGTGCCTGCGCTCGAGCACAACCTGCGCTCACTGCGCGCCCTGAACCCGACAGCGCTGCTCGCGCCAGTGGTCAAGAGCAATGCCTACGGCCATGGTATCCTCCTGGCCGCTCGAGCATTTCTCGACGCAGGCGCAGATTGGCTCTGCGTCGATTCTCTACACGAGGCTTGGCAACTGCGCGCCGCTGGCATCAAACGGCCCCTCTTCGTGCTCGGCTACGTCCCTGTGGAGCACGCCGAGGCGCTGGTCGAGTTGGAATGTCGCACCGTGCTCTACTCAGAAGCGCTGCTGCGCGCCATCGCCACAGCGGCGAGTCGGCGGGGAAGGGAGCTCGGTCTGCATTTCAAGCTCGAGACGGGTACCAACCGCCAAGGGCTGCGCCTCGAGACAGCCCTCGCCCTGGCGCAGCTCGCCCGAGGTCTGGAAGGCGTGCGTGTGGAGGGCATTTGCACACACTTCGCCAATGTCGAGGACACCACGGACCATCGCTTCGCCGAAGCGCAACTTGCCCGCTTCGCCGAAGCCGCTCAGGCCTTCGAAGGCGCTGGCTTCGACAAGCTCCTTCGTTCGATTTCGAACTCTGCGGCGAGCATCCTTTGGCCGCAGGCTCATTTCGAGCTACTGCGACCGGGCATCGCAAGCTATGGGATGTGGCCATCCAAGGAGACTTTCCTCTCGGCGGTGCTCGCTGGACGACACGAGATCGAGCTTCGACCCGCGCTGCGCTGGCTAACCCAGATCGCACAAATCAAGACGGTACCCGTTGGAGAGTCAGTGGGTTATGGCTGCACCTTCAGAGCGACCCATGATACCCGCATCGGCATCTTGCCCGTAGGCTACTACGATGGCTATGACCGTTCTCTCTCAGGCCTGGCGCACGTCTTGGTGCGGGGCCAACGCGCCCAGTTGCGGGGTCGCATCTGTATGAACATGATGATGATCGACCTGACCGACATCCCAGATGCGCGAGAGGCTGACCCGGTGGTGCTGCTCGGCACCGACGGAAAGGAGCAGGTCAGCGCGGAGCAGCTTGGAGAGTGGTCGGGGACCATCAACTACGAGGTGACGACCAGAATCAACGATGCCATTCCCAGGCTTGCAATGCCGTCTACTTGAAGTTCATCGCGATGAAGGCGAAGAAGACGTCGATGGCTTGGTTTTGGTGGATGTGGTAGCTGGTGTAGGCGACTGAGCCTGAACCGTAGCGGAAGTCGACGAGGTAGGGGATATCGGTCTCGATGGCCCCTGTAGTGAGTCTGGCGTCACCGCGCAGGTAGACCTTGGTGTCGGCGCTGACATCGACGGGGACCGCCCATTGGGTCAGGTTGAGGTCGATGGTGGCCAGGGACATCCCGGTGAAGGCGCGCATCTCGGGGTCAACGATGGAGACGACGTGGAGTCCCCGAGCTCCTGTGAGCACGTCGATGGGGCGCAGATCTTCTCCACGGAAGTCGATCTTCTCGGGGAAGGCGGTCTCGACGAAGTAGAAGGCCCAGTCCGAAGCGTAGAGGTAGTTGCCAGCCTCGACATAGCGGCGCA
>JAVFAO010000372.1:0-7100 GCA_034002465.1 Myxococcota bacterium
CGTGTGCTGCTCATCGAAGGCTTCCTCCTCGAACCGCTTTCGCGTCGACCAAAAGTGTAGACAGAGCGGAGCCGGGGTGCAAGCTGAAGCCGCATGACGATGCTGTGCTGCCGTCACCGCCTTTCCTCATTGGCGCATAGGGATGGAGTGCCCAAGTCTGGAATGTGCTTGGCGCTGTGCTCGGGACTTGCAACACTCTTCGTGCCCATGTCCTTCTCGCCGAGCCAGGGCTCTCGCAGGCGTGTTCACAGCAGAGGGTGCTGTGCAGCGGGCGCTGTAGCTGGCTCAGAATCGGGACCAGATGTATTGGTTGGTGACTTCGTGATGGAAGAGCACCTCACCGGATTTGATCCGAGTGCCGAGCTCGTGGGGAGAGCGCTGAGCGGCTGCGCGCTTGAGCGCAGCGTATTTGGTGCGGGGCTCCTCACCCAGAATGCGCGCCATGTGTGTGGAGGCTTCGAAGCTGGTGAGGGCTTCCTGAATGTGCGAGGGCAGCACCAGGTCTCGTCGTTGTCGGGTCTGGGTGTCGAGGGGGGGGGTCGGCTGCATGCCGAGGCTGAGCAGCGCGGTGAGCAAGAGGTAGGGATTGGCGTCAGGAGCGACGGAGCGGATTTCGATGCGAGCGGAGCGAGGGGTGCCGAGAGGGATGCGGATCATGGCGGAGCGGTCGACGGCGGAGACCCGCACTTGGTTGGGTGCCTCGTAGTGTGGATCGAGGCGCCGGTAGGCGTTGACCGAGGGGTTCATGATGAGGCACAGGTCGAGGGCGTGTTGTAGGATGTTGTCAACGAAGGACCAGGCAAAGCTCGAGAGCTGCTCTGTGCCCTGCGGATCGAACATGAGGTTGCGCTCACCGCTGGAGATCGAGAGGTTGGTGTGCATGCCGCTGCCATTGATGGCGGTGCGGGGTTTGGGCAGGAAGCTTGCGGTGAAGCCCATGCTGGTGGCGATCTGCCGGGCGAGCAGCTTATAGAGTTGGACTTGGTCGGCGGCGATGACGGCGGGAGCTGGCGCGTAGTTGAGCTCGAACTGGGAGGGAGCAACCTCGGGGTGGTCCTTCTCGTTCTCGAAGCCCAGAGCGCGTTGGGCTTCGGCAAAGTGGTCGATGAAGGCCTTGAGGGGGGTCACTGGCAGGGAGTGGAAGTAGCCGCCTTCGGAGACGAATTCGAAGCCGACGTTGGGGTCGAAGCTCTGCTCGGCGTTGATGCCTTTGAAGAGGAAACCTTCGATTTCGAAAGCGGCGGCGCTGGCCTGTCCACGTTCGGCGAGTTGCTGCTCGACGCCGCGAAGGCGCCCGCGAAAGTCGCCGGCATAAGGGGAGCCATCTCGGTCACAGACGAAGGCGAAGAGCAGCACTTTGCCGGGTCCAAAGACGTCGCTGGGCAGCCATCGAAAGGAGCTCCAATCGAGGTCGAGGCGCAGGTCCGACTCGCTTTGGATGGAGAAGCCTCGAATGGAGGAGCCGTCGAAGGTGAGCCCTTCATGGGAAGCGAGCAGGTGCTTTTTGTCGTAGTCGAGCATGTGAAAGCGACCTTCGATGTCGGAGAAGCAGACGGTGACCGCCTTGATCTGCCTTTCCTCTTGAAGGTGCTTGAGGAAGCGGGCTTTGAGCTCGTCGTGTGGGGTGCCAGCGAGCACCTCATGTTTGACGGCGAGGTTCAGCTCTTCCAGCTCGTCATAGCTGATTTCTTTGAAGTTTCTGATCTTGATTTCTGTCATGTAGCGGGCTCCGTGGCGCTGCTTTGGCGTGAAACATAGCGCGAGATGGCGGCACCGATGGCTTCGACAGGCAATACTTGGTCACTGAGGCCAGCGTCGATGACGGAACGAGGCATGGAGAAGACGACGCTGCTGCTTTCGTCCTGGGCGATGACCCAAGCGCCCGTCTTTTTGAGCTCAGCCATTCCAGCTTGGCCGTCGTTTCCCATTCCGGTGAGGATGACCGCGAGGGTGCGTGCGCCGAAAGAGCTTGCGAGGCTTCGGAAGAAGTGGTCTGCGCTGGGGCGGTAACTGAGCTCGTTGTCGTCCTCGGCGAGTCGTGCCCTGCCCTCGGCGTCGATGCCGAGGTGGGCGTGGTCCGGGGCGATGTAGACTTGTCCAGGTTGCAGCAGCTCGCCGTCGTCGACTACTTTGACCGGGAGTTGGAGCTCACCGTCGAGCCAGCGGGCAAAGCCTTCGGCAAAGCCTTTGGCGATGTGCTGCACGACCGCGATGGGTAGCGCGAAGTCGGGCGGGAGTTTGTTGAGGACGGCGTGGATGGCGGCGGGTCCTCCGGTGGAGGCGGCAATGGCGACGATTTGGACGGGGCTAGGGTGTCGAGGGCTTGGCTTGCTGACACGACTGCGTGGGAAGAGGCTGCGGTGTACCCTGACCTCAGACATCAACCTGACGATGCGGCGAAACTGAGAGGCCTGGGTATCGTATTCAGGATGACCTGGACCCGTTGGCTTGCGCAGGGCGATCAAGGCACCGTTGCGCAGCGCATTCATGGACACCTCGACCTCGTTGAAAGCGAGAGAAGTAGTGACGATGACGATGGGCGTGGGGCACTGCATCATGATCTGGCGTGTGGCTTCATAGCCGTCGATGATCGGCATCTGCACGTCCATGATGATGACGTCTGGCAAGAGCGAGCGAGCGAGCTGAATGGCTTGGGCTCCGTTCTGCGCCTCACCCACGACAGAGAGCTGCGCGTCATCGTTGACGATGCGCGAGAGCAGCACGCGCGCGGTGGGTGAGTCGTCAGCAATGAGCACCGTTTTCAAGGGGGACCTCTCTGCTGTTGGATATGCGGCGCGATGCCGCTTGACGCGGTGTGCCATCCTCTCAGCGGCCAAGCTATGTAGCATGTGCCCGAAGCCGTCAAGAGACATCTTTCTAAGATGCTGTATTTACTGCGCAAAGGCGAAGATGAGTGGATGCTGATGGCGAATTGACTTGTTGGGGGGTCATGGGATAATGCAGCGGGCGCATGTGGGGGGACGAGGCTGCATGGTTGACGATAACAGGGCGCAACGAGGGGGTCGGCAGCGCAGAGGTCCGCAGACCCCGGGGTCTCGCTTGCGTGCTTCGCCGCTTTCCTCCGATGATGTGGTGCAGGTCTCTTCGTCGGAGCTACAGCTCGAGAGCGATGAGCTCGAAGTCGGGATGAACTCTGCGGTCATCGAGCTCGCCGAGAGCGACATCGAGGAGGAGGTCGACGCGACGCCTGCCGAGCTCAGCTCGTACAGCGAAGAGATGCCGTTGATGAGTTCGGATCTGGAGCCGATCGCGCTTCCCCCGCGCTCGCTGCCGGTGATGTCGGCACCGCGCCACATCGTTTCGCCGAGCTCCGAGTCCGAGGAGGACGAAGATTGGACCACCGCCTATGTCCGCGCTCGCCCACAGCGCTCACCAGAGCGGATTGCGGCGGCAGCGCCGGTGGTCCAAGAACGCACACCGCACGGCGAGCATTTGCGCCGGATCTTGGACGACCTCGACAAGCTCTTGCGTTTGGTGCCGATGCCACGCATTTCGAGGAGGCTGGCCGCCGAGTTGAGGGATGCACTCGAGTCGTCGTCTCAGGCTTGGCACGCCAGTCGGGTTGCTGCGAGCGCGCACGAGCTGGCGGAGTTGCTGCGTGCTTTCGCCCCCCGCGAGCGTTGGTCGGTGTGCACTGAGCTCGATGAGCTCTCGATTACGGTGCAACCCAGCTTCCATCCTGCTCACCAGGCGCTGATCGCGCATGCGTTGGGCCGACGGGATAGCCAGCGTCATTTGGAGCTGCTCGAGCGCTGGCTGACGGTCTTGCGACAGCAGCCTCACGGGCAGGCGGCCTACAGCGAGCTCTTGGTAGAGCTGGCGTTGCTCAAAGAGCGCGCGCAGCCGGAGCAAGCAGGGGCGCATGGCGCTCAGCTCTCTTCGCTCTATGACGAGGCAATTGAGCACGCTGGCGGACACCCTTTGGCGCTCATCCAGGCGCTTCGTGCAGCGTGGTTTGCCCCCGACTGGGCTCGACTCGAGCAGCTCGGGGTGCGTTTGCGAGAGGAACTGGAAGGGCCTCTGCAAGCGGCGCTGCTCGTCGAGGCGGCGACGGTGTTGTGGCAGGAGCGGGGAGATTTGCGTCGCGCGATGGACCTGCTTCGCGTTTCGCGTATGGAGCCGAGCTTTTTGGGGCATGCGGCGAGCTTGCAGGTCTTTGCATGGCAGGCGCGGGCCAGGGATATCGAGCTGGAGGCGAGTCGAGCTTTGTTGGCGCGGCTGGTTGCTGAAGGCAAGACGGGCGCTGAGGAGAAGAGCCGTCAACGAGAGCTGAAACGTCGAGGCGCGGCCCTCTTTCAGCGCTGCTTCGAGCTCAATCAATCGGTGGGGCAGCACGAGAGGGCACGAACGGCTTTGGACGATGCGCTGAGCTTAGCGCCTCGTTCGCCGCTCCACCATTATTTTGCTTGTGAGCTGTCGCTTCGGCAGGACGACGCCAATTCTGCCCTGCACCACTTGTCGACACTGCGCGAGCTCTCGACCGAGAGCCGTCGGCAAGCGCAGTGGTTACACATGGAGGCGATACAGCGGCAGCGTCGAGCACCGCTCGAGGCGCATGCGATGCTGGCGGAGGCGTTCTCGCTGGATCCGGGCAACCAGACTGCCTTCTTCGATTTCGTGAGGCTGAGCGCAGAGCTGGGGCGCTATTCTGAGGCGGTGTCGCTGGGGCAAGGGGCGCTGGCGCTGGAGGCGGCGGCGAGCGAGCGTTTGCTCGAGCATCGTGCGGAGCTGCTCGAGACAGAGTCGGGCTCGTCGTCCCAGGCCTTCGACTGTTACGTCGCGGTCTTGGCGCAAAACCCCGGTGACGTCTTTGCGCTCGCTGGAGCAGAGCGCACTGCCTTTCGGGCGGGCCGTTTGGCTGAGCTTGCCGAGCTATTTCTCGAGCTTGCGCGCAAGAGCCAGGAGCGGGTTCGGAAAACTGAGCTTTGCTGGCGTGCGGGGCAGCTCTTCGAGCGCGCTTTGCGCGATCGTCAGTCGGCGCTGAGGGCGCAGCTCGCGCTGCTCGAGGAGTTGCCCAGTCACCAGCCTGCGCTCGAGGCGCTGGTGCGTCTGTATCGGCTGGAGGGCTTTCACCAGCATGCCATCGACGTGATCGAGGAGGTCATCGGTTCGAAGCTTGCGCCGGAGCGGGAGCAGGAGCTGCGCGACTGGCTTGGCTATTTGGGCTCCATTGGCATCACTGACCCGCAGCGCTCGCGCGACTTACTCGAGCGGATCGTGAGCGAGAACCCTGACAACGCAGTGGCACAATCGCTGCTGCGGGCGAGTTTGTTGGCGGCCCGCAACTGGAATGGACTGGAGGCCGTGTGCGAGCGCTTCGCACAGACGATGCCCCCGGACAGCCGTCGGGAGCTCTTGCTGCAAGCTGCGATCGTTTCTCGCTCGATGCTCAACGACAACGTTCGTGCGCAGCGGCATCTGCTTGCTGCCAAGACGCTCGAGCCCCTCAACCCCAGCACACTTGATCTGCTCGAGGAGGTCTACCTCGAGGAAGCGCAGCACGATGAGCTGGTCAACAGCTATGAAGCCCGCGCGCCGTTGTATTCTGGGGAGGAGCGGGCGCTCTGGCTCGAGCAGGCTGCTGCGCTGTCTATGGATGTGCTTCAAGATGAGAGGCGGGCGACACGGCTCTACACCGAGGCGCTGCAGCACGCGCCGCAGAAGCTCTCTGCTTGGGCTGGTGCCAGTGCGCTGGCCCGTCGTCGACGCGACTGGGATAGACTCGTCGAGCTGCTTTCCACGGGCGCCGGTCTGGCGCACAGCCAGGAGAGTCGGCTCGTCTTGCTGCGAGAGCAAGCCTTTGTCTTGACGCGTTTGTTGGGACGACACGAGGACGCGGTGCGTTGTTTTCGGGCCATCCTCGACACCGTGCCCGATGACCTTGGGGCGTTGCGCGGTCTGCGTGCGATCTTCGAAGCGACTGGCGATGCGCTTGCGCTCTCCGAGGTGCTCGGTCGTCTCGGCGATGCGCTCGCCGATCCTGACGAGCGCCTCGAGGCGCTGCTCGCCCAGCTTCGTACGGAGCTCCGTCTGCAAGGGAAGTTGCCCTTCGCGCGTCTCGAGCGCCTCTTCCAGCTCTTCCCAATGCATCCCGAGGTGCTGCGCTTGCTCATCCAGCATCCCGTGAGTGGCTCCGATCGGGTGCGCTTGATTGAGCTCTTGTCATCACCAAGCTCGACGCGCAGTGGACTGCAGCACAGCCATGAGCTGTGGGAGCTTGCGCGACTCAACGAGGAGGCTGAGCAGTTCGAGGAGGCGCTGCTGCTCTATGAGCAGCTCGAGCAGCGACACCCCGAGTTGCTTCAGGTCAAGCTGGATATCATTCGGGTCCTGGATGCTCTTGGGGATGCTGGGCGAGCCGCTCAGCTGTGTGAGGAGATGGCGAAGCAGGTCCCGCGCGTCGACCTGCGTCTTGTGTTGCTGCGTTCGGCCTCCTCGCGCTTTGGATTGTTGGGGCAGTTCGAGCGCATGGCCAAGCTCTTGGAGCAGATCCTCGAGTTCGATCCCGATGACGAGCAGAGCTACGCGGCGCTTCGCAGCCACTACCAGAAGGTTGGTGACATCAGCCGACTCAGCGCGCTGCTCGCCAGTCGCAGCGATGATCAGAGTATCGAGGCCCGCGTTGGCATGCTGCGAGAGATAGCCCGCGCCAAGCAAGTCGAGACGGGCTCACCGCAGTATCGGCAGGCTTTGGAGGAGCTGGTCAAGCTGGTCCCCGATGACCTGGATGGCTTGCGACGGCTCGCGGAAATCGACGAGGAGCAAGCGCGTTTCGTGAGTGCCACGACGCGTTGGGAGACGGTGCTCAAGGTGCTTGCAGAGCGAGAAGGGCAGGCTTCGGCTCAGCGCGCCGAGGGGCCGTCGTCGGAGAGTAGCGAGCGGCGCGAGATCGTGCTCAGGGTGGCGCGGCTCTGGAGGGAGCGGTGCGCAATGCCACGACGGGCCGCCGCGCATTACAGCGCGCTCTTGAAGCGCGATGAGGATGATGTCGACGCGCTCGAAGGTCTTGGTCGCAGTCAGGTCGATCTCGGTGAATTGCAGGCGGCGGCGCAACACCTCAATCAGGCCTTTGAACTGGT
>JAVFAO010000373.1:0-7075 GCA_034002465.1 Myxococcota bacterium
GATGCCATCCCAGATAGACCCAGTGGTCGGAGGGCATCGCGAGCGCCTCTCCGACAGTAGCAAGTGCCAGCAAAGGCGCAAGCCCAGGCCTGTCTCCTGCCTACGACTTCGTGTCGATTGGGCACTTGGCCTGTTCCCCCAAGTTGTTGGCGTGCAGCTTCTCCGCTATCCTGCTGTTGGGGGCCGCGTTGAGAAAGGAGTCGAGAGATGCGAGCGAGCTTGCTGCAGCTATTGCTTGGAGCCGTCTTGGCCATCTCGTGTTCTGTCCAATCGATCAATCGAGATCCGCCGGACTGTGGCAATTGCACGCGACTCCGGGCCGAGGAGATCCCCCTCCAGCGAGTGATCATCGACAACGTCGACTACGACATCGGCGACCTCACGGACTGGAAGTACTTCCGCGTGCCTCAGCCGGGTACGGTCAAGGTCACCGTGGCCCTCGACAACCCGGATGCGGAGCTTGTGGTCCTCGTGCACGACGGTGAGGGTGCAGAGCTTGCGCGACTCGAGCGTCGTGCGGAGCCTCGCTTGGAGACAGAGTTCAGCGCTACCACCGGGCTCTATTATCTCGAAATCAATGCAGAAGCTCAGGGCAGCGATTACACCCTCGAGGTGCAGTTCGAGCCACAGCTCGTCCCCGAGGGGATTGACAGCGAGTGATGCCAGGCAAGATGAAGAAACAGCACGCACAGGGTGCCACTTTCCAGCCAGGAAAGCCTGCCCCACGCTGGGTTCCACAGGGCTCGAGGATGGCAGGCTGGAAAGCCTGCCTACAGCTCCTCGAGCATCACTCGCAGTTGCCGTTGGAGCAGGCACCATCACAGCTCTGCTCGGTTCTCCACACGCCGATGTCGCCAGAGAGGCCCGCCTCGGGCTGTTCGCTGATCCAAACACAGCGCACGACGTTGCCGCTCTCGTCGCAGGTGCGCGTGTCTTTGACTCGACAACGGTCTCCTTCTGCAGGCACTCCACAGGCATCGATGGTGGCGGCATTCATGATGCAAACCTGGCCTTGCGCAGCACAATCCGTCGACTTCCAGGTCCCTTCATTGCTCCCAGCGGCCTTGGGCACACAGGTGAGCAGCGTGTTTCCATCGCAGTTGGCAAAAATGATGGTGTCGCTGTAAGACTTCGAGGATGAGCATGTCCCGCTCTCCTCATCTTCGCCACAAGAACTCACACACAAAGTACACAGACACAGCAAAGTGAGACTCAGTCGCCGCATCTCCAGTCCTCCTCAGGGCCGTTCAGGCCAAGCGAACGTCGTATGCAAATCGACCGGATTTGCGCCGACGTCTCGTGGTCCAGTGACCCTAGAACGCTCCGCTCGAGGTGTCAATGAGCAAACCGTTGATGCGAATTTGCGAATACGTCGTGCGACCCTCGACCAGCGGGCGGCCGACGTCTGATGAGGCGAGTGACAGCGCTCATGTACGCCACGAGCGCGCTTCTGCCCACTGCCCTCCTGCGCCTTGACGGCACCCGCAGTTGGTGCATTCCTGCGTTGGGTAGAGGTGCAGGGCGCGTCGTCCTCTGGAGGAGGAAGTCGATGAAGAAGCTTTCCTGGATCTCGCTGATTTTGGGGCTGGTGGCGGTCTTTGCTGCGGGATACGCCCTGTTGGAGAGCTATCCGAACTATGTGGCGGCGGTCGCGGACGTCGAAGCCGACGTTGATGGTCTGGCGTTGGATCGGCTCGCCAGCACCAAGGAGCTCTTCGGCACCGTGCTTATCTTCGGCATGTGGGGCGCGGGCGGGCTGGCGCTCATCCTCGGCCTGCTTTCAGGCCTGAAGCACGGACGGCGCGTGGGCTTCGTGGGGGCTGGCTTGGGGGCCGTCGGCGCACTGATGTCGGTCTTCACCCCCATGCTGCAGTGGTAGCCGCAGAGCCATGGTGGGGCCTGCTTTCCAGCCTGCCACTGAGCAGTCCGCAAACCAAGGTGTGGGGCAGGCTTTCTAGCGTGCTACCCTGCCGGCTCAAAAGATGACCAGCTCGTAGCCCGCCGCCACGAAATCGGCCACTCCCGCATGCCCCTCCAGGCTGTCGAGCAGCGGCACGCCCAAGCTCTCTGCGACGGCGGTGACGTCGCGCTCGGGTGTGCTGCAACCACACGAGGCGGTCTTGCAGGCGCCCACGAGCAGACCTGCGCTCAGGGCCTCGGCAAAGCGCTCGGCAAAGACGCCAGTCTGCTCCCGCATACACTGAACGCCCTCTCCTTCGAGGAGCAGACGCACGTGCTGACCCGCGCGGTGCAGCTCGAGCGCCCAGGCGAAGGCGTGATTGCGCTTGCAGCTATCGTTGGAGAAGAGGACGAAGAGGAGCTGGCGAGGCATGGCGAAACCTGTGCGAGCAGCGCGGCGATAGCGAGTCGACGCCGCGCCGAGGTGGCACGGCAAGATAGCGAGCACCAAGGTCCAAGGTCAATGCTGCACGGCAGCTCCCTCCTGCGCTGCCCTACCCTGCAGCTCCCTGGCTCCACAGCAATCCCGGTCGGCAGGCTGGAAAGCCTGCCCCACGCCGCATCCTGCGCTGCCCAGGCCTGCAGCTCCCTCCTCTGCGCTCACTGCGCTTCCCTCTCCGCAGCTCCGTGGCCGGAACGACCAACGCTCGTCTGGTGGTAGGTAGAGCGTGGGTAGCGACTCGGCACCCACAGCGCAGCGGAAGTCTTCGCCGCCTCAGTCGCCTTTGGGCTCGGCGCGCACGAAGAGCGGGAACGCCGCGTCCAGCGCCTCTTGGCCGATGAGCGGCACGAGCGCCCGGCGCAGCTTGCGGTAGGCCTTGTCGAACTCCTTGGTGGCGAGTGTGTATTCTCGTCCGATCGCGAGCCTGGTGAGCGTCGCCTCCTCGTCGGCGGCCACCGCGACAGCCAGGGCATTGGTGGCGGCGCTCAGTTCGGCGAACGCGGCAGGGTCACCGCGCAGCTCAGGGCGGTTCTCGAGCTGCACCAGCATCCTCTGCGTATGCGAAACCTCGACGCCATACGGCTTTCTCGTCAGCTCGTTCGGGGGCATACTCAGGAGTGGGCTCAGCTCGGCCGTACGCGCCACACCTCGCTCGTCTCGCACGCTGACCGTCCACTTGCGCATCGCCGTATCGAAACGCTCGTCGCAGACATCAGCCGCATCGGAGGCAGCGCGCTCGGCCCCCTTCGCTGCCTGATAGCGCTCGCCCAGCTCGAGGTAGGCCTTCTCCGCCGGAGCGAAGATGTGCGTGTACAGCGCCAGGGCCAGCTCGGTTGGCGTCTTCGTTCTCCACACCTCGGTGGCACGGATGACTTGCTCTCTTTCTGCGTGCGTTTTTGGATAGGGCATCAGACTCATGTCAAACCTCCGATTTGCATTCGGCCGTTCGGAAGGGGCGAGCAGCTCACTCGCCAGAAAGAATGCGGACGTCGAAGAGCACGCGATTTCCGTATCCTCGACGAGACTGCAGATTAGCAATCGGTGTACTGCAAGACAAGCGACCAAAAAATGACGAAGCGTCCTACAGACCCTGCTATCGCCTCCGCCGTTTGGACAAGGCGCTTCAACGGCCCCTGCTATCGCCTGCGCCGTTGGACCAGGCGCCCCTACGGCCCCGGCTATCGCCTCCGCCGTTTGGACAAGGCGCTTCAACGGCCCCTGCTGTCGCCTGCGCCGTTTGGACCAGGCGCTTCGACGGCCCCGGCTATCGCCTCCGTCGTTTGGACATGGCGCCCCACCGGCCCCTGCTGTCGCCTCCGCCGTTTGGACAGGGCGCCTCTACAGACCCTGCTGTCGCCTGCGCCGTTTGGACCAGGCGCTTCGACGGCCCCGGCTATCGCCTCCGTCGTTTGGACATGGTGCCCCACCGGCCCCTGCTATCGCCTCCGCCGTTTGGACAAGGCGGCCCTACAGCCTTGGGTTTCGTTGGCCGCTGGGCGTGAGCGCTCTCTGTCTGGGTGTGTCTGTGAGGTCGTGAGCAGATCGAGAAGGCGAGGCCGCTGTACCACCGGCTCGTCATCGTCGCGGGGCCGCCGCGCTCCGGAAAGACCAGCGCGCTGATGGACCTGCACAAGGCGCACGGCTGGCCGCTCGTGAACGTCAACCTGGCGCTCTCAGAGAGGCTGCTCGAGCTGACCAGCAAGCAGCGGGCGCTTCGGGTGGCGCGTCTCGTCGACGACCTCGTCCAGGAGCAGGCGGGAGACACCGTCCTTCTCGACAACCTCGAGATGCTCTTCCACCCAGACCTAAAGCAAGACCCGCTTCGCCTTCTCCAGAGCCTCTCGCGCAACCGCACGCTCGTCGCGACCTGGCGCGGCGCGCAGCATGGCTCGTCGCTGACCTACGCGACCCCCGACCATCCTGAATTCCGGCGCTTCGACGAAGCTCAGGCGCTCATCGTTTCGAGCAGGCCGAGCTCGGCCCAGGCTCGCCGCGTAGGGCCTCGAGAATCGCCTCCGCAATCAGAGCGTCCCCGGCGGAGTTGGCGCCGACGCCGATGCTATGGACGCGGATGGTCTCCAGTTGTGCGCAGAGCTCTTGCATCGAGCAACCTTGGGCCACCAGCGAGACGAGCTGTGGGGCATAGCTGTCGTATTCGTCCGCAGGTGCATACTCTCCTGGGCGAACGCCGATCGGATCCCAACGGCGCAGGATCGCCTGTACCCGCGACACGCGCTCCTTGAGGACTCGCTTAGCGTCGTGTTCGAGGTCGTTGCTCACGGGACTCTCCAGGTTGGCTCGAGCGGAGGGCGGCCAGGTGTTCTTCAGCACCCCGTCCGCTCCGATCTAAGTGGCGCCGTTTTTGGGCGAGAGCAGCTTTGGCCAGGCTGCGCGAGGGCCTGAACCGGTCTCTCGAGCTCCGCAGTCTGCCTCATGAGGACGTCTGCCAGATCTGATCAAGGCTCTGGCTCAGCGCCGCCGCGCGGAACCGCTTCGAAGAGCGTCGACCTAACGCAAGGTGCCACAGGCACTGCGCCAATTCAAATGCGCTGATGGCAAGACGGGGAGCTTGAACTGTCCCTCCTGGCCGAGATCCAGCCAGATGTCGACGTCCGCTTCGTTCATGCGTATCCCCCCGCGGCGATGAGGCTTGCCCCGACACCATCGACGATGCGGGTGCTGAGCACATTGAGACCGCCCAGCAGGCCAAGCTGCTGCGCTACTGGGAGCACCGCGCCCAGGCCAAGGTGCTCGCCACCGACCGCACCGAAGACGCCGTCAACCGTGACGTGCTCAAGGCCTACGCCGCGGCCACCAACGCCGTAGAGGACGAGCTGCGCGCCTTCTACGAGCGCTTCGCCAGCGAGAGCGGCCTCAGCGTCGAGGACGCCAGGGCAACGCTCAGCCTGAGGGAGCGAGCCGACTTCCGCGCCGACCTCGCCCGAAAGCAAGACGCCATCCGCGCCCTGCCAGGACCGCTCAGCGAGGAGCTCCAAGCCTATCTCGAAGAGCTTGGCGAAGCCTCAAAGCTGCGCAAGGTCACCCGCCAACAACGGCTGCTGCTCGACATCGAGCATGAGCTCACCGGCATGAGCGCTGCCGTGGCTCGCCGCCTCGAGGCTGGCATGGAGGTGGCGTTTGCCCAGCGATTCGAGGGCAACGCAAAGGACCTCGAGAAAGTACCCGCGTTTCGCGCTGAGCTCGGAGCACCCGCACCAAGGCTGCTCGAGCAAGCGACGGCCGAGAAGTGGCTTGGCCAGAACTTCTCAGACCGTGTCTGGGACGACAAGGAGAAGCTGGTCAACGAGCTGCGCCGAATCCTCAGCCAAGCGGCGGTCTCGCAATCGGGCATCGAGGACCTGACAAAGAAGATGGCCAAGGCCATGGGCAGCTCGCTGGACAACGCTCGGCGGCTGGTGCGAAC
The DNA here is from genome assembly GCA_034002465.1 of Myxococcota bacterium. Classification (GTDB taxonomy): domain Bacteria; phylum Myxococcota_A; class Bradymonadia; order UBA4248; family JAVFAO01; genus JAVFAO01. Next base: position 5,826 of record JAVFAO010000373.1, read on the forward strand.
AGAGCTCAACTACGTTGCCAACCAGGCCTCGCTCGAGGGCTACCGCAAGAGCGGCGTCAAGCACTACAAGTTCCTCGCCGCCATCGACAGCCGAACCTCAGAGCCCTGCCGCCAGGCCAACGGGCAGGTGTTCGCGGTCGCAGAGGCAGAGGTCGGGGTGAACTTCCCGCCGCTGCATCCCAACTGCCGCTCGACGACGGTGGCGCACTTCACCGATGAGGACATTGCCGAGCGCTACGACTACAGCCACATCCAGCTCAGCGACGAGGAGTTGGCCGAGCTTGGCGTGAGCCGCGAAGACGCCAAGCCGAAGACGTCTGGCGGTGAGCCCATCGAGCTTACTCGGCGCGAGGCGACCCGCGCCGAGGACGCGGTGAACAAGGCTCCGCTCGAGGGGGAGTCCTTGCGCGTCAACGGTCGCCTCGAGCGCTTGGCAGAGGATCTGCGCTTCGAGCGCGAGCTCGAGCAGACGCTGGACAAGGGGAAGGCTCCTCATACGCCAGCTACCATCGAGGTACGCAATGAGCGGCTGAAGGAGTTTCGGTCACGCATCAGAGGAGAGGAAGACCGCGTCGTCGATCTTGAGGAGCGCGCCGGCAGAGTGCCACCGAAGGCTGGCGCGAGAGCAACTCGCTCAAAAGCCATGCCGAATCTCGTCGCTGAGCTTGCGCTGGCACCATTCAAAGCGTCCAAGAAGAAGCGCTCTGCCTTCGAAAAGATGGTCGATGCCGCGAGGGCTTTGGTCGAGGAGCTGAAGGGCGTTTTCAACGGGCTTGTTCAAGGCTTGTGGAGACTGGCTAGGCGTGTCTTTGGCCGAGTGACGATTTCGAGTCGAAGAGGGGACCCTGAAAAAATCTACGAGGGTTGCGGACAGCTATCGAAGCGCCAAGAGACGCTGCTTGCACAATTGCACGCACCAGGTGATTCGATTGTCGTTCGCAAGCGTGATGTTTCGCTCCGCGACATTTCGGCGCTGACCGCTCATGAGCATGTCGAGTTCGCACTGTTCACGAGGAAAGGAGAGCGCATGGTTGTCCGCGGAGCACGGTCCACGGTTCCAATCGGCCCTGAAGATGCAGCTCGGCTTGCTCGTCAGGGCTGGAGATGGTCAGCACATTCACATCCAGGGACACATCCTGCTGGACTCCAGGCATCTGTCGGTGATAGAGTCGTCTTGAAGGCATTTGGCCAAGCGTCCAGTGTAATTGTGAATTCGCTAGGTGATTTCAAACAGTTCTGGTGGGATCCAT
>JAVFAO010000374.1:0-7038 GCA_034002465.1 Myxococcota bacterium
GGCCTCTTGCGCCGTCGCCAGACGTCGAAGGCGCGCCCGCCTCCCCGTCACCCCATCTACCAGCCAGAACGGGATGCCAAAGAGCACCTGCACCAGGAACTGCAACACATGCAGCGTCGCAACGAACGCCAAGACACGCTCCGGCATCTCGTTGACCGCGACGAAGAGACCCAGGCTCGTCTGCAAAAAGAACTCGAAGGTGCCGATATGCCCCGGACCTCCAGGCACCATGATGCCAATCACCAGCATCGACATCACCGCGAAGCCTTCCCACCATCCCAGCTCCAGCCCAAAGGCGTTCGCCAGATAGACCAGGCTCAGCGCGTTGATGATCCAATAGAGCACCGTCCACGACAGAAACTGATAGAGGTCTCCCCCCGCCCGCAGCGAGGCCACCCCATCCAGAAACCCCTCCAGCAGCCCCAGCGCCTTCTCAGTCAGTCCTTCTGAGAATACATTACCGAAGCGGCGCAAGACACGAATCGTCGCCTCGCGCTGCCACCACGAAAACAGCAGCACCGCCATCACCGTTCCAAAGATACCCGCCGAGATGATGCCCGCAGTCCACACCACCGCAGGCTCATCGGCCCGCGTCTGCACCGTGGCCAAGGTCACGAAGAGCAGCAGGGTCACGCTCAGCCCGTCGATCACCCGCTCCACCACCGCAGTGCCCAGCGCAGCCGGGAGCGGCACCTCAGTGTCCCTCGCTATCAAATAGGGGCGCACGAACTCGCCCAACCGCAGCGGAATCACGATGATCGCAGCCAGGCCGATGGCCCCCGCGTGAAGCGCCGGATAAAAGCGCTTCAACCCGAGAGGGCGCAGCAGATAGTACCAACGCACCAAACGCGTCGCATGCACGAGCAGGAAGAAGACACTGAACACAATGATCGAAGACAAGCTCACATCACGCAGCTGCGCCGGCAGATTGCTCCAATCCACACAGCTCTGGCAGGGGCGCTCAGCCGAACACACCCCCGAGACCACGGTGCAACGGCCCTCGATGCAGTCCGCTCCAGACGGACAGGTGCCCAAGCTCGCCACGGCGAGGTACAGAAAGAGCGCGCTCAAGCCGAGGCTCAAGGTCAAGCGCAGCCAGTACTTCCAGCGTTTCTTCGGCGCGCCGCTCATGCTCGTTCCACTTGCACCAGCCCATTGTACTCAAACATTCGCCGCACGCTCCACATCCGCACAGCACCGTGCAAAGCAGCGAGTCCAACCGACACAACACTCCCAGGACGAGCGCTCTACTCAGAGCTGCAACGCAACCTCGAGAGCGTCACAGCCCCTCTTCCGTGTTCCCACGGAAACGCTTCTTCAAAGCATCGAGATCACTGTTCAATTCCATCGAACGAAACTTCCCTTCGGTGTGACTCGGCGAGCCGCTCTGCGCAGCACCTGCGCCACCCACCCAGCGCTTGAGCTGCAGCTTCTGGGCCCGAATCCGATCCATCTCCTTGACCAGCGCCGTCTCATCGGCCCGAGAGGACTGCAACAAGCGCTGGGCCTCGCCCATCAGCTCGCTATCGTTCGCCTGGGTCGCCAGGTCCAGACGCCGCTCCCAGAGACCGGCGCGGTGTGTCGCCTCGGCGAGACGTTTCTCCACATCTCGCTCCAAGAGGATCAGCGCCGCCATCTCATCGCGAGCTTGTGCCGCGCTCAGCGGCGCAACCTGCTCTGACTCGATGGCCAGCGCGGTGGAGCGGAAACGCCCCTCATCCGAAGGCAAGGGCGACGACGACGGCGGCGGCGCGGCTTGCCCAATCACCTCGAAGGCACCGCCTCCCGCCATCTCGGGCGCCTTGGCTTGCACCTGCCTATGCGCCTGCCGACCAACGAGGCTACCCTTCTGCTTCATCGCCGCCTCGAGCGCGTCAGCAATGCGCTGAGCACCCTTCTGATCGACCAAAGCCAACGCGCCCTGGCGCAGCCGCGCCAGCTCCTCGGCATTGCCCAGCAAAGCATCGAGCTCACTCCCCAGTCGCAGCACCTCGGGGATGGTAACCCCACTGGCCTGCTCCCGAAGGAATATGGCCAGCGGCCGTGTGGCCGCGTCCGCATCGAAGAGCACCACTGGCTTGTCGAGCGCCAGCAGAGGATGGATCAACGGGTGACTCGCCTCGGCCAAGACCAGGTCACAGGCGGCGTAATACTCTTCGAGGTTATCAACCAGCCCGAACATGCGGGCCACCACACCGTAGCTCGCCGCTGCCCGCCGCAACACGTCTGCCGCGCGCCTATCCTCTCCGAAGTAGAAGATCGGCTGCGCTGGCTGCTGCAACTGCTTGAGCTGGAACACCAAGCGATCGAGTCGCGCGTCATCGACCTGCTCGGCGATCACCAACAAGACTGGCCCCTGCTCCTCCTTGATCCCGAATCGCTGCCGGATCGAGGGCACATCCAGAGTGCGACAGAAGCTCTTGGGCAAGGGCACATCGCCAGCAAAGAGGGCCTGCTCAGGATAGGATCGGCGCAGCGCCAGCTCTTTGAACACCGGATGGGAGACGATCAGGGCGTCGAGCTCGAGTTCGGTCCAAAGCGGCGTCCACATCAGATCCGTCATCAGCCCCAGACGCAGGCTGTCCTCGGAGCCACGGCTGCGGCTCGCTTCCCAGAGCGCCGGTGAGGTCACGATGACGGCGTCCACCTGGCGCTCGTCACGCCCTAGCCCCAGCGCGTCCTCGCCGACGAGCTTACCCGTGACCTGCTTGGCCACCGCTCGCAGACCACGCCATCCACGCTCAGCCATGGAGCGAGCAAGCTGAGAGGCAGATCCTGTATACGACAGCAGCTCGACGCTGTGTCCCCGAAGTTCGAGTTCTCCGACGACGTTCGACAGAGCTGCCTCGGCGTAGCCAGAACCGCTGAAAACGATCAGGAAATGATGACGTTCAGACATGTGCTTGCTCTCCACGTTGGGTCGTCGCGACAGCTCGAAATCAGAAGACCATGGCGGAGCTCACGTCCCGCACAGCAACCGGACCAGCTCGCCTCCGACAGAGTACAACGAGCACAGGCAGCTCGAGAACCGCCCGCACAACAAGTGACAGGAGGTAGCAAGCTGCGGGGTATGCGTCAAGCCTAGGCCTCTCGCGCGCAACGGTGCTGGCGTCGAGCCGCCCCAGCTCACGAACCCGTCGCCCACAATCCACCTGGTCTCAGCGCCTCGGCACCAACGGCGACACTTCGGCGCGCATGGCTGCAATCACCTGCGCATAGTCAGGCTGTCCAAAGATCGCCGAACCGGCGACAAAGACGTTGGCACCCGCTTGCGCCACCTGCGCCACGTTCTTTGGCCCCAAGCCCCCGTCCACCTCGATGTCCAGGGCCACCCCGCGCCGCTGCGCCAAGGCGCGCAGCGCTCGAATCTTCGGCAGCACCGAAGGGATGAAGCGTTGGCCGCCGAAGCCCGGATTCACCGACATCAGCAGCACCATGTCGAGCTCGTCGAGCACCCACTCCAACGCTTCGATGGGGCTGTGCGGGTTGAGGCTCACCCCGGCACGCATCCCACACGCACGAATCTGCTGAAGACATCGATGCAGGTGCGTGCAGGCCTCCAGGTGCACCGTCAAGACGTCCGCACCCGCCGCCGCAAAAGTCTCGACCCAGCGCTCGGGCTCGACGATCATCAGATGCACGTCGATCGGCAGCGCCCCATGCCGGCGCACCGCCTCCAGAATGGGAATCCCCACAGAGATGTTGGGGACGAAACGCCCGTCCATCACATCGAAATGGAGCCAGTCGGCCCCCGCCGCCACCACCGAATCCAGCTCCTGCTGCAGGTTCAGGAAATCCGCGCTCAACAGGCTCGGTGCAATGATTGCGCGCTCGCCTCGGGGCATCGCCAACTTTTTGTCGATTGGGCACTTGGCCTGTTCCCCCAGGTTGCTCTTCTGCTCATTCACGTCAGCTCCTCATCACCGTAAACGAACGAAATCAAAGGAATTCCAAAGGGCTCCGCCCTTTGCCCACGTGATGCCCATCACATGTAAGCACTTGAAAGAAATGCGTAATATTCACAAGTAGGGGCGGACCTGCGTGTCCGCCCTCCCCGGATTCTGCATACATCTGGGAACGTACACGACGCCGACGTTGTATTCGCGCGCCATCCTCAGACCTCACCCCCCAACCCCCTCTCCATCGATGGAGAGGGGGAGTCGCGAAGTGATACGTATTCCCGTTTTGGCCTTCTCGTCCAGTGGGCGCTTGGCCTGCATCCTGGCAAAGCTCTGCCTCGGCCTGCTTCGCGGCAGCTGTACCATCTTGTGAAGCAAGCCAATTGTGAAGCACAGCCAAGCTCCCGTCACACGCGACGCCGCAAGCGTGCGGCGAAGAAGGCGTCACAATCATCACGATCAATGAAGGTACGCAAGCACCCTCGCTCATCCACATAGGCCGCGTCTTCGCTCTGCTCGCCCAGCGCCGCCAACACCTGCTGACGCGACTCCAGCGCGAACTCCGAGTGGGCCGCCAGGAACGCCTCCACCTGCTGCACACACTCCTCGGGACTGTCCGTACACACCGCGTAGAGCAACAAGCCTCCCGCCGCCACCAGCGCCGAGGCACGCGCCAGAATCTCTCCTTGAAGCTTGGCCAAGGTCGGAATCTGCGCGCTGCGATGACGCCAGCGCAGCTCAGGATGGCGCCGCAACAGCCCCAAGGCAGAACAAGGCGCATCGACGAACACCACCTCGAAGCGCTCACTCTCCAGCTCGGCCGGTAGCGGCCCCTTCGCCGCGTCGAAAGCCACGCTCTGAGCCGTCACGCCGCAGCGCTGCAAGAGTGAGCGCGCGCGTCGCAGCTTGCTCTCGTGCAGATCACTGAGCCAAAGCTCTCCAGAGCCCCCCATTCTATCTGCCAGGTGCAGGCTCTTCACCCCCTGACCAGCGCAGACATCCCAAACCCGCAAACCCTCCAGCCCTCCCGCAAAGCGCACCGCGAGCTGCGAGCCCAGGTCCTGCACCACTGCCTCACCTTCCTGCAGCGCCCGCTTCGCGCGCCCCTCGAAGCGCTCGAGCCGCAACGCCGAATCATGCAAACGCAGCTCCCCAGCCGCTCTCAGCTCCTCGTCTTGGACACGCAAACGTAAATAGAGCGGCGCCGGGAGGTTGATCGCCTCGCCCCAGCGCGCGGCGCGCTCCGCCCCCAGCACCTCGATGGCGCGCTGCGCGAGCTCATCAGGCAAGCTGTAGCGCATTCCAAACGCCTCGGCCTCGCTCGCCGCTGCCCGCTCTCCCTCGAGCACGCCTGCGCGACGCACCGCCTTGCGCAGAATCGCGTTGGCATAGCCCGCTGGTCTCGCGCCACGCTCACGCTTGACCAGCTCGACGACCTCGTCCACCACTGCGTGAGCCGGGGTCTTGTCCAGGTAGCGAAGCTGATAGAGCGCAGAGCGCAGGCTCGCCCGCATCATCGGATCGAGACGCGTCGCCGGATCTGCCTCGATCAGCAACGCGAGCTGTGCATCGATGGGGCGCTGCATCGCGAGCGTGCCATAGACGATGCGCGTGCAAAGACGCTTGTCCCGTTCGTCCATGAGCTGCCGCGACATCTCCGCATCCAAGACAATATTGGAATACGCCTCTTGGGTCTCCACGCGAAGCAAGACGCGCACTGCCACGTCGCGTGCCGAAGCGAAGGTCGTGCTCGAAGACTGCTGGCGATGGCTCGGTTTCACATCCCCTCCGCTGGCGACTGGGCCAAGGAAATCAAGCGCTCGTCCTCTCGCGGCTGATAGCCCGCGGCGAAGACCGCAGCACTCTGGGCTTTTCGCCCCTCGACCTGGAGCTCGTCCACGAGCAGCCAGCCATCACAGGTGGCTACGCGCAGCGCCGTCTCCTCCAGACCGGCGAGCTGCCCTGCTTCGAGCCCCGCGGCGGCGGCGTCCGCTTGCCAGCGCACGCCGAGCAACTTGGTGCGCTGCCCGCGAAATTGACAAAACGCGCCGGGCCAGGGGGTCAGCCCGCAAATTCGCTTACACAGCGCCCGTGCGCCGGTGTCGAAATCGACGGCGCCGTCGGATTTGACGAGCTGCCGCGCTACTGTTGCCAAGGCTTCATCCTGCGGCTGCGCTTGCAGCCCTTCGGCGATGCGCCGCAGCGCTCCAGGGAGCATCTGTGCCGCCAGCGTCGCCAGCCGATCGTGCAGGCTGGCCGAGGTCTCGAATTCGCCAATCGCCAGCGCCTGCTGCTCATACACAGGCCCCGTGTCGAGCCCTGCCTCCATCTTCATGACCGAGATGCCCGTCTGCGCGTCACCATCGATGATCGCCCACTGAATGGGGGCGGCGCCGCGGTGACGCGGCAGCAGCGAGGCGTGCAGGTTGATCGGCGCGAGCCGCGGCAGCGCCAAAAAACTCGGGGCGAGTATCTTGCCGTAGGCCATGACCACGAAGAAGTCGGGCTCGAGCGCGGCGAGCTGCTCGCGCATCTCTGGCGTACGCAGCTTCTCCGGCTGGAAGATGGGCAAGCCATGCCGCAGCGCGGCCACTTTCACTGGTGGCGGCGCAAGCTGGCGGCCGCGGCCCTGAGGCGCATCCACCCGAGTGACCACCGCACGCACGTCGAAACCGTGCTGCAGCAGGGCTTCCAAGCTCGGCACGGCAATCTCAGGCGTTCCCATGAAGACGACGCTGAGGCTCATGGCAGTCCTCTCAGTTCGACCAGCGCAAAGCGCGTCGGTCCAGGCGCTTCTCTACCCCGCCAAGCCCGAGGATGGAAGAGGAATGAGGGAGGAGACGTACTGAGCAAGGGATTCCAAAGTCTGCGAATGAAGACGACACGACGTGCCTAGACCTCCCTGCCGACGCGAAAAGGCGCAGCGCAAAACGTGAGGCAGACTGTCCAGCGCACAACCCACGCGTGCTTGAGCAAGTAGGGGCGTATGGCCATACGCCCCTCCTACGAGCGAGGTGTTGGGAAGGCCAGCACGGGCGTATGGCCATACGCCCCACCTACGAGCGAGGTGTTGGGAAGGCCAGCACGGGCGTATGGCCATACGCCCCACCTACGAGCGAGGGGTTGGGAATGCCAGCAC
>JAVFAO010000375.1:0-6977 GCA_034002465.1 Myxococcota bacterium
GTTTTTGCGCGAGAGCGTGCTCCCCCGACTCGCCAGCTTCCCCTTCGTCAAGGTCTGGGCGGCTGGCTGCGCCACCGGCGAGGAGGTGTATTCGCTCGCCGTGCTTCTCGACGAGGCAGGGCTGCTCGAGCGCTGCACCATCTTCGGTACCGACTTCAACGACGACTCCCTATCCCGTGCCAAGCTCGGCATCTATCCTTTGGGGCGTATTCAGGAGTTCACCAGAAACTATCAGGAGACCGGCGCTACTCGCCCCTTTGCGGATTTCTATGTCGCCAGCTACGACTCGGCCACCATGGTCGCGCGACTGCGTGAACGCATCACTTTCGCCAATCACAACCTCGCGACCGACCAGGTCTTCGGCGAGATGAACCTGATCTTTTGCCGCAACGTGCTGATCTACTTCGATCGGGTGTTGCAGGACCGGGCACTGCGCCTCTTCGCCGATTCCCTGATGCGCGGCGGCTATCTGGTGCTCGGGACCAAGGAAGACCTGCAGTTCAGTAGCTGCGCACAGGTCTTCGAGGTGGTCGAGCGCGGAGTCAAGACCTTCATCAAGCGAGGAGACTGATGGTGGAGGCGCGCGACAAAGGGGGGGCAACCCTCACGACGTCCGTTGCAGACACGGTGTCCAGCATGGTGCGCCTCGACGCGGTCATCATCGGTGGCTCGGCAGGCTCCATGCCGCCGTTGCTGGCGCTGCTCTCTGCTTTGCCTGCAGACTTTCCGGTTCCCATCTTCGTGGTCTTGCACCTGCATCGCAGCGATGGTGGGGCGATGGCCGAGCACCTGAACAGCCGATTGGCGCTGCCCGTGCGTGAGGCCACCGACAAGTGCCCCATCGTGGCGCCAGGCGTCTACACGGCGCCTGCCGACTACCACCTGCTCATCGAGCGTAACCCTCGCAAAGCTGCATCAAGCTTCGGACAGACTCCAGGGGAGGCGTCGGCACCGCTGCTGGCAAATCAGTCCTCGGCCGAAGGCAAGATGCAGAGCTACAGCTTTGCCCTCTCGATTGACCCGCGGGTCAACTGGTCGCGCCCCTCCATCGATGTCGCCTTCGAGAGCGCTGCTCGTGTCTACGGCGAACATCTTCTCGCGATTCTGCTCTCTGGGGCCAACGAGGATGGCGCGCAAGGCATGCGCTGGGTGCGCGCCCTGGGGGGGGTGGCCATCGTTCAGCCTCCGGAAAGCGCAGAGTCACCGGTCATGCCGCGTTCAGCCATCGATATCGCTGGCGTGACCTTGCTTAGACACGCGCACGAGCTCAGCGAAATCCTGCTGCGTTTGTCTCCCTCAACCCCACACCTCGAGGTGGCACTGACATCAGGAAACGACGATGCCCAAGCATGAAGCCGATTCCGAGCTGCTGAGCCGTTCACCGAAAAGCGAGGTGTCGGTGCTCCTGGTCGACGACAGGCCTGCCAATCTCTTTGCGCTCGAGCACACGCTCTCGGAGCTGGGCGCCAAGCTGGTCAAAGCGAGCAGTGGGCAGGAGGCGCTGGTCGCGACCCTGCACGAAGACTTTGCCCTCGCCATCCTCGACGTCCAGATGCCAGGCATGGATGGCTACGAGCTCGCCGAGCTGATGCGTGGGAACCCCGACACCATGAACCTGCCCATCATCTTCCTGACCGCCGACTCCGCCGAAGAGTGGCAGGTCTTCAAGGGCTACGAATCGGGCGCCGTCGACTACATCGTCAAGCCGTACCAGCCGGCGGTGCTCCGTTCGAAGGTCAGGGTCTTTCTGCAGATGTACGCCCAGCAGCGCGCGCTGAGACGATCTCAGGACGAGCTGGCGAACGTGAACAAGGAATTGGAGGCGTTTGCGTATTCTGTTTCCCATGATCTTCGCGCTCCTCTGAGGGCCATCGAGGGGTTCAGCCAGGCCTTGCTCGAGGACTATTTGGCGCTGCTCGACCCGATGGGCCAGGACTTTTTGCAGCGCATCTCCAACGAAGCCTGCCGCATGGCGCAGCTCATCGACGATTTGCTGCAGCTCTCGCGGGTGAGTCGGGTCGAGATGAACTGGGAGGAGGTGGAGCTGAGCGCTCTGGCGCAGGAGCTGCTCGAACGACTCGCCGAGCAGGAACCCGAGCGTCAGGTGGAGTGGAGCATCGCGCCGCAGATGGTGGCCCAAGGAGACTATCCGCTGCTACGCCAGATGATGGAGAACCTGCTGAGCAATGCGTGGAAATTCAGTCGTCCGCAGTCGCCTGCACGCATTGCGTTTGAGCTCAGTAAGGTCGATGGACGTGATGCGTACGTGTTGCGAGACAATGGCGTGGGTTTCGATATGAAGTACGCGTCGAAGCTCTTTGCGCCGTTTCAGCGTTTGCATGCGATGAGCGAGTTTCCAGGGACCGGCGTGGGCTTGTGCACGGTGCAACGCATCGTGGCGCGGCATCACGGGCGGATCTGGTGTCAGAGCGAGCTCGGAGTGGGTACATCGTTCTATTGGGTGCTCAACCAGGGCATGGAGGGAGACCGATGAGCAGCATCGACGTGAGCCGCGCCATGTTGCTCGTCGAAGACAATCCTCATGACGAGGTCTTGGCGTTGAGGGCCTTGAACAAGGTGGGGCTGGGCGACAGGGTGGTGGTGGTACGAGACGGCGAGGAGGCGCTCGAGTGGCTCTTTTCGAGGACTGCGGCGGGAGAAGACTTGCCGGCTGTGGTGGTCCTGGACCTGAAGCTGCCCAAGCTCGATGGCCTGGAAGTGCTCGAACGGCTACGCGCACACAGCCCCACGCAACGCCTGCCGGTGGTGGTCTTCAGCTCGTCGAACGAGGCGCGTGACCGCGAGGCTTCTTGGCGACACTCGGCCAACAGCTATGTTCGCAAACCAGTCGAGTACAAGCTCTTTGCCGAGGTGGTAGGCTTGCTTGGGCGCTACTGGCTGTTGTACAACGAAGGCTGGACGCAGCAGGGGGGGGCGCCGTGAGCGAACACCTCAAAGCATTGATCGTCGAGGACTGCGAGAGCGATGCCCTCTTGGTGTTGCGCCATCTTGCCAAGGCGGGCTTCGAGGTCGAGCATCTTCGGGTCATGGACGAGGGCGCGCTGCGCGCTGCGCTGCGTGAGGGCGTCTGGGATGTGTTGATCAGCGACTATTCACTGCCTGGTTTCGATGCGCCTTCAGCGCTGAAAGTAGTCCAGGAGCTGGCTCCAGAGCTGCCCTTCATCGTGGTCTCCGGCACGGTGGGTGAAGAGATCGCCGTGGGCATGATGAAGGTGGGCGCCCAGGACTATCTGCTCAAAGGGGCGCTCAGCCGCCTTGGGGAGGCCGTGCGACGTGAGATGGCCGCGGCGCGGCTGCGGCGCGCCCATCGTCAGGCCGAGGCGCGGCTCGAGCACGTCAACAAGGTTCTCTTGGCTATCCGCAACATCAACCAGCTCATCGTGCGGGAGAAAAACCCTGGTCGCTTGATCCGCCAAGCCACACGCCTGCTGGTGGAGAGCAGGGGTTACCTCGGAGCGTGGCTGCGTTGGCAGTGCGCTTCGAGAGACACTCCTGAGCTGGCAGCGGCGGGCTGGAATGGTCAGCTCGCGAAGCTCTTGGGGAGCGAAGCAGTGCGCGGGCCAAGTTGCACGCTGCGTGTCGGGGAGACGGCGAGCGGCATCTTGCGCGTCAGTCCCAGCAAGGATTGCGAAGCTTGCCCGCTGCAGCGCCACTATGCTTTTGACGCCGCTGTTTGCGTGGAGCTGCGCCACAACCAGCTCTGTCACGGCTATTTGGGCATCGCCTTGGCACCCGGAGCGTCTCTCGATGCTGACGAAGAGTCTTTGCTGCTCGAGATTGCCGGAGATCTCGCATTTGCCCTCCACGACATCGAAACCGAGCGCCGCAGCCTGCAGAATGAAGCCAAGTTTCGAGTGATCGCCGAGAACTCGCCTGACGCCATCTTCGTCGCCGACCCACAAGGCCAGTTCACCTATGTCAACGAGGCGGCGGCGCAGTTGCTCGGCTTCTCGCACGCGACGCTGCTTGGGATGAGCGTGGCTGATTTGGCACCTGCAGGGCAGCTGGAGCGTCACCTGGCCATCCTCGAGGAAGTGAAGGCAGGTCAGAAGCAGATCGTCGAGGTCGAGCTGAAGACCACGAAAGGGGCTGCTGTGCCAGTCGAGCTCAACACGGTGCTCCTCCCATCAGGTGAGATTTACGGCTCCTGTCGCGACTTGCGCGGCCGCAGACGCGATGCCCTCAGGCTGAGCAAGACCGAGGCGCGATATCGCCGTCTGGTTGAGCGCTCTCCCGACATCGTCTGGTCCTTTTCCGATAAGCGTGGCACGCTCTGGGTCTCCGGACGCGTCGAGCAGGTCCTTGGAATTAGCCCACTCGAGCTGTGTGCGCGACCTTGGCTCTGGACCCAATCGATTCACCCGGATGACCAACAGAAGGTGGCGGTTGCGGTCAGCAACTTCATTGCTGGTGCAGAGCTCGATGTGGAGTATCGCATCCGTGGTGCCGACGGGCTGTGGCGCTGGCTCAGGGATCGCTCCATTGGGCGTGGAGTCCTCGATGGAGAGACCATCATTGACGGCATCTCGACCGAGATCACCGGCAGCAAGCTGCTCGAGCTCGAGCGCGAGCAGGCGCTGCGCGAGACCAACACCTTGCTCTCGGCTACCCAGACGGTGCTGCGCCAACGCAACCTGCACGACGCAGCGCGTGCGCTCTTCGACATCGGCGCGCGGCACATCGGCTGTAAGGCAGGCTTCGTCGATTTGCTGAGTGAGGATGGCAGTAGCAACACCTCCATCGTCCTCGAGGCGGGAGGCGAGCCCTGCACTGTCGAAGGGGGCTTACCGCGCCCCATCCGCGGGCTGCGCGCGCTGGCCTACCAGAGCCAGCGGGCCATCTTCGACAACTATTTCGCACACAGCGAGTATGCTCAGTTTCTGCCATCTGGCCACATGACCATGGAGAACGTGCTGCTCGCCCCCATGGTGCTCGAGGGCAAGAGCCTGGGAATGTGGGCCTTGGCCAACAAACCGGGGGGCTTCGTCGAGCGGGATGCCCAGATCGCCGAGGCCTTGGCCGAGGTGATGGCTGTGGCGATGCGAGAGCATCGCACCCGAGAGGCGCTGCGACGCTCCGAGGGGATGTACCGAGAGCTCTTCGACGCCTCTTCCGATGCATTGTTGACCATCGAGGTCGAGGACTGCAGCTTCATCTCCTTCAACACCTCTGCGGCGCGCCTCTTCGCGATCACTGGCGATGCCGAGCTCTTGGGCAGCACGCTCTGGGCGCTGGCCCCCGAGCAGCAGCAGGATTCGATGCCCTCACGAGAGCGGGTCATGCTTGCTTTCGAGCAGGCGATGCAGGAGGGCTCCTGCAGCTTCGAGATGCAATTGCACCGCAGCAGCGGGGAGGACTTCGTCGCGTCGATTCTGCTTTCGCGAGTCGAGGTCGAGGGGCAGACCTTGCTGCAGGCGACGGTGCGCGACATGAGCGAATTCCACGCCATGCAAGGGGAGATCGCTCAGGCCGATAGGCTCTCGAGCATGGGCATGTTGGCGGCGGGCGTGGCGCACGAGATCAACAATCCACTCTCCTACGTGCTCAGCAATCTCGAGAGCCTCAGTGGCGATTTGCCCACCATGATTGGGATGTTACGTGCGCACTTCGAAGAGTTCGAAAGCTCCCGTTTTGCCGATGTCCTGGAGCGCTTCGACGAGCTCTACTCGGGGGTGCGACGCATCCGTGAGATTGCCCGTGGGCTCGCCACTTTCTCGCGGGTCGAGCCCAGCGAGATCGGTCCATGCTCTCTGGAGAGCGCCATCGATGTGGCGATCAACATGGCCTCGAACGAAATCAAGTATCGTGCTCGTTTGACCAAGAACTACGGCTTGACGCCAGCGGTCATGGGCAGCGAAGGTCGTCTGGCTCAGGTCTTCCTCAACCTGTTGATCAACGCCACCCACGCCATCGAGGAAGGCAGAGTGGCCGAAAACGAGATCGCCATCAGGACTTGGGCTGAAGCCGACAAGGTATTCGCCGAGGTCAAAGACACGGGAACTGGCATTGCCCCGGAGGTGCTCGAGCGCATCTTCGAGCCCTTTTTCACCACCAAGCGCATAGGCTCTGGCTCCGGCTTGGGCTTGGCCATCTCCAAGAACATCATTCAGAGCTATGGGGGCGCCATCACAGTGCAGAGCGAGCTGGGCGTGGGGACCACCTTCGTCATCGCGTTATGCCGCGCCGAGCGGCTTCCAACCGAGACGCCAGCGCTTTTGCTGCCTGCGGAGTACGCTGAGCGCTGCGGTCGACTTCTGATCGTCGATGACGAGCTGGGTTTGCGGCGCGCCATGGCGCGCATGCTCTGCGAGCACGAGACGGTACTCGCCAGCAGCGGCGCCGAGGCGATCGAGCTCTTGTCCAAAGACACCGGCTTCGATCTCATTCTGTGCGACATGATGATGGACGATCTCTCCGGCATGGACGTGCACACCTGGCTCGTGGAGCGGGAGCCGGAGCTGGCCGCGCGTCTGGTCTTCGTGACGGGCGGTGCGTTCACCCCCAAAGCGCGGGAGTACATGGCGAGCTTGAGCAACAAGTTCCTCGAGAAGCCCTTCGAGAGTGCAGGGCTGCGCCGATTCGTGGCGCGTTGTCTGGAGAGGAGGAACGAGGAACGAGGAACGAGGAGCGAGGAGTAGGCGTAGGGCCACGGCATGCCGTGGCCAGCCTATCATAGCCGGCGGTGCTGCAGGCAAGGGAAGCGCTGTCGGAGGTTCAAGAGCTTGTCGAGCTCGAGCTCGGCGCAGGCCACACCGACGCCATCAGGGACCTGAGCGAGCACGGTGCCCCAGGGGTCGATGATCGCCGAGCGACCGTAGCAACGCCGCTCACCGAAGTGTCGCCCAAACTGGTTGGGTGCGAGCACATAGCACTGGTTTTCGATGGCTCGGGCCCGCAGCAAGGTGGTCCAATGATCTCGTCCCGTCTCGGCGGTGAAAGCGGCAGGCACGCAGAGT
>JAVFAO010000376.1:0-6937 GCA_034002465.1 Myxococcota bacterium
CCCCGCACTGCAGAGCGTGCTTCACTGTTCATGTCTTCGTCCTTGGAGCTCAGGCCTCATCGAGCCGGAAGCGATAGCGCAGTCGAAGTTCAGAGGCGACGGCCTTGCCGTTTTCGAGAGCGGGCTCGAAGCGGAACTTTTTGAAGGCCTCTATGGCTGCTTCTGCAAATGATTCGTCGACCTTGTTGACCACCCGCACGTCGAGAACCTTGCCGTCGGGCCCAATCGTCACCACCGCCACCACGTCTGCCTCGATGCCTGCTGCTTTCATGGCCGGTGGGTAGCTCGCCTTGACTTTTCGGTTGAAGCTCTCATTGGGACGAGCCTCTTGAGACAGCTTCTTTCGGCTGACCACCTTGGGCTTCTTCTCGACAGGCTCAGCGGGGCCGGGCTCAGCGACGACGGGTTCTGGCTTAGGCTCAGGGCGAGCTTCGCGTTGACGTCCGCCGGAGCTAAGGGTTCCCGCAGCAGAACTTCCCGTCGAGACCGCGATGGAGCCTGCTCCAGAGGTCGAGCCTTCGAACGCACCGAAATCGGCGGCATCGGCCCAGGGGTCGTCATTGCTGGTTTTTTGGGGTTCGACTTTGGCCGGCTCCTCTGCTTGTGGCTTGGCCTTGGGCTTGGGCGGGTCATTTTGCGGTGGGGGAGGGGGCTCTGGGGCTGCTGCGGGCTCAGGCTCGGGCGCGGGCTCGGCGGGCAGCTCGATCGTCTCTTCGACGATCGGCTCCGGCTTGATTTCCTCGGGCGGAGGCGGGGGCGGAGGGGGTGGTTCAGGCGGGGGCGTCAGGTCGACGGCGATCATCTGCAGCTTCCCGTCGTTGCTTTCCTTCACCGCATCCGAAGCAGGGCCAGTCAGCTCTGTTGCGGTGAAGAACAAAGCGACGTGAATCACTGCGGCGATGACGATGGACAAGAGGCTTGCCACCAGGGGAACGACACGTTCTGACCAGTCGACCGGGGCATAGGAGGGCGAGATCACCATTCGCAGGTGACCCGGCATTAACCTTTCGGCTTTCCGCTTGGCTGCTCGCTTGGAACGCATGGACATACTCCTCAATCCCGCTGCGGCAGGCTACGTACCTCTTCGGGCCGAGTGAACAGCTCGCTGTTGAACATGATCGCTCCAAAGCCCTCGTTCTTACAAAGATCCATTAACCAAATCACATTTTGGAAGCGAAGATCCTTGTCGGCGGTAATGAGCACACTCACCGGCTGCGCCTCACCTTTTTCGTCAAGGCTTGGGGAGCGCTTTGCTTCCTCTATCTTGCTACGCAGAACGGTCACCAAGGGATCGACGCTGGCATCTTCGGCGCTCAGGTCGATCACCTCTTCGCCATCCACCAACACGGAACCAGGTGTACAGCCTTCCTGTCCAGCACCAGCTTGCTTCTGGGCGCAGCCAATGATGATGGAAACTGGCGGCTTGACCTCCGTCTGCGCATTCGAAGCTTTGGGAAGATCCACCACGATGGCGGCGCGCACGATGGCGCTCGCCGTGACGATGAAGATGATCAACACGACCAGAACCACGTCCACGAACGGCGTCACGTTGATGTCGCTGATGGCCTCGTCATCGTTGTCTGTTTTGAAACCAGCCATCTCAGTCCTCCTTCGACGCTTCAGCGTTCGATGCGACCTCGACTTGACCTTCTGCAGAGAGGTGTGCGAGCAGCGTGCGGGCCACCGAGTCGGTGCGTGCGACAGAGCGCTTCACCATGACTTTGAAGCTGTTGTAGGCAACGACCGCAGGGATGGCGACCAACAAGCCAACGCCCGTGGCGACCAGGGCCTCGGCGATCGCCACCATCACCTTGTCGTTGACATTGCCGCCGCCTGCCAGGTCCAGCGCAGCAAAGGCATTGACGATGCCCAGAACGGTCCCAAAAAGACCGATGAAGGGGGTATTGGAGCCCACCGTCGCCAAGAAACCCAAATTGCGCTCGTAGCGCACCTTCTCCATGGCGAGGGCGCCGTTCATCAGCTCGCCAGCAGAGGTGGGGCCCATATTGGCGCCACCAAGGCCAGCGCTGAGTACCCTTGCTTCCATCGAGCGTCGCTCGGCCAGTGCTTTGCGCGCCTCCTCGACCTCGCCGCGCTCGAGGGAGCGTCGAAGCGAAGCCTGCAGCAGCTCGGGGCGCTCCTTGAAGCGGAGGAAAAACACGATCCTCTCGATGATCGCGGCGACGGACAACACCGAAAGGGCCACCAGCACCCACAGCACCCACTCGGCACCAATGTTCGCCACTTCCAATAATCGTTCTGTCAGTGTCATCCCCAACTCCATCGCAGGCGGCCAAGACCCGCCGAAACTAGGCTCATCAGCTTGCAAGACAAGTGCACACAGAGCGACCTGTCGATGTTTTTACGCAACAGGCTGTGGGTCGGATCGGCCCGGTGCTGAAAATAACCAACAAGACCATGACACCCCATCTCATCCTCGTGAGCCAATGTACCGTAGTCATGTCGTGCTTGTGAAGATTGCTGAGGGAGCAGGGGAAGGGGGTTGGAAGCGCAGGCGCAAGAAACACAAAAACCGGGGGCTCGAGCAGAGCCGCCGGGCGTTCAGGCTGCATTTGTCGTGTGTGGGTCTGCTGGCTTTGGCCTCTTGCTCAGAAGTGGCCACCGATACCCAAAGTGAACTGTACGGCGTGGGTGAGCTCGTCCGGCTCGAGCGAAGACAGGGGCAAGGGGGCGAGGGTGCGGGTGGTGTCGCCGCGTTCGGGACGGGCTTGCATCATCAGGTAGCGGGCGTCTGCGACGAGCTGCAGCGCGCCAAGGTTGAATTCGACGCCGCCGCCGGCTTGTCCGAGGAACTGGGTGTACTGCTCTCGCGCGGCTCGGCTGCTGCTGGTGGGAAAATACTCGACGGTGTTGAAGCTGATGCCGCCGCCGATGAGACCATAGAGGTCGACGCTGTTACCTGGAAAGAGGTGCGCCATGAATGCGCCGAGGACGGGGACGGAGACCAGATCGAAGTCATCGACGCTGGTGTTGCCCAGCACGTCGACGGCAAACTCGAGCCCAAAGTGGCTGGCAAAGCGCCCCCGCAGGTAGACACCCAGTCCAGCATAGGTGTCGCCTTCGAAGAGCTCGTCGACCAGCGCCGTGTCTTGAACGTCGAGGGCAAGGAAGCGGAAACCCGCGGAGATGACGCTCTCTCTAGGTTCGGAGTAGCTGTGTTGCACGCGGGCGGCACGCGGCCGGGTGTGGTGGGTGTGAACCACGACCACACTCGGACGGGTCCGGTAGTAGCGGTAGCTGCTCCGGTGACGGCTGACGCGATGCCGGACGACGCGGGTCCGACCGGCGATATCGCTGATGGGGTCGACACCGACGAGCTCGAGGTCTTTGTCGAAATCCTCGGCGGCCCCTTCGAGAGGAGACTGCGCCAAGGCTGGCGGAGCGATGAGCAGGAAAGAAGTGAGGAGTATGAAAAACAATTTGCTTGCGCGAGACGAGGTCATGTCAACTCCTTCGTCGAAACACACCCAACAAGACTGCTATCCAAGTTTCGGGCCATCCGAGCTCAGTACGGAACGGCCGCTTCGCTGCGAGGGGTGGCCTGCTGTCGTTGAAGTCTGCAGGCGCCACTCCAGGGTGCCACGGGGTCCAGAAGCGATGAGCAGCGTGCCTCCACTGCCACAATGGGCTCGAGGTCCACAGCGGCCGTCCTCTGCAACCTTGGGCTCGATGGATTCGTGTGGATTTGGGCCCGGATTGCTTCCACGGCTTCGACGTGCTACAGCAAGCGCGGCCACGACGTGGTCCCTTGCGGCTTTCGGAGGTGTTTGCCTCCCTTGGCACGACAGCGCTTGCGTTCGTCGTTTCGTGCAGCCGGCGGTTGTACGCCGTTTCGGTTTGTTGGGAGCGAGTGAGGCGTTTTCGTACGAGTCAGCGGCCGAAGGAGCGGAGCGATAGACGTCGATGTTCGGACTCTGGTCGAGCGCGTTGAGTTTGATGTGGGCACCAGGCGCGGGCTGGCGGCGCTTGCGCAGCCAGCGTCTCGAGTGGTCTGCGCTCTTGGTGTACTGCGTGGTCTTGGCGCTGTTGCCGTTGTTCAGCCGCGGCGTTGGGCATATCCTGGGTGGGCGCAGCGTCGAGTCGAGCCTTGCCGAGTCGATGCTGTTCTGCTTTTTCCAAGTCGGAACGGCGAGCGGATCCGGAGTGGTCTTGGCGGCGACGGCGCGCCGGTTGGGACTCGAACTCAGTGATGGCGTCGCGCAGCGCATGGTCTTGCTCTCTGCCACACCCATTTGGTTGCTCAGCGTGCTCTATATCATTCCGGCGCCGTCACAGCTCTGGCCGTATGTGCTCTTGGGCAGTCTGAGCTGGGCGGCGCTCATTTTATATCGCGGAATCCACGAGTACTGCGCGTTGAGCCTGCGTTCGCTCACGGTGGCAGCCTTGAGCGCGAGCGCTGCGTGGCTGCTCTCCTCTGCAATTTTGAGCCAGATCCTCTACCTCTTGCTGTTGCCCCGATGAGCGTGCCGCAACATGTTCGAGAGCGCCTGACGGCCTTCTTCGAGCACGCAGTGACCAACGCCGTGTTGGCGCTCCTGATCGTCTTCTCCATCGTGCTCTTGCTGATCGAGATGGCGCTTGACGATCCATCGACGGTCGCCTTCCTCGAGCTGATCAACGAGCTCATCATCGCAGTTTTCCTCGCCGAGCTCAGCTTGCGCTTTCTCGCTGAGCGGCGCAAGTCGCGCTTTTTCCGCGACTACTGGCTCGACCTCTTGGCGGTGCTGCCCGCTTTACGGGTGTTGCGTATCCTGCGCGTCTTTCGTTTGATGCGCGTCTTTCGCTTCGGTATCTATTACTCCCGACGACAGGGCTGGTTGCAGCAGTCGTTGAGAAACGAAGCCGTCCAGTGGTTTGGCGTCTCGTTTTACATCATCGTGGTGGTGCTCTTTGCAGCGATTGGCATGATTCACGCGGAGCAGCAAGGCTCTTTGGCCGACAGCCTGTGGTGGTCGGTGATGAGTCTGGTGGCCGCCGAGCCCATTGGGGCGCAGCCCATTAGCCCATTGGGGAAAGCGATCACGCTCATCGTCATGTGCTCGGGCGCCACTCTTTTCGCCATGTTGACCGGCGTGCTCTCAGCGGTCATGGTCCATCGGATGAGTATGGTCGGCAGTCAAGACATCGATTTCGAAGATCTTCGTGAGCACGTGGTGATCTGCGGCTGGAGCCGCAGCGCGCTCATGATCGTGAGCCAGCTCACCAGCGACCCGAAAACGAGGCACAAACCCATCGTGCTCATTGGCGAGTTCAGGGAAGAGCCCAAGTGGCCGCCCAGCATCCGCTCCGATGTGACCCTACAGGTCTTCAAGGGAGACTCGACCAAGCTCGAGAACCTCGAGAAGGTTGGCATCCGGCGCGCCAGCCACGCTATTATCTTGGCCGACCAGCTCGTCGACCGCTCGGACCAGGATCGAGACGCCCGCTCGGTGCTCACGGCGATGCTGATCGAGCGCTGCAACAAGGCGGTGTTCACCAGCGTCGAACTGCTCAATCGCGACAACGAGACCTTTCTCAAGAGCATTGGCGTCGACGAGATCGTCGTGGGGGATGAGTATGCTGCGTCCATCCTGGCCGCTGGCACCCGCAACCCCGGAATCGTCGGTGTCCTCGATGAGCTGCTCAGCGGCGAGCACGGCAACCATTTCGCCTCGATGGAGGTGCCAGCGGAGCTGCTGGGCTTGACCTTCTGCGAGGCCGCACAGCGCCTCAAGGAACAGAGGCAAGCCCTGCTCATTGGCGTCTACTCTCGGCCCGCTGTTGAAGAGGCCCCAGCGCGACGCTTCGAGCTCAACCCGCCCGCAGAGCGAAAGCTGCGAAAGAACGAGACGCTGCTGCTCATCGCCCAGCGCGGCACGAAGGCGCAGCGCTGAGCGGCTCCACCATTTGCGCGCCGATTCTCGTTACACATCGCGAGATTCTCATTTCCAAGTCGGTGCTTTACATCCCTCCGACCTTGGGCTAGAAGGTTTTTGGCGCGGCGGGTCGACCCGCTGCGCGGACGATATCGAGGCAGCCCCTGCCCTTGCTCGAGCTGGCTCGTTAGCGCCATACGGGATCGTCGAAGCTGCTCGCGGATTTCGCTGCACAGCACGCGTGGCTTCGATTCGACACGGGTTGAGGTTGCGATGCGAACACGGCTCCCCTGGTTGCGTCTCCTCGGAGCGCTCTTGCTCCTCGCCATTCCAGGTTGCACTCTCGAGACGGACGTCCCCGAGCTGAGTGGCGCCTGCGGCGGCATCAGCGATGCCAAGGAGCGAATGGCTTGCCTGGAAAAGCAGACCGTTCGCCTCACCGTCATTCACACCGGCGACATCCACAGCCGTATCTTGCCCTATGACTTCGACGTGCTCGCCACGGACGAGCGCCTTGGTCTGCAGCAGGGCAACGCGCCTTTTGGGGGCATCGCCCGTGCCGCGCATGTGGTCAAGCGCATCCGTGCCAACGCCGAACATGTCATCCACGTCGACTCGGGTGACGTCTTTCAGGGGGCTCCCATCTTCAACGAGTTCGAAGGTGCCCCCGAGATCCTCGCCCTCAACCAAATTGGGATGGACGCCTACATCATCGGCAACCACGAGTTCGACAACGGCCCTATCAATTTATATGACAAACTGCGCTACGCGACCTTCCCGGTCTTGGCTGCCAATTACCAGTGGCGCCCCACCCAGGGACAGGCCGCCGAGCCGCTGCGCGACGCCGCACGCCCCTACACCATCATCGATCGCGACGGGCTCAAGGTTGGCGTCATTGGGATGGCCAACTTATCCAGTCTCTCGAGCATCTCCTATGGCGACGGCGGTCTGGGTATCACCGTCCTGGAGAACGTCCAGGTGGTGCAGTCCTACATCGACATTCTGCGACCGCAGGTGAACGTCATCGTCTGCGTCACCCACCTTGGTCTGGGAGAAGACGA
>JAVFAO010000377.1:0-6954 GCA_034002465.1 Myxococcota bacterium
TGGTTTGATGGTGTGATGGTGTGATGGTGTGATGGTTTGATGGTGTGATGGTGTGATGGTGTGATGGTGTGATGGTGTGATGGTTTGATGGCTTGCGCGCTTCGCGCGGCTCGCTTTGTCGTGGGGCTCTGCCCCACACCCCGCCAAAGGGCTCGCCCTTTGGAATCCCTTTTATTGGTGGAGAGTTAGGCGAGCTCAGCTGCGCTGGAGCAAACGACTTAGCATACTACCCACAGCGCGGTGGTAACGATGACGACCAAGCTGCGAGAGGTGATGGTGCGCTCCGATGAAGCGCACGAGCTGGGGTTGCTCCCAGTGTGCATACAAATCCTCGCTCAGACAGGACGGCACGAAACTGTCAGCATAGGTATTCACCATCATTCGAAAGTCCCGAGGAACCAGAGCCTTTCGTGCAAGCGGAGAATGTGGCCGCCACATCGTCTGAAGGTCTTCGAGGCGCAAGCCGCGCCGCTCGATCGCCGCCGTCAGTGGACCCGCGTGGTTCCACAAGAAGCGCGCCAGACAAGAGGGCGTCTGGACAGCGACCGCAAAATCGATGCGTTCGTCCAAACTGGCGAGCAGAGCGCTGAGGTAGCCCCCAAGGCTCGAGCCCATCAAACCCAATGGTGCCGGGTTGTGCTCCTTGATACGAGTGATGAGCCCGCGCAGCTCCAGCACGCTCTGTCGCATCCCTTCATTGGTGCGCAGCAAATCTGGTCCGGGGAAGAGCTCGCCACTGAAGGCCGAGCCCTTGGGCTTGCGCACCGCGTGGTAGGGCAGGACGTAGAAGTAGACGTCGAGGCCAAGATCTCGAAAGAAATACGGAACACCGAACTCGCGCCGATGGGAGAGAAGGTCGCCCGTCCCCCAACTGTGCAACAACAACAGTGAGGCTGGGGCACCGCCGGGGTGCCGCCATGCATGTACCCTCAGCTCTTGGCAGCGCGCATACGTTTCGAACTCACTCGCAAAGCCGCGGTCGAAGGGGCGATAGGGTGTGGGGTAGCGAAAGACCTGTCGTCGACCCGTGGGCGCGGGAAAGGCAGGCGTTCCGCTCTGCTCACCGAAGAGCTGCTGCTCACTGGCGTCGAGGTAGGCCTGCAAGCGCTCTCGGTAGTCTGGGCGGGCGAAGCGCTGAGCTTGCTTGAGCATCGGCAAGAGGAAGTAGCCTCTGGCCAGCGTTTTGAGGACGTGGTCGTAGGGGCTGAGGGCGTAGCAGAGCGCCGATTCCAGCGCGCGTGGTGGCTGCTCTGCATGCCATGGCCGGGTTTTTTGTCGATTGGGCGCTTGGCCCGTTCCCCCAAGTTCTTGTCGATTGGGCGCTTGGCCCGTTCCCCCAAGTTCTTGGTATTCGTTCGCTCTCGCGAGACCCTCGCAGCGCTGCGCAGGCGCATCGGATGCGCCCGCGACAGACGCTGACTCGTGCCTCGCTTCGCTCACTTCTTCAGTGTTGTTTTGCATTCGTTCGCTCTCTGGCATCCTCATTGCGCATGACCACGCTCGTCGCCATGGACGGGGAGGACGATGCACATTATCAAGGAAGGCGATGGGCGCAACGGTGGAGCGCGGTCTCAATGCAGCGAAGCGAGCAGGCAGAAGCGCTGGTCAAACGGTGATGGCTTCGAGGAGCTGCGCAAAGAGCGTGCAGGATGAATGGGACCTTGGGAGCTCACAAGAAAGGAGCAGTATGCAGCGTTTCGCACTGGGGAGCGTGTTCTTGAGCATAGTGGCTCTTCCCAGGGCTGTCAGGTCGAACTTGAGCAGCGTGTTGTGTTACGATTCGAGCGCCGATCAGTGGGGAGAGCAGTCGAGCGAGAGCAAGAAGTACCCGTATTTTCCCTGAGTGACAGGCGCTTCGCAGTGGGGCTGTACCCTGGCTTTGCATCGCTCTCTCGATGGCGAAAAAAAAAGGCCCGCGCATTGCTGCGCGGGCCATACCGGAGGTCGGACTCGAACCGACACGGAGTCACCCCCACCAGATTTTGAGTCTGGCGCGTCTACCTGTTCCGCCACTCCGGCGTGCGAACCTCAACCGTTTCCGGCGACGTTCGAACAGCCGCTCTTGTAACACGACTGATGCTGCCGATCAAGCACTCAGTACAGGATGCTGCGCTGTCGCTCGACATTCTTCTTGACGCCAGCGCTTCGTCCTTTGCCGGTGGCCATGGCGGGTGCATCCATCTCGCCGGCGGCTTCTTCGAGGATCTCGATCTGCAGGTTGAGGTTGGTGGAGCCGTAGACCATGTTGTTGTCGCGGCTGAGCTGGATCTGCTTTCGCACGGTGCTTTTGGCTTGTTCGACGTCGCCGTTGCGGATGAGCTCATTGGCTTCTGCCAGCGTGTCGGCGAGCTTGGCTTGCTCGAGGCGGGCGAGCACGACGTGATCGACGCCGCGGTTGATGGACTCGAGGTCGGATGTGGCGATGTAGGAGAGGCTGTGTTCGACGTGCTGTGCTTTGGAGGCGACGAGGTCTTCGTAGCCGACGGAGAGGGTGCTCAGCATGCGCATCCCTTCGGGGCCTGCTGGCAGAGAGACCTCGAAGAGGGCGGTGCGTTCGGAGGAGGCGGGCATATCGCCGAGGGAGACGAAGACGCGGCGACCTTCGACCTCGAAGGGGCGGTCATAGCCCTTGATGAAGGTGACGCCCTCGGCGAGCTCGAAGGTGGCGACGACGCGTTTGGCGACGAGCTGTTGCAGGCTGTTCATCTCTTCTTTCAGGATCGAGGCGAGCTGCGTGGGGTTCTCGACGAAGTAGTGGTTGCCGTTGCCGCTGACGGCGAGCTGCATCATCAGGCTCTCGTTGTAGTCGAGGCCGACGCCGACGCTGGAGACGGTGGAGCCGGAGCGCTCGATGTCGCGAGCGAGGCTGGCGAGCTGGTCGAGATCGACGATGCCGGTGTTGGCTTGGCCGTCGGAGAAGAGGATGACGCGGCTCACGCCACTCTCGGCTTGGCCTTTGCTGAGCTGCGCTTGGCCCATGGTGAGGCCACAGGAGATGCAGGTGCCGCCGCCGACGCGCAGGTTTCTGATGGTGTTTCGGACCGCCGAGCGGGAGCTGCTGTTGAGCAGGGTGCTGGGGTAGTCGATCTGAGCGTCGGTGGCGTAGCTGATGAGTGCGATTCTGTCGCCGTCCTGGAGGCTGTCGAGGACGTGCTCGGCAGAGAGCTTGGCGTTCTCGATCCAGGCGCCAGCCATCGAACCGGAGCGGTCGATGACGAGGACGACATTGCTGGGCACTCGAACGGTGCGGGTGGCTGAGTCTCCAGTGCGGGCATGCAGCAGCACGTGTGTGCGGGTTGCGCCAGCGCTGAGGTGTGTGGAGGCGATGCGGGCTTCGATGGAGACTGCGCCTTGAGCGGAGCTGACGGTTGATGTGGCGCTTGGGTTTTCGGCGCTGCGTGCCACCGTTTCAGGCAGCTGGGGGCTTCCCATCTCGCGTTGTTGGGCGAGGAACCAGATGTAGTAGAGGCCGAAGCTGAGGCCGAGGCCAACGAGGATGGCGGTGAGGCTGTGCTTGTTCATGGGGGCTCCTATGGTGAATCGGCCGACGTCAGCTCGGCGAAGAGCAGCGACAGGGTGAACGCTTCGGGGCTTTGAAGGATCTACGTGAAGAGGCGTGCCGCGTCAGAGGACTCGGCAACGCGGACTAGGTGTGGTGAAGTGGTGTGAAGCGAACGGGTAGAGCGACTTTCGTGTCGCGCACACGGTTCGTGAGTCTTGTTGTGTGTCAAGTCCGCGCTTCGCGCTTCGACTTGGTCTGGGATTGACCCGTACAGCACAGCGGCTAGTCTGGCGGTGGCTCGGTCGTATTGCCTGTCGTTGGGCTTCGTCGCGAGCCGTTCTCCTGGAGCCTATCTAGAAGGAAGCAGTCATGCGAGCCAAGAGTGTGGTGCCGGTGTCATTCTTTTTGTCGATTGGGTCCCTGGCCTGTTTTCTCAGTTTGTTTGTCTTCTGGGGCTGCAATTCAACCGAGAAGGCGGTGGAGAAGAAGGTCGAGCAGGCGCAGGCGACCCGCAGCGCCGCGATGTCGACGGAGGGGAAGCAGAACCTGGGTTTGATTGCCTCTGGGGCACGGACCTACTATTCGGATGAGCATGTCGATCGCGGGGGTATGGAGGTGAAGACGGGGATCTTTCCTCCGGCGCGCTCTTGGGTTTGCTCAGCGGGAGGGGACGAACGGGAGAAGGCGAGCGTTGGCTCGACGAATTGGAAGGCAGAGCCCTGGTCGTCGCTGCGATTCGAGCTGCGCGAGCATGCTTTTCAGTATTGCTACCGAGCCTCATATGATCAGAAGAGTTTTGCTGCGAGCGCCGAGCTCGGGGAGCAGTTCTTCTGTGTGACGGGGGAGGCTGGTCCCAACGGTCCGAACATTTCAGCGGTGCGCGAGCTGCCCTTGGATGAGGACTGCGAACTTCCCTGACAGGATCAGGGTTTTTTTCGCGGTTTGGCGTCGCTCCAGTCGGCGCGCCGGGTTGGCTCGTCAGCGAAGGGGGCCTCGACGTCGTCGAGGGTCCCTTCTTGCATGAAGTCTGGCTGTGGTTCGGAGACGGCGGGCATCTCGGGAGAGGAGCGTCGCAGCTCTCCGGAGCGAGCGATGGCTGGGGTTGCGGCTCCGCGTCCAGCGACGGGCCGCCACCGTCCGGAGGCGCGCACTTCGGTTTCGGAGGGTGGTGGACTGGGCGGTGGTGAGGCGTCTGGTTGGTATCGTCCGCGCTGT
This sequence comes from Myxococcota bacterium, assembly GCA_034002465.1. Classification (GTDB taxonomy): domain Bacteria; phylum Myxococcota_A; class Bradymonadia; order UBA4248; family JAVFAO01; genus JAVFAO01. Next base: position 4,718 of record JAVFAO010000377.1, read on the forward strand.
GCTCGGATACTGTCGGCGTCGTGGCGCGCGGTTTCGACGCTGTAGCGGCTAGGTCCAGCGCTTCGGCTGACGCCTCGTTGTCGTTGTTCGGGGGCAGCGGGCGCGTCCTCGCCATCATTCAGGAAGTCGTCGAGTTCTCCTGGGCTGAACATCATGTCTGAGGGGTTTGCGGCGGGTGCGCTCGCAGGGGCCTCGTTGGACATGAGCTCGGCACCGAAGTCGCTGAAGGCGGAGGAGACGGCGTCGCTGAGGCTGGTGGTAGGGGGGGCATCATCGAGGCTGAAGTCGGCCTCGACCTCTTCGAGGTTGGCCATGGCTTCGTGGCTGCTGCGAGGCCGAAGCAAACCAGAGGACGAGAGCGGCCGTCGCCGTGGGCTTTCTGCTTCCTGTTGGGCGGAGATGGCAGAGATGTTGCGGCGTCGCAGCGCGCTGATGTCGGCGAGGATGGAAGGATCGGTGGTGATGGTGGCCCCGGTTGGCGCCTCGTCTTCGCGGACGGGCTCGATGGGGCGTGAGCGGGGCGCTGCTTCAGGTTCGATGCCACGGCCTCGTGGGGGCTCTGGTTCTCTGGGGCGGCTGCTTTCGTAGTGTCCTGAAGCGCTGCGAAGCGGCGCTTCAGTGGCAGGCAGACGGTCGGAGCTCTCTGCGCGGCGCATGACCCCATCGAAGATGCCCGAGCTGCGCTGTCGAGGAGGCTCGACGGCGGGGACGCCGGGTGCGGGGGTGCGGATTTCGGCGGCGCGCAGCTCTCGGCTGGTGGGACGAGGGCTAGGCGCGGGCGCGCCTCGCACCTCGAAGCTTGCCGAACGCAGCTCTGCCGAGGGCGAGCGGATGGGCTCGCTGCTGCTGTCGGCGGTGTCTGAGGTGAGCATGTTGAGGTGAACGGCGTTGGAGCGACCGGGGCGCAACTGCTCGATGAAGACCACTGCGTCGAGCAGCGAAGGGGCGCTGCCTTGGTAGCCGAAGAGGGCACGGTGCATTGCGCCCAGACGCTCGATGGCTTGCTCGGCGTTGGCGGCGGTCATCCCACCGATGCGGCCGCGGGCAAAGAAATCGCCGCCAAACCACCAGTCGAGGTCGACTGGGTTGGCGATGCGCTCCATGAAGACCCAACGCGCGCGCCTGAGCATCTTGCGGAACGAGACCACGCCGGCTGCGTCGAGCAGCTCGAGGGAGCTGCGCTCGACGAAGGCGATGTCGAGATCTCGCTCGGTCTCCCGTAAGTCCCCGATGACAAAACTTAAAAGGCCAGGGGCGAGGAGCGAGAGCATGGCGTCGAGCAAGGTGCTGATGTGTTGTTGGTCTGGAGAGACCAAGAGGATGTTGCGACTCGAGCGTAGGGCACCGACCAGTGACTGGGCGAAGTCGCTGCTGAGGATGCCGTCTTCGACGAACTCGCCCAGCATTCGACGTGCTCTGTCGATGCGGCGGGCGTGGATGATGTAGCCCGAGCTCAGCGGCGGTAGCGAGAGCGACCAGAGCACTTTTTCGTGCAGCACCTCGAAGCAGCCCGCTTCTCGAATGCGGGCCAGCTCCAGCAGACTCTCGGCGAGCATGGCTTGCATGCGTGGGGTCAGCGAGGTCGACGCAGGCCGGCGGCCGAGCTCGCTGCCGAAATAGACCTCACCGCTGGGCATGACCACCAGGTCGTCTACGCTGGGATCCCGAAACAGCGTGCCCAGCTCGTCGAGAATGTCATTCGCTCTGGCCATCTTGCCCATTCCTGTCGCGTCAAGGTCTGACGTAGTCTTGCATTCGTTCGCTCTCCGAGCCCACGCGAAGTCCGGAGATGGAGTCCGCTTCGCTTACGCTCGGACACCGCTCCGACGTGAGGGCATCAGAGGATGGAGTGCCCTCCTGGTGACTGCCGTCGGAGCGTGGAGAGGAGCTGTTCCCTTCGCTGCCTGGCGTCGACGGAGGCGCTTGCGTACCCAGCGAGGTCTGCGGCCCGCGGAGGCTGGTGCGGGGGGGCGAGAAAAATGAAGAGAGATCACGAACCAAGTCCACACTCAGACGGTACGAGCGCTCCTCGCTGAGAAGAATATCGCGTCGATGTGAGAAAAATCCAGCGCGCCGAAGCTCCAGGCGTCGAGCCCCTGTGGGTACTCGATATGCGATGCCCTCTTGTGAAGCGCCGTCAGGGGTAGCTGGAAGGGGGCGAAGCAAGATGCCGTCCATCCACAACGCTGCGTCAGCAGGCGCACACTCGCGCACGCGGATCGTCGTCTCTTGTTGCG
>JAVFAO010000378.1:0-6931 GCA_034002465.1 Myxococcota bacterium
TACAAAACAGCCCCGGGACATCGCTATGGCCCTCGGTTCGCAGCCATCTCACCGACGCGCTCATTGACCCCTACTGGCCCTCGATGGGGCAGGCGAACCTAAAGCGTCGTCGGCGAGAACCGCCCACTGGGAAGCTAACCCAGCGAGCGGCGACTGCAAATACACTCATAGGCGACCGGCCGGTCGCCCGCGATCGATTCTGTCGTTTCCTGACTTCCTTCGATGAAAGCAACCCTGTCGCACGTTGATTGATGACCAAACGCAGAGAGACCTCCCCTGGAATGGTGTAGGTACCGGGCGCCGGAGCGAGTTGCTGGGTGCCGGGAAAATGGAGGATGACCACAGCGGGGTCGGTGGCGCCCTCGAGCTCGAACGCGCGGCCATCGACGAAATACTGGCCCTCGGTCTCGGCCTGACGAGAGAAACCGCAGCTCATCCGCGTGTGGACGTCGGACGCGCTCTGCGAGGTCGAGGTGAACGCATAGCTGGATTCCGGCAGCGCTACCTTGTCCGTCTCCTCGACACAGCTCGAGAGGAGCGGAAAGGCCAGCACGAGAAACGACATGAACAAGGTATTGCAGCTCGACTGCATCATCGTCCCACCCTCCCAGTGCCAGTAGTCCAAAGCAGCGCTGCAGGGAAAGTGGGAAGTGGCAGAGAAAACGCAAGTGCCCCGTAGGGTCACGGCCAGCCGTGGCCGTGCTCCGAAGCGACACTCCACCATGGCTTCTCTCTCGAGCCGCTCTTGCTCGGGTGCTCCCGCACTCCTTCAAGGGGCTAGCGCATTGGAATCCATGCGTTTTTTGACACCGGATGGCGAGCGGTCTTGCTGCTCTCGCGCAGAGCGCTTCCATGCAGCCATCAGCATTTGCCAGTCGCGCTTCGCTCATCTGTTGACATGCGTGAGCTGGCGCCGGTAGCATCGTTACCATGCTTCCAACAGCATCGGCTCGTTTCGAGCGAGGCCTTTGGACCATGGAGACCCCCATGCAACAGCAGCAAACCCAGAATTCAGCTCCCGAGCAAGCACCTGCCAAGGACGCCGCAGCGCCCGAGGCACCCCAAGCAAAGGGCCAAGTCAAGAAGGTGGCTGCCCAAGGCGTCGAAAACGCACAGGGGCAAATGCCTTTTCTGGAACGGTTGCAGCAGTCTTTCGGGCATCACAGCTTGGGGGGAGTGAAGGCACAGGTCGGAGGCAGCGCGGCGGTGGCCGCCAAAGCGATGGGTGCTGGCGCCTATGCCCAGGGGGAGAAGGTCGGTTTCGGCGCTGACCCGGATCTCTTCAAAGCCGCGCACGAAGCGGCGCACGTCCTATGGCAACGCTACGGCAAGAAAGTGAAGGACGGCGTGGGCGATGCAGGCGACGAAGGTGAGCAATTTGCCAATCGTATTGCTGCTTTGGTGGTCGCGGGAGCGAAGGTAGAAGAGGAGCTCGATGGGCTGCTCGAGTCCCCGCCCAAGCAGGCCGAGAAGAAGGGCCTGGCCCAGGATGGCCAGAGGGACGAAGCCGCGGAAGCGGCAGACTCAGAGCCTGGCCAGAAGGGGGAAGCAGAGGACGCCAAGGAGGCCACGCCAACCGGTGCTCCGGCAGCCGGCAAAGACGTGGAAGCCTCCAAGGAGAAGGCTGACTTCGTCCCCGAGCAGAAGGCAAGCAAGACCCTGAAGGGTGAGAACGGCGACCTCCTCCACCCGGACCTCGCCCCGTACATTCGGACAAACCTCAAAGATGACGCCCCGGTTCAGATGGATGGTGGCATGAAGCCCGGAGGAGGAGTGGCCTTCACCGACAAGAGCGTCACCTTCAAGTACAGCGACTCCTTCGAGGGACCGAAGTTCGGCAATGAGAGCTCGTACGTCACGGGCACCGGCAAAGGTAAGATCGAGGGAAACTGCAAGGTGAGCTGGAAGCAGCCCAATGAAACTGAGGGACCTGAAATCGAAGCCGGGGGAGGCGGCGGGAAGACCACGATCGGTATCAAGACCCCCCCCATCTCGCTCTGGACAGCAGAGGCAGCCAAGCAAGGCAAGGAGAAACAGCAGGCAGACGCCTCCTTCTGGGATGTCGAGAGCGTCGAGCTGGTACCGGAGCTGGGAGAGGAGCTCGAAGGAGCCAAGGACTCCCTGTCGCTCGCCGTGGGTGTGGAGGTCAAGTTCAAGAACCAGTTCAAGGCCACAGGCAAGGTCAGCTTGGTCAAAGCGAGCGCAGAGGCCGGCAAGTTCGACGTCTCTGGTCCTGGCCTCGAGGTCACTGGCAGCTCCCCCGTGATTGAGATGAAAGAGCGCGATTTTCTCATGGTCAACGGCGTCCAGACCCGAATCTCTGGCTCCATCACGGTCGATGCTGGCTTTTCGGTAGAACCCAATTATCAGGTCATCGGCCGAGAAATCCTGAAGCGACATGGACCACAGGTCCTTCGCTTCTTCGGCACCAGCATCGCTCGAATCGTGGCGGGCGTCTTCTCGATTCCAGGCCTCTTCATCGCTGGCGGCGCGCTGACGTTGTACTGCGCCTACAAGAGCTTCCAGCAGATCTCGGACCTCAAAGCCTTGGCACCGGCGCGCGATGCGTCGTATTCGTCCTGGCGCGCAGGCGTGATGAGCGGCTACGGTTTCGAAGGCTACTTGGGCTCCGATTTCGAAGCCTGGAAGGAGGGCCTCGACATCGGCAGTGCTCGGTGGATGAAGGTCGTCAACGAGGTTCAAGAACGCCTGCCATTCCTCAATCACCTCCAGATCCACCACGCCATGCGCGAGGAGCTCCCCAATCACGAGAACGAGCTCTTCATCAGCACCCACGACACCAGCGTCCAGCTGCAGATCGCCCAAAAAGTCTATGATGCCTGGTACGCCAACGCCAGCTCGAGTTGGTTTAGCAGCGCGGACACCGACGCCAAATATGCCCGCGCGCGCCTGGGGATTCCGCCCGAAGGAAAACTGACCTGAGCTGCTCAGTGTTCGAGAGGACGCGCGCTCGCCAAGCGACCCGCCGAGCGCGACTCATCCTGCGCCGCCTCGAAGAGATCGTCGCTGAACAACGACCGCCCCTGTGCCAGCGCGCGATAGGCCGCCCTCAAGACCGCGTTCTTGATCTGCCCTCCACTGAGCTCGAAGCACTCCCCAAGCCGCGCGAAATCTACTTCGTCCCCCAGCGGCACCTCTGCAGGAATGTGCAGCCTCCACAGCGCGACCCGCTCGGGCACACCAGGTTGCGGAAACTCCAGCTTGAACAAGATCCGCCGCCCCACCGCGTGATCCAGGTTGGCCTCGAGGTTGGTCGTCAGCAGGATCACCCCCTCGTAGCGCTCGATCTCGGTCAGCAAGAGGTTCACCGACACGTTCTGAAAGTGGTCCGTAGAGCGCTCGACCTTGACCCGCTTGGTGAACAGCGAATCCGCCTCATCGAAGACCAGCACCGCACGCTCGGATTGCGCCTGCGCAAACAAGGACTGAATGTTCTTCTCCGTCTCCCCCACCCACTTGCTCATGATGTCCGGCACGCTCACGATCAACAGCGGCGACTCCAGGAGCTGCCCCAGAATCTCCGCACACAACGTCTTCCCTGTGCCCGGTTCCCCCACGAAGAGCGCCACAATCCCGCGCCCCGTCACCAAGCGACGCGCAAAACCCCAATCGTTGAGCAGTTGCGACCGGGTCCGACAGGCATCGAGCAGCTCGACCACCTGCTTCATCGTCGGCTCTGGCAGAATCAGGTCGTCGAGCCCCAGAACGCGCGCGCTCGAGCGATACGACAGCGTGCCCATCCCCCCATGCAGCTGCGACTTTGCCCCACTGCGCAGATCCTCTCGACCAAGCTCGGTGTGATTTCGACGTAGCTTCGCGCGCCCATGCGCCAAGCTCGCTGCGCGCTCGATCTCGCCTGCCGTCAGCTCGAAGGCCCGTGCCACCTCGCGAATCTCCTCCGGCACTGGCACCTCACCCAGCTCCGCCAACGCCGTCTCCCACACCTGCTCACGCTCTGGCGCGGGCAACACGCTCAACGGCAGCACCTGACTGACGAGCTCTCGCAAGCTGCTCGGACACGTCGAGAGCTCACGCAGCTCGAAGAAGACCGGACCGCGATAGCTCTCGAACAGCGACAACGCCTCGTCTCGAAGCAAGCTCGCCTCGAACAAGCGCGCCGCAGCGACCACCAACAGCACGGCTTCGCAGAGCTCTGCATTGCGCAGCGCACAACGTAAATCACGCGCAGCGTCCGTTGCATTCACAAGAATACCTGCATGCACCAGAAACACGGGCTTCCCCAGCAGCTCCCCAAAGGCACGAACAAAGCTGGTCTTGCCACTGCCGCGAGGACCCCAAATCAAGACCCGCAGCACGTCGACCTGCGCCTGGGTGACCGCGCCGCGCCCGAGAACATTGCTGAGCAAAGCATCAACGCGAGCTTGTGTACCCTGGTCGAAGACCAGGTCGAAGAGCCTCACGCAAGGCTCGCGCAGCTCACAGGCATGGCGCAACCGGCGCTCCACGGGATAGCGAGCGAGCGCCCAGTCGGCCAAATACTGCGGAACCTGCACGGCAGCGCTCATGCGCGCCTGCCCAAAGGCAGACTCGTCGATCACGAGCAGGCCGTTGCGAAGCAGCCGCTGATGGCTCGAACACCAACCGTCGACATCCATCAAATCCTCGGTAGGATTCAAGAGCTCGACCAGGAATCCCCAGCTCAACGTCTGCCGGGAGGGCGCATCCTGCAAAGCGAGGAGCTCCCTCCAGAGCCTCGCCGAGAGGTGCGAAGCCAGCAAACACAGAATGAGCAACTCTTCCTCGTCGCTCAACTCGAAGCGCTGGCTGAGCGAGTGAAAAGGGATGCTGATGCCTGCCTGCAACGCCTCTTCCCTCCGGACCCGAATCCAACGACGGGCGTCGAGCTGCTCTCGACAGTGGGCTTCGAAGCGAGCACCTCCGATGCCCTCCATCCGCGCGGACACGAACGCCTCGAGACGCATTCGCAGTGCCTGCATCTCCACGGCGAGGTAGTGACGGTTGCTCTCGAAACGCTGGTTCATGACGACCTCGAGGAAGAAGACCAAGCCTTCACGCGATGTTTCGCAAACTAGCACGCTTGAAGCGGCTGCGACAGCATGCGCAGTGGCATTGTCCGCTTGTGACAGCGCCGTCGCTCTGCTAATGGGGAGGGCGGAGGAGCGCGTGAGCCGATGAATCCCGAACACGTCCGTGCCGCTTACGACCGCTGGTCAACGCTCTACGACGATGAGCCCAACCCCCTGCTCCACTTGGACGGCCCTGCCGTGCGCAACGCAGTCGGTGACGTTCGAGGCCGGCGCGTGCTCGAGCTGGGCTGCGGAACCGGACGTCACAGCATCTGGCTAGCGTCACGAGGTGCGCAGGTCACTGCTCTCGACTTCTCAACAGGGATGCTCTCCCGTGCCGCCCACCAATGGCGGCAGCGACAAGAGCTATCCAGACCCGAGCCGCTCGGCGAGCTGGCCTTCATCGAGCATGACCTGTCTCAGCCTTTGCCTTTTGAAACAGGCAGCTTCGAGCTCGTGCTGAGCAGCCTCGTGCTCGAACACCTGAGCGACCTCCCGGCCTTCTTTGCCGAAAGCCATCGTGTCCTCGGAGCCAACGGCCGGGCCATCATCTCCACCATGCACCCCGCCATGTTCCTGCGCCAAGCACAAGCCCGCTTCACCGACCCCGAGAGCGGCGAGCTGGTGGTGCCCGGCAGCATCGACCACCCCCTGGGAGCCATCGTCATGGCAGCGCTGCGCGCAGACTTCCAGCTCACTGAGCTCGAGGAGCACCGCGCCGATGAGCCCCTCGCCGAGCGCTGTCCCCGAGCCGAACGCTACCTGGGCTGGCCCATGCTGCTATTGCTGCAGTTGCGCGCCTCACCGAAGCAGCAAAGCATCCGAAAATAAAAGGGATTCCAAAGGGCACAGCCCTTTGGCGGGGCATGGGGCAGAGCCCCACAATCGTATTCTCCATTCAAACCACATCCTCAGTTCGAGAGGTTTTCCATGAGCGAGAAGCCCCCCTTCGAGCGCGAGCTCGTTCACGAGCGCTACCGCATCCTAGAGCTGCTCGGCTCCGGGGCATCTGCCCAGACCTACCTCTGTGAGGACCAGGCATCCTCAGGCCGCCGAGTTGCCCTGAAGTTGCTCAGGGTCGAGCACCTCGAGAGCTGGAAATACTTCGAGCTCTTCGAGCGCGAAGCCAAGGTGCTCGCCTCCCTCGACCACCACGGCATCCCCAAGCTCTTCGACTTCTTCGAGCTCTCCGCGAAGGGCCAAGAGCGCACCAGCCTTGGGCTTGTCCAGGAATACATCGAAGGCAGCTCACTGGCCAAGCGCATCGAGAAAGGGCCAAGGTTTGCTGAGGCCGAGTTGATTCAGCTCTGCCTCGGCATCTTAGAGATTCTGGACTACCTGCACAGCAGCTCGCCGCCGGTCTTTCACCGCGATATCAAGCCCTCCAACATCATCGTGCGGCCCATGGGCTCGCCGGTGCTCATCGACTTCGGCTCGGTCTGCGACGGCTGGCGCCCCGCAGACGAGCAGGGCTCGACCATCGTCGGCACCCATGGTTTCATGCCCCCCGAGCAGTACCTGGGGCAAGTGAGCGCGGCGAGTGATTTGTATGCGCTCGGCGCTACGCTGCTGAACCTGGTCAGCGGCAGGGCGCCACGCGAGTTTTCCTTCGAATCCGGGAGAATCGAGCTCCCCGAAGAGCTGCCCATGGCCGCCGGCATGCGCCGCCTGCTCACGGCGCTGCTCGAGCCCGCCCCCAGAGATCGCCCCAAGAGCGCTCGCGATGCCCGCGACCTGCGCCTCGACCCCACACCCGCCACCAGCACCCTGAAGCCAAGCGCCGAGGTGCACGCCTTGGTGCCGCTCAAGGACGCCCTGCCGGCGCTCATCCAGAGCGACGACGACACCCCCATCCTCGTCGA
>JAVFAO010000379.1:0-6910 GCA_034002465.1 Myxococcota bacterium
ACCGACCTCGCGCCAGCGGCAAATCCTTCGGATTGGCGCGAGGATGCGTGCCCTTCCCTCACTTTCGATTGCTTCAGCGTATCTGCTTGGTCCTGACGGCCTTGTTGCTGCTCCTCGTTCTGTCGGTTCGCGAAGGCCACGCCTGCACCGCTTTCTGCGCCGACGACGGTGGGAAGGGCGCTTTGGTCGGCAAGAGCTATGACTGGGACAGCGCGGAGGCGCTGGTCTACGTCAATCCCAGCGGTCTGCACAAGCGAGGCCTGGTGCTCGACGGTAGCGAGGTGGCGCAGTGGGTGTCGCGCTACTCGAGCGTCACCTTCAACCAGTACGGTCGCGAGTTTCCCAATGGCGGCATGAACGAGGCGGGCTTGGTGGTCGAGGTGCTGTGGCTGTCTTCGACTGAGGATGAGCCTGCCGACGAGCGGCCTGCGGTCAACGAGCTGCAGTGGGTGCAGCGGGTGCTCGACACCTGCGCTGAGCTCGATGAGGTGGAGGCCTTGCTCGGCGAGCTGCGCATCAGCTCGATTTACGGGACCTTGCACTACTTCGTTTGCGACGCGAAGGCCAACTGTGCGGTGCTCGAGTTCGTCGATGGCAAGCGGGCGCTGTACCGTGGCGACGCGCTGCCCGCGAAGGCGCTCACCAACGATGACTACCCGAGCTCCTTGGCGGCGCTGTCTCAGGTAGAGGGTTTTGGGGGGAGGGACGCTGTGCCCTCGGACAAGACCTCGCTCTCCCGCTTTGCCCGCACCGCTGCGGGGCTCTCCTTTGGCACTGTGGAAGCGGCCTTCGAGGCCTTGGACAGCGTGCGCGTGACGACGTATACGAAGTGGCAGATTGTCTATGACTTGGAGGCCCGTCAAATCCACTATCGCACCACCGCGCAGCCTTCCATCAAGTGGGTGAAGGTCGACGAGGTGAAGCGAAGCTGTGCGCAGGGGGCAGTGTCGCTGGACATCGACACCGACGCGAGCGGCGATGTGAGCGCCCTCTTCGAAGCGGCGAGCCTGGCGCGAAACGTGGAGCTTCTGGATACCGTATTCAAGGGGCTCGAGGGACTGCCCCCGGGGGCCTCGTACCTGCTGAGCGGGATTGGAGCGTCGTACAGTTGCGGTGAGTGACTTCGACATTGCCCGCGCTCTGCGAGCGACTCGAACATCCCGTTGATTTGTCTTCGTGCCCACTCGAGACGCCTCGCATTCCGGTTGTGTGCGGTTACGAGCGGAAACACGTCGAATTCGCGGCGTACCCGCACAGCCACAAGCCGTTTCCGAACGGTCGGTGGTCATCACGGCGCCTTGGTTGGGGCGAATGATTATTCGCCCCAACACACCGTCGCCCACCAACACTGTTGACATCTACGATGCATTTGTAGGGGCGAAAAATCTTTCGCCCCTCTGCAACGACGCGGAACCACACCCTGTGGTCATTCACAATGCCTTGGTTGGGGCGGACGGAAACCTGTCAGCTTGATACGTATCGTGTGGGTCGTGGGGCGCTGCCCCACACCCCGCCAAAGGGCCAGCCCTTTGGAATCCTAATCTTTTCTGTATCGCTCGACGGACACTCCCGAGGAGCTCGCTCACTGCAGCGATGCACGCTGAAGTGGGAGGCACATCAGCACCTGCAGACCACCTTCGGGCATGTTCTCGGCTTTCACCCAGCCTTCGTGCAGGCGCATGGCACCCTCGGTAATGGCGAGCCCCAGCCCGGTGCCGCCGGAGCGTCTGTCTCGGGCCTCCTCGACGCGGACGAAAGGCTGAAAGATTTGGCTCAGGAGCGCTTCTGGCACACCCTCCCCGAAGTCTCGCACCACAATCTGCGCGGCGCCCTCGCTCTCCAACAGACGGACCTGCACCTCAGCGTGGACGGGGCTGTGGCGCAGCGCATTTCGCAGCACGTTTTCGATGGCGCTGCGCAGCAGCTCTGGAACGCCGTGGACACGGACTCCATCTTCGCTTTCGAGAGAGACGTCCTTGTCGAGGGCTCGGGCTTCGAAGCGGGCGTCTTCGACGAGCTCGCGCAGCAGCTCTGAGAGGTCCACAGTCTGCTTGGGGAAACGCTCTCCTTGGGTATCGATGCGGGTGAGGGTCATGAGCTGAGCGATGAGGGCGGCGAGGCGCTCGCTTTCGCGCTCGATCCGGTCGAGCATCTCACGAGACTGCTGAGCTTCGTTGGCGGTTCTGGCGAGCTCGAGGGCGACGTTGAGCCTCGCCAGCGGTGAGCGCAGCTCATGAGAGACGTCGCGCAGGAGGCGATGCTGTGCGGCAAGCAGCTGTTCGAGACGCTGCGCCATGCTGTCGAAATCTCGCCCCAGTGTGCCGAGCTCGTCGCGTCGTCGGCGCAGCTTGGGCCCAACTCTGACGCTCGACTCACCCGCAGCGAGGCGGTGCGTGGCGTCGCGCAGGTGCATGACGGGCTTGGCGATGTATCGGGCGAGGGCGTAGCAGACCAGCCCCGAGGTGGCGAGGATGATGAAGAGGCGCAGGAAGAGGGAGGTGGGAGAGAAGACGAAGTCCCACCATTTGGGGCGCGGTAGCTCGACGATCAGGATGTGGGTGGGCATGGCGCGAGGCAGCGCGGCGACGAAGCCGTGATAATCGTCGTAGCTTTGCCAGGCCGAGGAAGCGTCACGCAGACGTTGCTGCTCGCATCCTGCTCGCAACCCTTCTGGTTTACACGCCTCTTCGCCATCCATGGCTGCGAGTTCTCGTGCGAGCTCCACGAGGGGTTTGGGGAGCTCGTGGTGCGTATCGATGCTGTCCACCTCGATGAGGTGGGCGTGGATCAGGAGCCGTGATTCGAGGGCTCTCCACTGCTCGGCGGCGGCCTCTGTGTCGCCCTGCATGAGCAGTTGCTCGGTTCTACTCGCTTCGAGCTCGAGGGCTTGGGTGGCGAGGAATTCGAAGCGTTCGCGTCGGGGGGAGTGCTCGTCCGAGGCGGCGATGAGCGCGAAGGAGACGCCGATGACACTCATGGCGCCCCAAAAAGAGAGGAAGATGCGCAGGAAGAGCGATTGCATTTTTTGTCGATTGGGCGCTTGGCCTGTTCCCCCAAGTTTTTGTTGATTGGGCGCTTGGCCAGTTCCCCCAAGTTTTTGTCGATTGGGCGCTTGGCCGCATCCCCCTCTTGTACCCTTCGAATCAGGGCTCGAAGGGCATCTTCAGGGCGGAGTCGTTCGGGGCGGCGGACTGCAGATAGGTCGCGGCCTGGCTGAGTCCGTTGCGGATTTCCTCTCGTTGCTCTGCTTCGATGGCCTTCTCGATGATGGCCTTGGCGTAGCTCGGGTCAGCGTAATTGACGAGCTCTTCGACGACGGTGCCGACGATTTCGAGGTCATCGCTGGCGATGAAGGCGAGGTAGCTGCCGAGCAGTCGCTCGTCCTGGATGCTGACCATGCGCTGGATGAGGCTGAGGGCGTCCTGTTTGGAGAGGTTGGGCTCAGCGAGTCGTTCGAGCAGGGCTTGCAGGTGCACTTCGTAGCGTCGTGCAGCGTCGTCTCGTTGTGTGAACTGCGCTTGCTGGTGGTAGAGGTAGACGAGCTTGGCGAGGACCTCGGGGACGGCGGGGATGTGTTCTGCGAGGCTCTCGAGCTCAGTGATGGCGGCTTGTGGCTCGGCGTTGAGCTCGTAGAGGGCGGCGAGCATGGCTTGGTAGTTTTCTTCGACAGGGAAGTGGTCGCGGTACTTTTTGAGGGTGGCCAGGGCGCGTGCTCGGTCATCTTCGGAGACGTAGAGCTGGGCGAGTGCGAGGACGCCAAGCAGGCGCGTCATGCTGGGTTCAGGGGTACGGGCGAGGGCGATGAGGGTGACGACGGCGAGCTCGTTTTCACCGCGGCTGAAGAGCCCGATGCCGTCGGCCAGGAGGAGCTGTTGCTCCTCGGAGGGCTCGGCAAATTGGCTGGGGCGCTGCAGCGGGGCTTGGCTGCTTTCGGCCGTTTGCGCCGTTTTCTGCTGCTCACGCTGTCCGTCGTCAGGAGCCGGCGTGTTTGCGGACTGGCTTGGATCTTGGGTGTGCTTGGGTGGGGCCGAGCAGGCGCAGACAAAGCTGCTGAGCAGGATGGGCAGCAATAGAAAGTGAGCGAAGGGCTCGCATCCTCGCGCCAATCCGAAGGATTTGCAGCGGGCGTGAGGTCGGTGCCCGAGAGCGAACGAATGCAAGAGAGAACGGAGGGTGTGGGAAAAGCGGGTCATGGTCAACTGTTCTCGGGCTCGAAGGGTAGTCCGAAGCGGAACTCAGTGCCTTCGTTCTCGGCGCTGGTGTAGGTGATCCAGCCGTGGTGCTCATCGATGATTTTCTTGACGATGGCGAGCCCCAGACCGGTGCCGTTTTTCTTGCCCTGAGTAACGAAGCTCTGAAAGAGCTGGGGTTGAATCTCCTTGGGGATGCCGCGTCCGGTGTCGCGGAAGGAGAAGAGCAGTTCTTGTCGCTTGGGCACTTGGCCTGCTCCCTCGACTTCTTGTCGCTTGGGCACTTGGCCTGCTCCCTCGAGTTCTTGTCGATTGGGCACTTGGCCTGCTCCCTCGAGTTCTTGTCGATTGGGCGCTTGGGCAGTTCCCTCAGCGCCTTGCTCGCTCTTCTCGATGCGGACCTCGAGCCGTCCGCCGTCGGGCATGGCCTCGGCGGCGTTGCGTCCGAGGTTGGCGAAGACGCGCTTGAGCTTGACCTCGTCGAAGCGGGCGGGTCCTTTGTAGCGGGCGTCGATGTGCAGCTCGATGTCGTGTCCCATGAGCTCGTTCTGCAGCATCTGGCGCGCTTCATCGATGAAGCGGTTCATCAGCACGCGGCGGATGAGGACGGTGGAGTCGCCGCGCACGAAGGCGAGGATTTCGCGGGCCATGCTGTTGAGGGTTTCGAACTGCTTGAGCACGGCCTCGGCGTATTCGGCGCGAAGCGAGGAGTTGTCTTGTCGGACCATCAGTTGGACGTAGCCGCTGATGATGGAGATGGGCGTGCGCAGGTCGTGCAAGAGGCTCGAGACCATCTGGCCGATGGCAGAGAGGCGCTGGGCCTTTTCTTGTCGTTCGCGATAGAGGTGGTTGGTGACCGCGCTGGAGACCTGTGAGCCGATGACGGTGAGCAGCTTCAGATCGGCGTGTTCGAAGCGTCGGTGTCCGATGCCCTCGACGAAGCCGGTCTTGTTGACCACCTCGAGCACGCCGAGGAGCTGGTCGTTGGCCTGCAGCGGCACGGCGACAGCGGAGCGGACGCGCACGCCGAGCTTGTCGAGGGCGGGGTCGCGTAGCTCTGCGCTGTTTCGGTCATCGGCGATGAGGGCTTGTCCGGAGGCGAGGACTCGCCTGGCGAGGCTGCTCTCGATGGGATGCTCGAAGCGCTGGTGGTCGAAGCCGCGTCCGCGTCCGAGGCGGCGGGTGAGAAAGAGGGCCTCGCCAGATTCGCTGCTGAGCAGCAGTAGCGCGGCTTCGGTCTCGAGGGCATCGACGCAGCGCTCTCCAATCGAATAGACGAGGGCGTCGAGGCTTGCGGCCTGCGAGGCTTCGCGTTCGATTTCGTAGAGCAGATCGATTTCACGGATCTTCTGCTCGAGCCGCTCTTTGTATTCTTCGAGCTCGACGTTCTTACCGATGACAGAGTAGAAGAGGGTGGAGTTCTCGATGGCAACGCCAGCCTGGCTGGCGATCATGCTGAGCAGGTTCTCGTCCTCGATGGTGAAGTAGTCTTCCCGTTTGTTGAGGACTTGGAGGACGCCGAGAATCCTGCGTTCGCGGTTGCGGATGGGCTGACAGAGGCAGCTATGGGTCTGGAAGCCGGTGATGGCGTCGATGCTTTGGTTGAAGCGGTCGTCGCGATAGGCGTCCTTGATGTTGAGCGATTTTCCTGTCTTGGCGACCCAGCCGGCGATGCCCTCACCGACGCGCAGGCGGATTTCGCGAAGCTTCGAGCCCTGCGCGACGGTGGACCAGAGCTCCTGTTTGTCTTCGTCGAGGAGGAAGACAGTGGAGCGTTCGGCGCGCATCAGGTAGGTGGTCTTGTCGACGATCAGCGCCAAGACAGCGTCGCGAGACATGGCAGAGCTGAGGGCCACACCAATCTCTTGGATGGCTTGCAGTCGGTCGTCGCGTTCGGCGAGCTGGGCGCGGAGCTGATCTCGTTCCCACTCGAGCTGATCGATGCGTTCGGGCATGCTCAACAGAGCGGGCTCGGCGGGCGTGTCGTCCGTTGCGAGCGGGCTGACCGCCACGAACAACCCGGACTCCGAGCGAGGCTTGAGCCGGCTGTCTTCGGTCGCTGGGTTGTTGGTCTTCGAGGCGCTCATGGTTTCCGTGACGTACACTGACACCCTTGGGCACCCTAACACAAGGCCGAAGGCGCATCTACTGAGACTGCAAGCGTGGACCGCATGCTCGCCTCCAGAACGGGGATGATGATAGTTGATTGAAATCGATCGGAATACGATGGGGAATGCGGGAGCGCTTATTTGCAAGGCTCTGGGTGCGTCCGCTTCAGGGCGGGCGTGGTTCAGGAACACGTCAGTGGGCGAGTCGAAAAGCGCACGGGCGATTCTTGCGCGCTGCGCCCTTGCCTCGTCGGCAGGCGGCCCAACATTGGCAGGCGCTCACCACCTGCCGACGTCTGCGGCGTCCTCGAGGTGGTCTCTCGCAGTCGTGGCCTGAGAGGAGGTCCACTGCAGACTGTCAATGTATTGAAATCTCGTGCGTTCCGGCGAGAAACCCTGGCACGACACGGGAAGCATTCTTCTTGGCCTCGTCAGAGCGGACGCGTGCAGCATCGCGGAGTAGCGCCATGAAACAAGCCGACACGGGTGTGCTCGTCATCTTCGGTGCCACTGGCGACCTCGCCCAACGCAAGATCCTGCCTGCGCTCGCACGCCTGGAGAGAGATGGCAAGCTTCCAAAGACACTACAGATAGTTGGCGTGGCGCGACGTC
>JAVFAO010000380.1:0-6895 GCA_034002465.1 Myxococcota bacterium
CAGTCCGACAAGATGGTGTGTGCCCAGTATTCCTCTTCAGCCGTGGGCTGCTCGGCAACGGCTTTGTTCGGTGCTTGGCTCGTCTCGGCTTCCTTTGGCGATGGACCAGGCTCTCCTGCACGTTGGTTGCCCGACTTGTGAACGAAGCGGTCCCCAACCATGCAAAACAATGCCTGAACGAGGATGAGGTCGTTCGCACTATTCTTGGCCTGGAGGTCCCGGAGCTCGTTCAGCTCGTCTGGAGTGAGCAGTTGAAGGACCACTGCTGTGTCTCGCACTGCATCTGATGCTTCTGGAACGGCCTTTCGCAGCGCCACCTTGGAGTAGGCTGATTGGAGAACGCGCTGCAGCAAGTGCGCCGCCTCGTGCGCCATCAGCCGCGCATCCTGCGCCAGCTCGGGCTTTGCCACCGCGATGCGCTGACCCCGCTCCGCCCGCGCCCGCTTGCCGCCGAGCTCTGTAGAGTGCCACACCCCCACACCGGCCAGGTCTACACCCGTCAGCGACCTGATGCGGCTCGCCGGAAGCGCCGACGCCAGCGGCCTCTCTTCCATTGGCGCGGCCCCCTCCACAGCGTCTGCTCCCAGACCCACGTTCCCTACCGCGGATGGTTCGGAAACGCTTGTTGAATCAACCACTTGCCCCCCCACCGGTGGTTGCGGCGGGCTGCTGGACCGTGGCAACACAAGGTGACTGGTGTCGACGGCCTCGTCGCGAGGCGGACGAGGCGCCGCAGCGCCAAGGAGGGTTCTGACGACACACCGGAGGCGTAGCAGCGCTACGTCGAGGATGGGGCGGCGGGTTCCGACACTGGCGATGTGGATGCATCGTGCGCCGCAGCAGAGGCATTCGACAGCAGTCACCTGAGAGCTCCGAGTTGCGAAGGAACGCGTCCAGGGGCAGCGTGAAGCGACCGTCGTTTTTGCCGTCCTTCGGACCCGTGCCGTTCATGTATGGCTCGTTGCCAGCGTGGGGGTTCTCCAGTACCACGCTCGACGCCACCGGGTCGATCTCTGCGGCCCGCGACGCTACGTCCCCTGGCGCCAACTTCATCGGGCTACCGGACTTGCTTCGCAGCGAGTCTCCGCCTCCTGGCTGCGACTTGTCGAGCAGCGTCACCGTATTCACGTTGTACGCATGCGCCGCATAGACCTGCCGCCGACCCGCGCCATTGTCCGAACCCAGGAAGATCATTGTTGCTTCTGCATCTCCCGCCAAGTCTCGTCGAGCGAAGGTCTCGAGACGCCTCGAGTCTCGCCTTCGCAGTTCGCACTCCCATCGTCGTGGTAGTCGCACCACCCAAGCAACTCTCCCTTGTCGTTCCAGAAGAGCCAGGAGCCTACCTCCAGACCATGCTCGCTTTCCCCTTCCCAGGCGAGGACGCCATTGTCGTGCCAGCCGCGCCTTTTCCCTGTGCCATTCTGCAGGAAGTAGGAGCCCAGAAACACCCCGTCGGCGTTCCAGTACCGCCAGGTGCCCACCGCTTGGCCTCTAAAATACTCGCCCTCTACGAGGAGCTGGCCATTTGGTGCCCACCGCAGCTCCTCGCCGTGTAGTTGATCATCCCGAAATTGGGTGCTCGATGCAAGCTGATCCGCCTCGTGCCAGACCAGCATGAATCCATCCCTTTTGCCACCCCTGGCAAGGTAACAATATGCAGGAAATCCAGAGGGTCCCCAGCCGACAATCAGTCCGTCAGCGAGTCCATCTCTTCTGTTTCCAGTCACGAGGAGCGCTCCGTCGATGCTCCATACCCGAAACTCGCCTTGAGCCCAGCCATTCTCGTCGACACACATCTCAACGATGTCAGTAGAATACACGGACCTCGGTTCTGAGACGAGAACCAGACCTGCTCCACAGGCGAGCGTTCCACGCTGAGCACGAATGAGACTGTCGGGTGTGGAGGGGCCGGGACAGGTCTGCGCGAACTCAAGCCGAAGCCTTTCACTTCGCGACAAAACGGACGCGACCGGCCCAGAACAAGACGCGAAGCCCAACGCTAGTATCACCAAGCTCAGAGACGGTATTGTTTTCATGGTCAGGGCTTCACTCGTTGCGACACGACCAAGCGAATCAGCTCTTGAACGACTGCAACTCGTTGTGAATCAGCCATGTTCATTTCACCAAACGGTTGAGCGATTCCCAGCACCGAGGCGAATTGCGTTTCCGCATCGCGATCCTTTGCCGCATTCTTCAATATCCCTTCGATAGTGAAGAAGGTGTCCTCCAAGGCCCCCACTTCGGCAGCCGTGAGGAGCGTGATGAGGCCCGAACGCAGCACTATGGCTTTGAGCCATTGGCCAGCGATTCGAAAGCGACGATACCTTGGATGATTAAGAAACGCTTGTTGAATCAACTGCTTGCCATTCCCAGCCAGGCGGCGGGCTCATTCCTGTCCGAGCATGGCTCTCCAATCCAGCTCCACGACCTGGTTGCGGTTGGGGATGCCGAGCTGTCCCTTGGAGCTGAAGCCCCAACACGAGACCCCGCCATCGGCATGGCGAGCGCACGCAAAGTCCTCGCCGACGGACACCTGCACCACCTGCTCGAGCCCCTCGATGCGACTTGGGAGCAAACTCTCGTGCATCGTCCTCGTCCCATCGGTGAGCTTGCCCCAACAGCTCACCGTCTGATCCGCATGCAGCACGCAGCTATAGCTAGTCCCCAGCGCCAGTCCAATGGCATCGCTGATCCCTGGCAAAGCCTGCGCCCCTTCCACCTCGTCTTGGTGCCCGAGGCCAAGCTCGCCCTCGCTGTTGCACCCCCAGCAGGCCACCTCGCCGTTACGATAGCGCACACAGTTGTGCTGGTCTCCCGACACCATCTCGACAATTCCACGCCGCAGACCGCTCACCCATTTGCTGACGAGAGAGTAATCACCGTCATCGGTCCGGCCACTCATCGCGCACCCGGCCCACCCAAAACAGAGCATGCGATTCTTCGTATCGAGAAAGCAACTGTGCGAATGTCCTGAAGAAACGCGTGTGACCTTGGCCAGTCCTTGGTGGGTGAAGAGGGCGCAGGATTCGTTGCCGCCTTCCCAAAGAAAGACCTCGCCATTCTTGAGCGCCACGACGCTCTCCCTTGCAACCGAGAAATCGTCGAGCTGCTCGAGAGCGAGGCGCTCTTCTCGGCCATCAGGATAATCGACATAGAAGTCGAAAGTATCAGCCCAGCAGCGAATCGTCCGGTCATTCATCTCGGCACAGCACTGATTGTTCTTCACAAAGAGCTTGAGCGCATCGTCGAAGCCTTCCACCTGGCGAGGAACGGCCCAGTGCTTCCAGTTCGTCACCGCACCCAAGACCGGCTCGTAATCCTTCACCTCGTTGTTGCCCCAGCACCAGATGGTGTCGTCCTTTCGAATCACACACGCGTGCTGGTCGCCAAGGGCCAGGTCCTTCGCGTCGTCAATCATCGGAATACGCAGCGGCGTCTCGCTCTCCTGAACAGGCGAAGAGACTCCAAGCTGGCCGAAATAGTTGTCGCCCCAGCACAGGACACGTTCATCCGCAAGCACGACACACATCTCCAGCGCACCGAGAGCAAGGTCGACAGCGGACTCAATCTGGGGAATACGCGTCGGGGTGCTGGTGACGGGATAATCCTCGGAGGCAGCTCCTGGTCCGTTCTCGAAGGTGGGCCAGGGCACGTCTCCCCAACAAGAGACGCCGCCTTTTGTGTGGCGGACGCAGGCGTAGTTCCCATTGACCGCAAGCTCGGCGACATCTTCGACGTCCACCGCCACAGGGGTTTCCGATGCAGCCAGCGAGCTATCCTGTCCAAGTTGGTGAACCCGATTGGAGCCCCAACACAGAACCCGATGGCTTTGGGTTATCGCGCAGAAATGATGTCCTCCAGATAGGATGTAGGCAACGTCATCGAGCGGGAAGGCCTCTTTGCGCCAGGCTTCTTGCGGGGCGGGGGGTGGGGACGGTGGGGTAAGTGCGGGTGGTGTGTTGGTGCTTTCTCCTCCTGCTGATGTCGGGGGGAGGGCGGCGGCGGTGTTGAGCCAGCGGGTCACACTACCGTCGTCCAGGACCACATAGCCTTGGTCGATGCGAAAGGCGGCCTGGCGTGCCCCTGGCGCATCAAGGATCAACGCGTCTTCGAGGGGTTGGGGTTGCGGGCCCTTGAAGCGCCAGACGTAGAGCTGCTCTTCGGCCAAGAAGAACGCGTGATCATCCCCCATTCCCACACTCTTGGGAGCGAGATGGAGATCCACCGAGATGGGGGTGGACGCTGAATAGACTCCCTGTTGAGAGGTTGTTGTGGGAACGAATGATGCCGTGCACTTTTGGTGAACGAAGGCTACACCACCTCGCTGCCATAACTCTCCGACGTGACTCATTGGTGGTAACACCTCGCCGAGCGATCCCACACAAGCGATAGGGCCCTCTCCTCGCCAGACGCAACACCCCGATCCGCCGATTGCAACGCGAAGCGCATCGTCAATACTCAGCTTGCATGTATTCTTCGCAACAACAGCGGAGTTGTTCGGAATGAGGTTCTGAGTCTGGATGGTCGTACTTTGCGAAGGCGGTGACAGCGGATGCTCGTCGGAGCTGAGCCCGCTCTGACAGGAGGAAGCAATCAGGATGCCCGTCAAGCCAAGCGCTACTCTGAAGACACTTCGCATCTCGGTTTCTCCTACGGTTGAGCTTCCAGCTCGCGATGGACGCCCTCGTGCAGCATATACAGGTGATTCTCAACCCAAGAGATGCGCTTGTCGCGGAAACGCTCGCCGTTCGCGTTGGTTTTGGGAACTGAAATCATGCGAGGCTTCGACTCGCCGTCTGGTGGGGGCAGGTCCCGATCTGGAACCTGCACCATCTCAGAGGGGTAGCGCTCCTCGAGAACGGCTCTCACGCGCACTTCGTGTTCTGTCCAATGACGGCGAAGCAGCTCCCAGAATGCTTGCGATACCGGATAGTAGCTCCAATGCCATTCCTCCTCTTTGACTGCGACACGCTTCTGCCCCTCCTCGGCCGCAGTCGTCCAGTTGATTCGGCTCGGATCTCCGTATGGTCGGAAAAAGCCGTATTTCCACGCGTTCTCTTGGAGCCAAAGGAAGTGTGGGGAATAGTCTCCACCCTCTTTGAAGTCGCCGGAATTGGTTGATCCGATGTCGTACTCGGTCCCCCAACCGTGACGAGAGGTGGTCGGCGCTGCTCGGCCGTCCTTAGAAATGACGTTCTGCTGTGCTCGCTCGACCGCCTCCGTTTCGCGAGGGGCGGCATCGGGATCGAGAGTCCCTGATTTTCCGACCTGACCGTTCCACTTCGTTACTTGTTCTGTCAAAGACCGATAAGCGGAAATCGCTCCTGAGATCTTGAGGTCTCCAGGCGTCCGCCGTTGTCCCGGGTTGAGTTCAGGCTCTCGCATCGCGCGACGCATCAGCTCGAAGCGGCGCTTGCCTTCCAATGCCCCCTGGAGCAGGAGACGGCTCACCATCGAGAACTCAGTGGCCTTCTCCACCACTGCTTTGCGCATTTCGAGAGACGTGTACCGCTTCTTATCCTGTGGCGTGTCCGGATCGGTGGGCTTCACCATACCCGTCTTCGCGAGGATACGTTGCTCACCAGAGAGCTTGGTGCCATCTCCTGGCTGGTTGCCCATCGCCCAGTTCGACACCGCCTCTGCGTCCACCTGCCAGGCCGCCTCCAGGCGAGCCAGCCAGAGAACACGCGCGGCTTCGACTTCACCTGGTGTCTTGAATAAGCCCTTGGCGCCACTCTCGTCCTCACCACGGAGCCTTGCTTCATCGGTTTGCTCGGCTTCGATGAGACCAGCCTCAAGCGACTCGACCTCCCGTTGCAAACGAAGCTGTGTCCAATGCGGCACGAGAGCGTCCCACTGGACTCGCATCGGCTCGAGCTCGCTCTCTCGGCGTTGGACAAGGACACGAAGGTCTTCCGCGGTGCGTGCCTCTTGCAATGCCTCCAGCCACTGCATGCCGAGTTTCGACAAGGCCGAACAATGACTGTCTAGTTCGACCGAAACCTCTTGTTGCCAGGCCGCGTTGAAGCCCATTTCCTGCACCTGTGCAATGGCCGATGCAACGATTCGCTCCAACTCGCTCCACGCCGCCCCAAGGTCTCCTTCAATCTCGGCGCGAAAGTGGATCGCCATTTCTGGCGACAGCGCATTGGCGTAGACGGATACACCAAGAGGACGATGACGACACAACGACTCGTCTAGCTCTGATTCGAGGTCCAGGTACAATGAAAACAGCTCTGCCCGCGACTTGCCGCCCTGCGCTAGCTCTACATATTTCGCGGCAAACCTGGCCTGATAGGTGTGAAGGTCCCGCTCCATGGCCGTCTGGCAGTCTTTGTGGGCAGCGAGCAACTTTGCCATCCACTCGATCCATGTTGCTGCGGCAACGCCCTGATTTTCCCAATTCTCCACTGCTTGGTCCAGTTCCTGGAGACGATGCTGATATCGCGCTTCGAGTCCTTTGTGGTACCGTTGCCACTCATCTGGCTCTGCCCCCGCAAGCAGGGCCCCCTCCACACCGCTTTCGTCAGCGCTGTTTGAGAGCTGTTGTGGAGCCTGAGCCGCCTCGCTTGTCGAACCCTTCTTCTCGCTTTCTGGGCTTTCCTTTTCGCTGGGCGCAGCATTCTGATAGAGCCAGCGCTGGCTCGTTGCGCTCAACTGCAAACCCTCATCGGCCTTGCCCCCCAGAAACGCCGACACCACCGCCTCGGCCTCGGCTTCGAGGTCGCCTCGAGCCCTCGACCTCGCCTCCAGTTCTCCTGTGCTCGGCGTCTCCACCCGCAGCGTGGCGCCACCCCGCTGCTGCAGCAAGTGCGCCGCCTCGTGCGCCATCAGCCGCGCATCCTGCGCCAGCTCGGGCTTTGCCACCGCGATGCGCTGACCCCTCTCCGCCCGC
>JAVFAO010000381.1:0-6871 GCA_034002465.1 Myxococcota bacterium
CTCAAAGGCGCAGGAGCACTCGGCGAGGGGCCAGGACCCATCGAGCCAGGACCCATCGGGGAGGGACCCATCGGAGAGGGACCAGGACCCATCGGAGAGGGACCAGGACCCATCGCGCCAGGACCCATCGCGCCAGGACCCATCGCGCCAGGACCCATCGCGCCAGGACCCATCGCGCCAGGACCCATCGAACCAGGCCCAGGACCCATCGAACCAGGACCCATCGCAGACGGACCAGGACCCATCGAGCCAGGACCCATCGCAGACGGACCAGGACCCATCGAGCCAGGACCCATCGGAGACGGACCAGGACCCATCGAGCCAGGACCCATCGAGCCAGGACCCATCGCAGACGGACCAGGACCCATCGAGCCAGGACCCATCGGAGAGGGACCGGGAGAAGAGACAGAAACCGGCCCGAGTGAGCCAGGTGGCATCGAAGAGCGAGGACCAGGGCCATCCCCCGACATCGAAGGCGGCGACATCCCAGGACCAGGTGGGATGCCCGGCCCTGGAGGCATACTCGGACCAGGCCTCATACCGCCAGGGGCCATGCTCGGCGGCCCAGGTGGCCGCCCTAATCCCGGACCTCCCGAAGCCCCGGGGCCGCCAGGACCAGCCCCCATGGGAGGCACCGGACCAGGCATGGGCGAGGGCGGCGGCGTCAGGCCGGAACCGGAGGCCGAAGCCTCGGGAGAGGCAGCACCACCCGCCTCTTCCTTCGCGGTCAAAATGAAATCGCCAATGTAGATCTTGTCCGCTTCCTTGATGACCTGCGGCGCCGTGATCTTGCGACCATTGACATAGGTGCCGTTGGTGCTCTTCAGGTCGACGATGATGAACTTGCCGTCCTTGACCACGATGCGGGAATGCCGCTTGGACACGTTCCCCTTGGGGAGGACGATATCGTTGCCCTTGACGCGCCCAATGGTCACTTCCGTTTTATCAAAGACGGTGGTCGTTTGCGGACCGCCTTTCTCGGTGATGGTCACGCTGAACATGCCGACGCTCTACTCCTTCGCCTCGGTGTACATCTAAATCGAGATGACAGTACGCTCGTCCATCGCCCTAGGCGCGTCGTGGCGAAGCGCAACCAAGCGCGCAATTTTTCAACAATTCCGCGCTCCCGCATCTCACCTCGGATACCCTTACTGAGAACCCCCGTAGCTGTCAAGAAAGCGGGGCTGCGCGCAGGGCCTCGTACAACGCGACGAGGCCCTGCCGACATACGCACTTTCCTTCGCAAACATCCCTACTTCGAGATACCCACTCGGCGCTCTCAGGCCTCTGTCTTTTCCAAAAACTCTCTCGCTTCCTGATCGCCCTCGTCGCCCCGCAACACCTCTTCGTACAATCGGCGCGCCTCTCCCTGCTCTCCTCGCAACGCGGCCAATCGAGCCTGACGCTGCACCAAGCCCTGCACTTCCTGAGCATTGAGGCCCTCGAGCATTGCGGCGGCATCATCCAGATGTTGCGCATCCAGCATGAGATCGATACGCAGCAGCTTCAGTCGAGGATGCTCCGGAGCCAGCGCGTTCGCTTCCTGCACGCAGCTCTCGACCTGCTCCAATGCACGATGCTTGCGATGGATGGCCGCCAGATCCAGCAGCGTCTCGACCAAGCCAGCCTTGTTGGCCGCTGCGCGCTGCTGCGCGAGCAAACCCTCCAAGTGCTGCACCGCCGCATCCACATTCCCGCCTCGCAGATGCACCGATGCCAGATTGCGCTGCACCACCGAACGATCCAGCGAGAGCTCCTGACCTTCGGAGCGCTGAAGCAGCTGCTCGAGCGCATCAATGGTCGAACGCTCATCCCCCAATCGCTCGGCAACGTTGGCGATCTCCGCCAGTATCGCCACCTGCAGACCCAGCTCTGGGCTCTTGTTCAAGCGGAAACGCAGCAACACCAACTGCTTCGCCCACAAGCGACGACGCTTGTAGAAAGCAATCAAGGGATCGACAAAGGTCATGTTGCCACTGTTCAAGGCCAAAGCGGCCTTGTACTGCGCTTCCGCCTGCTCCACTCGCTCGGCCCGATCCAGCAACTCAGCATACTTCAAAAGCAATCGACCACGCTCGGAGGGCTGACGATGCTGCGGCAAGTGCTGCTCGAGGAGCTTGAGCGCATCCACCAGACGCGATGCAGACACCATCGCGTCGGCCAGGTCCTCCAGCGCGCTCAGCTGCGCAGCGCCACTCGTCGCGGCGACCCGCTTCTCTAGCTCCGTCAGGCCACCTGGCCCCGCGGCTGAGGCACGCTCACGAAGCTCCGACACGCGCGCCTCGAGCGCGCTCGTGCGCTGCTCGCTCGTCAGTGCTGCCATTCGTTGAGTGAAGCTCGCTTCCTCGAGCAAAGCCAAGGCTTCGGGGCTCTCTCCACGCTTCACCTGAAGTTCGGCTCGACGAAGCCGAGCCTCAATCCACACCAAGCCATCAGCGGTGCCTTCCACCTCTTCGAACATCACCAGGCTGCTCTCTGGCTCATCCTCGCGTTTCCATAGAGCATCCATTCGAGACCGTGCCTGGGTGTTGCCCTCGTCCAAGGAGAGCACCTGCTCGAGCACCATATAGGCACTGCCGAAATCCTTCAGGTGCTCCGTCAAGATGTCAGCCACCCGCAGCAGGTTCTCCGCCTTCTCGGCGGGCACGCTCTCAGCCCGCTGCAACGAGAGATTCATCAGCTCGGTCCAGTCCGATTGCTCAGTATAGCTCTTGCACAGATGCTGGAAGGCCTCACTGTCCGTCGGCTCCAGTTGCAAGAGCTGCTCATAGAGCCGCGCAGCCTGCTCAGCATCCCTCAGGGTGTCCGTCCAAAGACGCCCCAACTGCTTGAGAACCTTCGCGCGCACTGCCTCGGTGGTGTTCTCGAGCTCCGTCTCGACCAGTCGCGCCCAGCGCTCGAGATCGGCCTTGTCACTCAAGGCAGCTCGAGCTGCTGCAAAGGTCGGCGTATCTCCACGCAGGGCATAGAGCTGCGCATAGCGCAAGCTCAGCTCCTGACGCTGCGAGCTCTGACGACGCAAGAGCTGACAGAGACGCTCCAAAAACGTCGCCCGCTCCGCCCCTATCTCCACACGGTCACAGAGCTGCGCATAGAGCGCAATCAAAACCTCGTTTTCGTTGCCTTTGCTCAAGATGGGGTCGCACGCCCGCAGCGCCTCGGAGGCAATGGCCAGATCGTCGTGCCAGGCCAACTTCTGGAGCGCGTCCAAGGCATCACGCCGCGAGGAATCCCCCTGGAGGACTGCCGTGTAGTGCTTCAGCGCCCACTCGGGATCACTGCTCGCCTTCGCGCGTAACCCCTCGAGACGCCGCTCGTTCTCAGCAAGCTCATCAGCATCACGCAGCAAAGAATGCAGCTTCTCACGCATCGCTATCGCACGCTCGAATCGCTGGGTTTGCTCATAGCAGTCCGCAAGCTTCTGCGAAAACTCGAGGCTCGTCGGCTGCGCCTCGAGGGCGACCTCAAAGAAGCGCGTCGCTTGCTCCAAGTGCCCCTGCTCCAAATGCAAACGCCCCAGTCGCTCACCAAGATAGGCCCGAGCCCCGAGCCCACTCGCCTTCTCGAACTCGTTCTCCAATACCGAAGCAAGCTCCTCCCGGTTTCCCAGCTCCTTGGATACCCGATCCAAGAGAGCATGAATCTTCACGCTCAACGGATTGAACGCCAAGGCTCGGGTGAGACTGAGGAAAGCGCGCTCCATACGTTGCTCGCGTTCCTGCAACGCTGCCTGGCAAATCAACAAAGTCGCGTGCTGCTTGGAATCCACGTCCCGAGACTCGAGAACGTCCATCAACGCGATCAGCTCCTCCGACTCCTCGCTGTGTTGGACATGCTTCGAGAGCAGCTCGAAAGCCGCCACATCAAAGTTCGCGTCATGTGAGGTCTCGCGCAGGAGATAGTGCAGCAGCGCAAACGCATCGCCGTGAGCGCGAGAATCGGCCAACATCCGCGCAAAAATGTCCAAGCCCTCCGAGCCCTTGGACAAATGCTCGATAAGCACGCGGGCGCGCAACAACATCAGAGTGTCACGGATCTCCTCGTGCTCTACCTTGCTAACCTGCTCGCCAAGCAACGCCGCCCAGTCCGCCCAACGCTCGGACTCGCCAAAAAGCTCGTCGAGCGCTGCAATCGCCGCCGGGTGCCCGGGACGATAGCGCAACATCGAAGAAAGGTGCGAAATCGCCTGCTCTGCGTTGTCGAGCTGGTCCTTGTAGACCAAGCCCAGCGCATAGTGATAGCCACCCAAGGATTCTTCGGAGAGCGCGTACAGCTCGCGTCCCGCCTCGAGATGCTCCACTAGGCCAGACCAGTTCTGCTCCGACAGCAAGGTATCCCGATGCTGAATGAACATCTCCCTTTCACGATACGACGCGGGCATGGGCGGATTCACCCCGAAAGCACTGTCCTGCTCGACTGCCGCTTGCTCGAAGAGACGAGGCCGAGAACGATCAGGAGCCACCTCCGAGGCCTCAGGCACATGGAAGCCCGCCTCCGCCGCGTTGACCAAAAGCCTGCCCACCTCGTCGCGCAGTCGAAGCATCTCCGCGGCCAACAACACCGGGCCCTGGGCATCCTGCCAGCGCCCTTGGCCTTCAGCCAAGCGCGCCAAATAGCCGCTCTGATCAATGTTCGCCAAACTCCAACGAACCATCTCGGTCAAACGCACCGCATCGGCAGGCGAAAAGGCATTGGGGTCGTGTCCCCAAAGCCAATGATAAAAACGACTTACGCAAGCAGCGTCGAGCCGAATCTCAGACCACAAAACGCGCTTCGCCGACACTCGCCGCCAAAACGCGTCTTCACGATCCGCTCGCCCATCGTCCCACGGATACCAGTCCACACGACTGTGACGCATCGTCTGATAGGCCACCAGCATGTGCCCCCGGCTGAACAACGCAATCGCCGGAAGACCAATGGGGCGAATCAATTCGGACTTGATCATCCGCCCCAAGAGCTCTTCGTCACAAGCAATGCCCCGGCCCGTCAACATCTCGAGGAACGCATCGCGCTCCAGCCCCTCCGAGAGCAGCGGACAGCGATTGCGGATCGTCTCCATCAGATTGCTTTGCGTCGTCGACATGGCTCTCTGCCCTCGTTGTGCGCCTCTATGACTCGCTACCCTGCGTATTCCTCCGAGCACGACTCAGCCCTGTCAGGCCGGTCGACGTCGGACTCGAACAGCAACTCTCGCAACAACACACTGACATAGCTCCCCGTCGGAAGCGAAACGTCGAGCCAGAATCGCTCGGCCTCTGCCTCCGACTCCGACCAGGGCGTCGCCTCCCCCTCGCTGCCGCGCCGCAGCTCAACGCCCAGCGGCCGCACCAACGCCGCGCGACGACTGCCACGCGCCCAACGCCCCGCTTCTGAGAGCGGCCACCACTGCCCGTCCCGCAGGCTGAGCCCAACGGCCCGCGCCGCAGCGTCCTCGAACTCTCGCGCTCGAGCGCCGCTCTGCAAGCTCTTCGGACCCAGGATCGGCGCAGTCCACACCACCTCGCCCGCCTGCATTCGCGCACTTTCGCGCTCCACATCCTCACACAAGAAACATGCGCCGTTGTCCACACGCTGCATCACATCACCCTCGCACAGCGTATCCCAACCCAGCGCCTCTGCTCGCATTCCCACACACAGGTTGAACACGGCAGACTGCAGCGCGCTGACCAGCAAACGACCAACCCGGGTCTCCTGCAACGTGCCACGCGCAAGTTGACTCAGCGCCCGCTCGACATTCCCAGCATCGCTGCCAAAACGCTGGCGACCATAATAGTTCGGCATCCCAAACTGCGCCAACGAATCGAGACGTTCCTTCAAGTCCGCAAGGCGCTCTGGCGATGCCTCGGCCAGTCGCAACGAGAAGGCATTGCCACGGCTGTGCCCAGTCCGCAGCTTGTTGCCATGCCGCGAGCACTCACTCACCCACAGCGACGCGTCCCCACCCAAACGCTCCAACGCAGCCTGCGGTGCTTCCCGAAAGGGAATGCTGAACCACTGGCTCGTCAGCGCTGCCCGATCCTTGAGTCCAGCATAGCCAATGTTGCGCCCGCGGACCCCAAACGCCGATGCCAAGCGATTCACGACCTGCATCGTCGTCAGCTGCCGTTTGTAGACATGCACATAGACGTGCTCGCCCTGACCACATGGCAGATAGGCAGGGAGCTCACGAACCACGAAATCATCGTCTCGAGGCCACGGCGCTGCCCAGTCCGACAACACGCAGCGACGCGGCATCGCTGCGCTGTAGCCCTCGCGCGCAGCTCGAGAACACCATTCGGACAGTTTCGGATCAGCTTCCACGCCGATTTCGCCCCTTCGTCCCGAACGCGTCCACGCCACAGCAACAGCACCACATCGGTGAAGCCGGAGCGCCCAACCCATCATGAGCGAAAGCTTCCCTCTCGCCCAAGCCGCAACCCGCACAAGATAACAGCCGCGCGCCTCCCTGCGCAAGCCTCGAGCCCAGCAGCCCACCCGCATCGAACGAGCCACCGTTGCAGAGCAGCTCGACGCACGCCATCATAGCGCAGTCCAAGACACGCCATGCGTGTTCGGAATGCGCAACTGCATTTTCCCCTTCCCGAGGGCACCACCATGCATAGCTCATCTTCCCTCGTCGAGCTCCCCAACCCCGGAAGCGAGCCCAGGGCACGGCTCTTGCCAGTCGGTGGCAAGTTGCTCGTGCTCGCTGATTACTCGGGCCTTCGAGCCAGCATGGAGAAGAGAGAGCTGCTCGAGGTGATTGCAGAGGTCCGTCGGCTCATCCTCGCCGATGCGCAGAGCAAGCTCGTGCTGACGGACGCTTCGCACACCCAAACGGACGGAGAAGTGCTCGCTGCACTGAAGTCTCTCGCCAAGGAAGCGAACCTAC
>JAVFAO010000382.1:0-6819 GCA_034002465.1 Myxococcota bacterium
GCTGTCGTTTCCTGACTTGCTTGCCCAGTGATGTCGGCCCCCACTGATGTCGCCGCTCGACACCGAATACGGGGGTACGCACAAATCCTCAGCAGTGCGCTATAGGGGCGACCGGCCGGTCGCCCCTACGACAGCGAGTCTCCGCCTCCGGGCTTCGTCTTTGCGATTGGGCTCTTGGCCTGTTCCCCCAAATTCTCTCGCTTGCCACCTCGCAGAGAGCTCCATTTTTTGCCTCTTCTCGTGCCGCGCAGTAGCTCTACGTGCATGTAGGTGCGACGCCGTGGACAACGGTGTCAGCCCACTGCTCACGGAGGAGCCATGTTGGGTCGCATGTTCAGAAGAGCTGTTTGTGTGTTGGCGTTGGTGTCCTTCTTTGGCTGTGCGGAGTCGGCCGACTCCGATGCCCTCGGCAGCGAGGAGCGCGTGGAGCCTGCTGCTGCCAAGACACGGCGCATGGGGCAGACGCAGCCTGAGTCCCCAATGCAGGTCGACCAAGCTGAAGAGCCCACACAGAAGGCACCTTGGCAGCCTCCAGCGGTGAGCTCGGCTCTAGACGAGCGGCTCGAGCTGTCGCCCATCGAGCTGGGTGGAAGCTGTGCCCTCAGTTGTGTTCTGGCTGCCGACTGCGTCTCGGCGTTTTCGGCCACGGCCATCACCGATGACGACAACTACGCCTGTGACCAGGGGCGTTGCACCTGGCTGGGTTGCCTGAATGATGGCGAGTGCGATGCGCTCTTTGGTGCGGGAACGAGGCACTGTGTCGCCTTCGAAGACGAGCCGGCCAGTTGTATTCCTCCCTGTGAAGAAGCGAGCGATTGCGTAAGCGACTCGGGCACGGCGATGCGCGATGCGGACAACTTCGCCTGTGAGGCTGGGGCGTGTCGCTACTTGGGGTGTCTCTCGGATGAAGAGTGTGAGCAAAGTCTCTCTGCGGACTTTGCCTGTGTCACTGCCCCGGGTCAGAACGTCCGCAGCTGCCTGCCACGTTGCGAGAGCGATCGGGACTGCGCGCTTGGCAATACGGGTTGGATTCAAGACCGCTGTCTGGGCGGGGTCTGCGTGCGCGCGGGCTGCCAAGACGACGCCTCTTGTCAGGCTGCCAACGACGAAAGATTTGCATGTTTTCAATGAGTGCAGGTTTCAGGTTTCAGGTTTCAGGTTTCGGGTTTCGGTCGAGGCTCTTGTCGAAGCGGAGCTTGGTTGGTAACTGAGCCTATGGCGAGCCACGAGGAGGCTCGCTGAGAATTTGCGGGAACAGACCGAGTGCCCGATCGAAAAAAAGGCTGGTTGGAGGCGCGCCACGGAAGGTGCGCGGTGCCGACTGGAGGGGACGAGTGATGCGAACACAACAGGAGTTCCACAGCTCGGCCGTTGCCTCCTTCGAAGATGAGGCTGCGGAGGCCCAGGAGGAGCCACGTGACGGCGCCCGCCGCTTCTTGCCGGGCTTCGACTGGCGCGCGACCGGGGGGCGTCTGGCGCTGCTCGTTGGCAGTGTGCTCTGTATGTTTTTGATGCTGGGCTTGGCCCATGGTGGTCCTGCAGAGAAGGCAGAGGAGCTCGCTCGTCGCTTCACCCCAGACGAGTGTCTGCTCGAGCGCTGGGAGGATGCCGACACCGCGATTGTGCAGTGTGGCTTTGCCTCCTCTGAGACTGTGCGTCTCTTGGATGTGGACGCAGCAGAGTCGGGCTTCGACACGAATTCGAAGCAGCGTGCGCGGGAGCAAGCCGACGGCTGGAGGCTCTGGGTGAGCGAGGTCATTGCCTGTGGTCGCGCGGCGAGCGACTGGGTCAAGACGCGCTGTGCAGAGGGCTCGACGGTGCAGGTGATTGGCGACGAGCGCGATATCTACGGGCGCCGCTTGGGCTATATCATTTGCAATGGCGAGAACATCAACCAAGTCTTGCTGGACGAGGGCTGGGCGGGTGCCTACCACTTCCCATCGCCGCCGAAGCAGCCCAAGAACTGTCCGCTCCCGACAGCGGTCGACGCGCCGACAGAGGTCAAGCCCTGAGCACCCAGGTCTCCATCGTGCTCAGCTCGACCAAGCCTGAATGCTGCGCTTGCAGCTGTCCGTAGCGGAATACGCCAAAGGTGGGGATGGCTCTTATCCCATAGCGCGCCGACAAGGCGGGCAGACGCTCCGTGTCGACCTTCAGCACCAGCGCTCGTCCAGCCAGACGGCGAGCGAGCTCCGCAACGCGGGGGGCCGCCAGTCTGCAGGGGCCGCACCATGGAGCCCAGAAGTCGACGAAGACGGGGACCTTGCTTTGAGCGATGAGCTCGTCGAAGTCCTGAATGGAGGACACCTCATGGGCGGCATCGAGCGCCGGAATGGGGGCGCGACAACGCCCACACACGGCCTTCTCGTGCAGGCGCGCATTGGGGACACGGTTCTTTTGTTGGCACGATGGGCAGCTGCGAATCATGGTGGTCAAGCTCGCTGAGTCGAGTGATGAGTCCTGTCGTTGAGCGAAGACCTGCAGCAGAGCGGCTACGGCCTCGACAAGGGTGAATCTTGACACCACCTGGGGAGCTGACCAGCAGGCTGTCGATAGATATGCAAAAAAATGCATTCTAGACGATAGCGGATGGGCGGAGGCTTGCAGCGTGCATGTCGTCGTCGTGATCGACCCTTGTGTTTGCTCGCCGAAGGCGTCATGCTGCGCCGCCGATCATTCGGATCGGTGTCATACCTTAGAGTGGTTCTAGGTCTTGCGTCAGAGGTTATGAATGTCACAACAGAAAAACAAACAACTGCCATTGATCATCTTTGGCTTGGCCTGCGCTGCGCTGGTTGGCTTTTTGGCCGGACAGCACACCACGAAGGGTGAGCTCCCAGCGGCGCCGCCCAAGGAGAGCAAGACCGCCGAGGTGACGGCGGAATCCGCTCAGAATCCTGAGACCGAGCCGACGCCCGACGAACCTGCCGCTTCAGGCACAGAGACCAAGGCAGCCACGGCCTCCGCCACGGCCTGTACCGACTACGCCAAGAAGATCTGCAAAGAAGCAGGCGAGCAGTCCAACGAGTGTGGCGCCATCACGGCAGCCGCAGAGCTGATGCCTGCGGCAGCTTGTGAGCTGGCGAGCGCCGACATCTCTCAGGCCGTCGCCAAGATCGCCGACGGCAAGAAGAGCTGCACGGACCTGCGGGACAGGTTGTGCAAGGATCTCGGCCAGGACACCATGGCTTGTGGTCTGGTGACCGAACAGACCCCCAATTTCCCTCCCGAGCAGTGCAAGGCAATGCTCGACCAGTATCCCTCGGTGCTTGCCGAGCTTCAGCGCTTGGAAGCGCAGAACAAGCCTCTCACACCTGAGATGGCGGCCAAGATCGCCACTGGCCCGTCGTTTGGGCCCGCTGACGCGAAGGTCACCGTGGTCGAGTTCTCAGATTTCCTCTGTCCGTTCTGTGCCTTCTCTTCGAGCAACATCGAAAAGGCGCGCGCTGAGTTCGGGACCTCGGTGCGATTCGTCTTCCGTCAGTTCCCATTGCCCATGCACGGTGCTGAGGCGCAGCTCGCCGCTGAGGCAAGTCTGGCCGCAAACGCCCAAGGCAAGTTCTGGGAAATGCACGACATGCTCTTCCAGAACCAGCAGCGCATCAAGGAAGGCCGCCCCTTCATCGATGAAGCCGCACAGAAAATTGGTCTGGATATGAACGCCTTCGCCGCGGCGCTCGACGGCAAGACCTTCGCCGCTACGGTGCAGGCTGATATCGCGCTGGCGACCGAGCTCGGGATCAACGGCACGCCCTCTCTCTTCATCAACGGTGCCCGCGCCAGTGTCGATCCGCGCAACTACGACTCGCTCAAAGCTGAGCTCGACAAGGCCATCGCCAAGGCAGGCAGCGAGCCTGCGCCCGCTCCCACCGGCGATGCTGCCGCTCCCGCTGTCGATGGGCCCGCTCCCACTGCCGTTGAGCCCGCTCCCACTGCCGTTGCGCCCGGTCAAGGTGGTGAGTCAGCGCCTGCCCCGACTCAACCCTGAGCGGCCCATATTGGCTGCCTCACCTGGCGCGCACCCTTCGGAAGCTGCGAGGCGCTACCACCTGGCTTTGCTGTTTCGCAACAATGCGCTTGAAGCCCTCGCGCCGCGTGCGCGCGCACTGCTCCAAGCTCGCGTTCCTCCGTCCCCTCGAGTCCGTTGAAAGGAGAGGCTCGACGCAGGGCGACACAAGACTTACACTTGCGACCGGTACGACCTCTGGTTGCGCCCTAAGTTGATGTCTTTGCAGCCGATAGCGTCCTTTTTCGGAGGCCTTCGGCGCCGCTCTGAGAGGACGTGGGATGCACCCTCACAGCTCTGAGTCGGCCCTAGATTGGAACGCGCGACTCGATACTGCTCTCGCCGGGCGAGCGCTGCAGACGCTCAGCCTCGAGCTGACGAACGAGCAGGGGAGGCTCGAGCTTGGGCCAGAGCTCGTCGTGTTTCGAGGGCCTGAGGACAGAGAGTTTCTATGGGAGGAGCTGAGCTTCACGGTCTACATGGAGCTTGGTCCGCCGCGATTCTTGCGACAGCCCCAGCGCTTCTTGGCGCTCGAATGTCGCGGTATCGAGCAGCGCCGCTTGCGTTTTGCGGCTCCGGCGCGCGATGATGTGGGCAATCTCTCATCCTGGCTTGTGCGGCTGCAACGCTTCGACGCCGGCGGTCAGCGCCTCGAGCTCGAGCAGCTCCTCGCAATCCTGGCTCTGGCGCGGCAAGGAGGAGCCAAGCTCGAGTTTCTGCCTGCCGTTGCAGGCGATGAGGGCGAGCTCGAGCGCTCTGACCGGCTCTGGGCGTGGCCGCTGATGGTGCTGATGTTCAGTCTCTACGCCCTGGGGGCAGCCGGGACGAGCGTGCTCTGGAACGAGCACGTCCGTCGCTCGGACGAGGTGTGGCTGCTGCCCGTGGCGTTGCTGGCGCCGCTCTTGTTTTTCGAGGCCTGGACTTTGGCCCGCATGCGTGGGCCCAAAGCCAAGGTTGGCGACAGCGCTGCGACACTTTGGGTGATAGGCATCATCCTCTCTCTGATTGGGATGGTCATCGGCGCCGTCGTCCTGGGCAATTTCGCCCTTGATGGAGGAGACAGGACTGGCAAGGCCCAGCTTGCGTTCTTGCTCGCCAGCGCTTGGCTTCCGGCTCCGTGGCTTCCGTTTTTCATTCATAGTATTCGAGGGTTCCGCGCAAGCGCTCGTGAGCTGCGGCTGTTCCCCCGAGTTGGTCAGCCCTTGGTCTTGTCGTGGGACGAGAGCGCGGCGCTCAACATCATCCTCGAGCGCTATCCAGCGGGTGTGCTCATCTCACAGCGGCTGCGTCGTCAGCTCTGCTATGCGCTACAAGAGCACGCGCAGGGGCGCGATCCGGTCAAGGCACTGCAGAGCCAGGACCAGAGCGGCTGGCCTCTTGCACCCAAGGCTGCTGGCGGCTGGGGTTCGCCCACCGCTGAGCGCTGGCGCATCGCCCTTTTTGCGGTGGCAGCGGGGGCTTTTGCACTATTGGCTTCGGATGCCGAGAACGGGCTGCGAACCCTGTCGTTGAGCTATGTTTGTGTGGGCTGGTTGGCCTTCTTCGTCGTACACAACTGGAGCAAGTACGGGCGCGTTCGGTGGCGCTGAGCCGCCACCCGCCCGGGTAGACCAAGGCTGCGCAGTGCTGCGCGGTACGGAGGGGAAGATGTCAGTGAGCGAAGGAAGCAAGGCACCAGCGTTTCGCGGGATGACGACGGCAGGGAAGGAGGTTTCTCTCGAAGACTATGCGAACAAGGCATTGATATTATTCTTCTACCCGAAGGATGATACGCCCGGGTGTACGAAGGAGGCCTGTGCTTTTCGTGACAGCTATGAGGCCCTTGTGGCGCGTGGGGTTGCCCTCCTGGGCGTGAGCAAAGACAGCATCGCTTCGCATCAGAAGTTCATCGAGAAGTATCACTTGCCCTTTCCGCTGCTCTCCGATCCCGAGGGCGAGCTCCTCGAAGCGTTTGGGGTCTGGAGGGAGAAGAACATGTACGGCAAGAAGGTGATGGGCGTGGAGCGGAGCACCTTCTTGATTGATGGCGAGGGAGTGGTTCGCAAGGTCTGGCGTCGCGTCAAGGTCGATGGCCATGTCGAAGCGGTGGCAAGGGCCTTGGACGCCCTGACGGGACAGGCCTGAGAGCTCCGAAACGCAGAAACACCTGCGAGCTCGAGCGGTTTTCTTTGCGCAGTATTCTGCCTGCGGTTCAAACCGACACGCACTCGAGTCAGCATCGAGGACGTGTCTCTCGAGTGCAAGCACCAGTGATTGCGGGTGAAGGGTTGTCCGCCTGGAGGGGGCGGTCAACGTGCAGGAATGCCCTGCCTACTTTGCTTCGAAGGTGATCGAGGTGAAGAGCGCCCGCAGGGTCTTCTCGGTGTCTCGTTCGCGGATGCCGAGCTCGGTGAGCTTGGTCGTCAGCGCGCCGATCTGGTTCTCGATCTCGGTGGCGCGTTGAATGAGCTTGGTCCGCAATTCCTTGGCGCTGCTCTCCTTGATGTCGGCGAGGTCGTTGAGCGATTGGGCGACGCGCCAGCTCTCGCTCTCGAGCTCGGCCTTCTCTTTGCGCAGGCGCTCGAGCTCTTCTCGGGTGGTGTTGAGCTCGGCCTGCTTGTCGACCACTTGCTGAACTTGCTGCTTGAGCTCGGCGTCCATGCTGGCGTCACTGAGTTGGGCGAGCAGCATTTCTTGGGCGAGGCGCGAGTCGAGGGTGAGGCTGCGGGTGACGGGAGTGACCTCGCGCAGGTTGAACTCGGTGGTCGTGGTGGCCTCGAGTTGCACCGGGCTGTAGGAGGCCCCAGTGGCGGTGACGGTGCCGGCAGGCTCGG
>JAVFAO010000383.1:0-3813 GCA_034002465.1 Myxococcota bacterium
CAGCTCTGGTTGCCGAGGGGGTCGCGAACGCGGCATTTGAAGCCTGCTTCGTAGTCGGCCGTGAACTGTGCCCAGATCATGCCAGCCGGGCCTTGTGCGGAGCTGGTGACACCGCAGTGGCTGGTGGCGCCGTTGTAGCTCCCATCTTCGCCCGCCTCCGTCGAGGCGATGGTCCATCGAGCGGATACGAAGGAGCTTTGGACGGCGGAGAAGATCTCGTTGGTGGCGTTGATGAGAGCGGTTTGGTAGGGCTCCATGGAGTAGGTGTCGTCGACGACGAAGAGGAAGTCGACGATGGGCAGCTCAGTGACGCGGAAGATGTTGCAGGCCTTCATGGCCTGGCCATCGGCGTTGATGGCGAAGTGGTCCGCGACGCGGGCGATGCCGGTTCCATCGGTGAGTTTGATGGAGAGGACGCGCTGCAGGTCGGAGGGAGCACTATCGGCGGGGAGCAGGGCACCGACGAGCAGGACCTGATCGGCGGAGCGATAGACCGTGAGCACATTGAGCTCGAACTTGCTGGCGCTGACACCGCCGGTGCTCGGCGGCAAGCCGCTGATGGCGGATTCGGCGACGCCGAGCAGTCTTGCGAGCAGTTGGTTTCGTTGTGCGATGGCGTTGCCGCTGGTGCTGATGGTGTATTGGCTCAGGCGTGCGTCGCTCCCGTCCCAGAGCTGGAAGGAGCGAGGGAAGGTGGAGCTTCCACCGATGGTGGCGGCGTCGATGGCCTCCTGCTGGAGGGCGTTGGAGGCGGCGGTACCGGCGCGTTTGGAGATGATGAAGCCCTGCACGGCGGGGCTTGCGTGATCGAAGGTCCAGGCGGCGACAATGGGTGGGATGTTGCCGCTGATGGCGAGCTCGCTGGCGCTGAGCGCCTCAGGATAGGCGAACTGCAGATCGGCTTGTGGGCTGATGGCGATGGGAGGGGCCTCATTGCCTACGCAGGCTTGGGCTTGGGGGCGTTGTCCATCGGGGGTCATGCCGTCGGTCATGGGATCGATGGGGTTGAGCTCTCCGAGGGAGGGGTCGTAGCGGCCGTTCTGGTTGAAGTCCTCGAGGCCGTCCGGGACGTTGTCGCCGTCGGTATCGGGGTTGCGGGGGTCGGTGCGGATGCCGCCGCCGTAGTCACTGGTGAGCTCGGTGAAGTCACTGAGGCCATCACCATCGGTATCTGACTTCGTGGGATCGGTGGGGCAGTTTCCGGCGTTGTCGAAGGCGGGGCATGCACCGGCCGGCAGCGCGATGCACTCGTCGCCGTCGAGCAGTCCATCGCTGTCGCTGTCGCCTTTTCGGGGATCCGTTTCTCCATCGTCGACGATGCCGTTCGCGTTGGTATCCTCGCAGCCATCCGTGAGTTTGTCGTCGTCGGTGTCGGCTTTGGCAGGGTGGGTTTCGCCTTCTTCTGGTTCGAAGGCGCCGTTTTTGTTGCGGTCCTCGAGTCCATCAGGCAAGCCGTCGCCGTCTGTGTCGCCGTTGAGCGGGTCGAGCCCGAGCTCCGAATTCAACTCGATGTCATCGCGGATGCCGTCGCCATCGGTGTCGGGCTCGAGTGGGCTGGTTTCACCCTCGTCCTGGATGCCATTGAGATTGCTGTCCTCGATGCCGTCGAGCAGACCGTCGCCGTCGGTGTCGCCATTGAGCGGATCAGTCTCACCGAGGTCGAAGAAGCCGTTGCCGTTGCCATCCTCGAGGCCATCGGGCAGACCGTCGTTGTCGGTATCGGGGTTGAATGGGTCGGTTTCCCCAACATCCACCAAGCCATTGCCGTTGATGTCCTCGAGGTAATCGGGCAGACCGTCTCCGTCGGAGTCACCGAAGGGATCAAAGATGTCGACCTCATCAGGTTGCACGTCTTCTTCGACCTCGAGCTCCTCTTCGAGCTCTACCTCGAGCTCCGGGGTGGTATCTTGGGGCTGCGGCTTGTCCTCGCCGCAGGCCATAGCCAGTGCAGCGGTGACGAGCGCAGCCAACGCGCACCTGAGAAGTCCACTCTGCATCGGTCGCTCCTTTACAATCGAAGAAAACGCGCTGAATCTGTCGCAAACAGCTCCCGAACAAACGGGAGCGCCGTCTCGCCCAGAGCTTGTGCTCGACGAGCACGGCATGGATCACCGAACGGCGTGGCCGTTCGAAGCCATCAACCACAGTGACTATAGAAAGAGCCTAGGGCGAAGTAAACAGTCGCCACGTCAGCGCGGCTGGACGTGTCTCCTGGAGTGGGGGCGGCGAGGAATCCATGGAGAACGCGGGCAGGGTTAGCGCTCGAGGAACCAGGCATCCTTTTCGAGGATGGCACCTGCCGAGATGATGCCGCTCTGGTAGATGGTGGGCAGTCCGCTTCCCGGATGGGTACCACCGCCAGTGAGGTAGCACTGGTCGAACTCTTCGAAGCGGTTGTGGGGGCGGAAGTAGAGCATCTGGTCGATGCTGTGGGCCAGGTTGAAGACGGCGCCACGGTAGACGTGGTATTTGCGCTCCCAATCGGCGGGCGTGATGACCTTCTCGACCTCGATGCGCTCGCGCAGTCCCGTCAAGCCGCCGCGGGTTTCGGCGAGCTCGAGGATCTTGTCGCGGAAGCTCTGCTTGATTTCGTTCCAGCGGATCGAGGAGCGGGTGTTGGGGATGGGGACGAGGATGTAGATGGTGGATTTGCCTTCCGGGGCGAGGCTGGGATCGGTGACCGAGGCGTTCTGAATGTAGAACGAGGGGTCTTCGGAGAGCTCGAGGGTATCGGCGACTTCTTGGACGTTTTTGCGGTAGTCGTTGGAGAAGACGATGCTGTGATGAGGCACGTCATCGTAGCGGCCGTCGATGCCCAAGTAGAGCATGAAGGTGGAGCACGAGAGGCCCTTGCGTTCGAGCTTCTCTGGCGTCCAACGGCGCAGGTGCTGGCTCTGCACGAGCTCGTTCATGGCGTAGCCGAAGTCGGCGTTCAAGACGACGTGGTCAGCCATGACGCGCTCACCGGACTCGAGGATGACGCCGACGCAGCGCCCATTCTCGATGATCAGCTCGCTAACCCCTGCGTTGAGGTGGATGCTGCCGCGCTCCTCTTCGACGACCTTGGCCATGGCCTGCGAGATGCGATTGAGTCCGCCGATGGGGTGGTGGATGCCGCCGGAATGCTCGATGAAAGAAATGATCGAGAAGGTGGCCGGGCAGTTCCAGGGAGACATACCCAGGTACTTGGCCTGGAAAGTGAAGGCGAGCTTGAGCTCGTCGTGTTTGAAGAAGCGTCCCAGGTGGCGATAGAGGCTCTGGTGGGCGTCGAGCACGGGAAGTGCTTTGAGGAAGCGTGGCCGCAGGTAGTCTTTGAGGCTGTCATAGGGGACGCGCAGGCAGCTCGCGATGCGCTCGTACTTGTCGCTCTCGTAGGCGAGATAGGCGTCATAGCCGTCGGCGTCACCTGGGTACATTCGTTCGATTTGTTGGCGCATCTGCTCGCGGTCGCGGGTGGGGCTGAAGCTGCGACCATCGGCGAACTGCAAGCGGTAGAGCGGATCGACGGAACGGACATCGAGGTAATCGCGCATTTGCCTTCCGGCGAGCTGGAAGGCGTTCTCGAGGATGTCCAACATCATCAGGAAGGTGGGGCCGGTGTCGAAGGTGTAGGGCCCCAATTGGATGCGGGCGTTTCGGCCTCCGACGCTGCTCTGTTTTTCGTAGACTTGGACGTCGTAGCCCTTGCTCGCCAGAATCATGGCCGAAGTCAAACCACCGGGACCGGCACCAACGACCACTACCTTGCTCTTGCTCATCAGCTTCTCCTCTGAGACCAGAATCGAGCGGCCTGCATGAGGCCAGATTGTCAGA
>JAVFAO010000383.1:3913-6801 GCA_034002465.1 Myxococcota bacterium
GCTCGCCAGAATCATGGCCGAAGTCAAACCACCGGGACCGGCACCAACGACCACTACCTTGCTCTTGCTCATCAGCTTCTCCTCTGAGACCAGAATCGAGCGGCCTGCATGAGGCCAGATTGTCAGACTTAAATGGGGACTCGCGATGCAGGCTCAAGCCTACGAGCTCCAGTCGCGTGCGACCGCCGCCGCGACGAGCTGTCCGCACAGGGTGACCATGGGGGTTCCACCGCCGGGGTTGACGCTGCCACCCACGAAATACAAATTTTCGTAGCGCTCGCTGCGTTTGGGGGCCTTGAGCGAGAGGTTCTTCCAGCGGTGAGCGACCGTGCCGTAAATGGCACCACGATAGGAGTAGTACATCTTTTCGATGTCTTCGGGGCGCAGGCAGAGGCGGGTCACCACATGCTTTCTCAGCTCATGAAGCCCCATGCGCTCGAGCTTGTCGAGCACGCGTTGCTCCAGGTCTTCGTATTCTCGTTCGCTGAACGGAGGCTCCTGAACATAGGGCAGGTGCGGGAGGATTTTGAGGATATGGTGGCCGGCAGGGGCGAGCTGAGGGTCAGTTCGCGTTGGGCAGACCAGATAGATGGTGGGGTCCTCGGGCAGCCGCTTTTCGCGGTGAATGGTATGCAGAAAGTGCTTGGGATCGCCTGAGAAGAAGAAGTTGTGGTGCTGCAGCTGGGGATAATCTCTGTCGATACCGAGGTGCAGCACGAGCCCGGAAGCCGCAGGCTCGAACATCCACTCATAGCGCCTCATCATCACCCCGGATTCGCCCATGAGCTTGCGATAGGCGGGGATGACCTCCATGTTCGAGACCACGACGTCTGCATCGATGTCGCGACCATCGAGGGTGCTGACGCCCATCACGTGCTTGTCTTGCTTGCGAATGGCGGTGACCTCGGTGCCGAGCTCGATGCTGACACCAAGCTCGTCGAGCAGCTTGCGATAGCCCTGCGCAAGCGCGTACATGCCGCCCTCGACATACCAGAGTCCGAAGCCCAACTGGGAATACGGAAGCAGATTCATCAAGGCAGGAGCATCATACGGGGATGAGCCCACATACTTGATGAAGAAATCGAGCATGTGCTGGAGATGTGGCTCTTGGATGAAGCGCGCGACGCCAGCGTGCATGCTGCGCGTGGGGTCCATGCCCTCGAGCAGCTCAGCGGGGCTGTGCCCTGCCAGGATCTGCGTCGCCGTGTCCGCACCCCTCTCGAGGTAGGCCTCCTCGGCGAATTGGTAGAGCCGCCGCGAGTACTCGATGAAGCGCCAGTACCCCTTCGCATCGGCGCCCAGCTTCGCCAGTTCCGCTTCCATCAGGCGCATGTCGGAGTGCAGGTCGATGCGCACCCCGCTCTCGAAGAAGGAGCGCCACTGAGGTTGCAGCTCCCTGAAGCGCACGTAGTCCTCGAAACGACGTCCGGCCCGCTCGAAGACCCGCTTGAAGAGCTGCGGCAAGATGATGATCGAGGGGCCGAGGTCGAAGCGGAAGCCGTCCTGCTCGCTCAAGTTGAGCTTCCCCCCTAGGTGCTGGTTCTTCTCCAAGAGCAACACCTCGAAACCCGCTACCGAGAGGCCGACCGCTGCAGAGAGGCCACCCAATCCACCGCCGATCACCACCACTTTGCGTCGCTGCTCTTCGCTCATTGGCTTGCTCCATGGGCTCGCCTGCCGGATACCGTCAAGGGGCCAGCTGCCAGGTCGAGAGTAGTGTAAATGATCATGGCGCAGAAGGGGAGATGCAACGCACCTCGAATGAGCGCTTCTCCCTCGAGATGGCAACGGCCGAGTGTGCTCGCGACTCGTTCTGTGCTGCCGAGTATCGCCGTGGCCGCTCCCCACAAAGTGTGCTCTGACTCTGGTGGCAACTGCTCGACAGGAAAGGAACTGGGGAACTGGCCAAGCGCCCCATCGACAAAAATCCGAAAATCCCACTTGGCACAACACTTTGGATTGAACCTCGTCGCGGGCTGAGTATGCTGTTCGCTTCGGAGCCTGCGAACCGGGTCCGAGCTTTTCTTTCCCACTGCCTTGCGGTTGACATGACACCCAGTGACGCCCATGTGATTGCCCCGTTTTTCACTGCGACAGAATACGAGTTGTTGCGTTCCCATGCGGATGATTTGCCCTTGCCGGATGGTCACGTGCTCTCCCTTGAACGGCATGGTGCCGATGCGCTGCTGCTGCTCGTCGAAGGCAGAGTGCGGGAGAGCGCCATGTCCACGAACGCGCGGGAGTGGAAAGCGG
Organism: Myxococcota bacterium; assembly: GCA_034002465.1. GTDB lineage: Bacteria > Myxococcota_A > Bradymonadia > UBA4248 > JAVFAO01 > JAVFAO01. The sequence goes on from JAVFAO010000383.1 coordinate 6,167, forward strand.
GCGACTCCTTTGGCCGCTGGGGGGCCTCTGGACAACCCTGTGCCGCGCTGGTCTCGATGGGAGATGCGCGATTCTGGAAGCTGCCCGCCGCCACCCTCGAGCTCATCGCAAGCTCGACCCCAGGGCTCATCCTCAAGCTCTTCGGGGCCTTCCTCGGAGAGCTGCGGGTGTTTGCCAACGGCGAAGGGGACGCCGCTCCCTCAGTCGATCGGGTCGAGGTCGTCGCTCGACTCTCTGACGGCGAGCGCAAGGTGAGGGCCGGGACACTGATCCGCGACCTCTTGCCGAGTCACGTCGACAACAACCTCGTCATCGCCGCCTTGATGGACCGCAAGTGCGTCTCTCTCAACCGCACCCTGGGGGTTTCAGCCAGCCTCGAGCCCATCGGCCGAAAGCACCTCCAAGGACGGGCCATCTACCGGGAGAGCCTCGGGCTCATGGCCATCGAAGCGGCAAGGCGCATCGATCCCGGCATCAAGCTACAGCTCGGCCCCTCCCTCGGCTTCGCTCACATCATCGAGGTCGAATACGGCAACGGCTACAGCCGTGGTGAGCTCGCCAGGATGCTCGGTGAAAAGATGCGCGCTATGGTCGAGGAGGATGTGACCTATCGACGCGAGCGCTGGTCCGTCGAA
>JAVFAO010000384.1:0-6788 GCA_034002465.1 Myxococcota bacterium
CTGGTTGACGATGCGGTCCTCCAAGGTTTGCCCTTCGAGGTATTCCATACAGATGTAAAGAATGCCCGTGCGCGTCTGACCGAAATCAATGATGCGAATGGTGTGAGGATGCGTCAAATGGCGGGCAAGAAGCGCCTCGCGGCGAAATCTCAGCGCCGCCTCGTCGTATTCGACAAGGCTTCGGCGGAGCGTCTTCACCGCGACCCATTGGCCCAGCTCTCGCTGTCGCGCCTTGTAGACCACACCAAAGCCGCCCTCGCCGATGATGTCGACGATCTCGTAGCGCTCGGCCAAGACCTCGCCGGGTAACAGGATGTCTCCTGCCAGCGAACCCGAAGGATCCCAGTCAGGAAAATCTCCGGTCACCAACGACAACTCGCCGTCGACGGTCGAAGAGGCTTCGATGTCCACCACATCAAGCTCGTCGGATGGGGAGGTCTTGGACTCGTGCATGCTCACGGCTGGTCTCGAGAGGGGGGCCCTCGCGGTGAGCGTCAAGGCGCGACGCTCACAGAAGTCGACGAGGGAGCGCACACTCCCTGCGTTTCCCCCCAAGCTACCCGAGATTGGGGCGCGTGGCAAAGCGGTAGTGCAGCGAGCGTGGTGATCGCTGTGTGTAGCTCGATTCAGCGCGCGTGAACGTCCGCTCGCCCGCCTCGCCCCCGCGGTCGACGGGGAGCTGCCGTGGAAGGGGCGTTGTTTCTCGGAGCGTCCTGGCTTGCCCTCTGGGGGCGCGGCTCAGAGCGCTGATTGCGCATGGCTTCGTTCGTGCGCTCAGGGTTGTGCGGCGCGCCGCCCGAGGCGTTGCGGGCGGCTGGGCTGGGCTGCAGGGTGCCTGGAGCGGGGTCGAAGGACCTGCCATCCCGTCGGCCCGAGCCGCGCACTGCTGATTTGGCGGCTTTGGCGAGCTGAGCACGCTCGGCTTCGGCCTTGGCCTGTGCCTTGCGTTCAGCCTTCTCGGCAGCACGAGCTCGGTCTGCAGCCTTGCGCGCTCTGATTTCCTTGATGCGCTCGGCGATCGGGATCTCGAGCTTGGTGTCGGGGCGCGCATTGTAGTCGAAGCCCGAAAGCTTGCGGCGCGGGATAGCCTTGCCGACGAAGCGTTCGATCACCGCCAGATCACGAGCGTCTGCTGGCGTCGCAAAGATGATCGAGTCGCCGATTTCACCCGCACGTGCCGTACGGCCGGAGCGGTGCACGTAGTCCTCGGCCAGGGCGGGCACATCAAAGTTGATGACCAGCGGCAGCGCCTCGATGTCGATGCCGCGGGCGGCGATGTCGGTGGCCACGAGCACCCGAACCTCGCCTGCCTTGAAGTCAGAGAGCGCTTGCTCTCGCTGGGCTTGGCTGCGGTTGCCGTGGATGCGGGCGGCTTCGACGCCGCGGGACTCGAGGAAATCAGCAAGGCGATTGGCGCGGTGTTTGGTGCGGGTGAAGACCAGCGCAGCGTCGCCTTCGCGCTCCTCGAGCAAGCCGAGCAAGAGGTGGGGCTTGAGCGCCTCGGTGACAGGGTAGACGCTGTGAGAGATGCCCACCGCGGGGCTCGACGTGCGGGCCACACCGAGTTGCAGTGGATTGACCAGCATTTCTTGGGCGAGCCCCACGATGGGAGCTGGCATGGTGGCCGAAAAGAGCATGGTCTGTCGGGCCTTGGGCAGGCGCGAGAGGATGCGCTTGACGTCCGGCAAGAAGCCCATGTCGAGCATGCGGTCTGCTTCGTCGAGGACGAGCAGCTCGAGGGCATCGAAGCGGCACCAGGGATGCTGCATATGATCGAGCAAACGACCAGGGGTGGCGACGATGATCGCGGTGCCGCCTCTCAAGGCGCGCTCCTGGGGGGCAGCGCTCACACCGCCGAAGACGGGTGCCGAGCGCAGGTGCGTGAACTGGGAGAGGGCGTTGAGGTGCTCGTGGACCTGCGCTGCGAGCTCACGAGTGGGCGTGAGGATGAGGGCGCGGGTGCCCTTGCCGGGCTTGCGCAGCAGGTGTTCGAGGATGGGCAGCCCGAAGGCGGCGGTCTTGCCGCTGCCGGTCATGGCACAGGCGACCAAGTCTCGACCCGCGAGGGCCGGTTCGATGACCGCAGATTGGATGGGCGTGGGCGTTTCGAAAGACAGCGCAGACAGCGCGCGCAACAACGCCTCGGACAACGAAAAGGACGCAAAACTCATGTACATGCCTCGGATGGCAGAGAGAAAACCGCGCCACATTGGCGACGGTGGTCGCGCCGAGATGGTCACCGGGGCGACAATCAACAGCGAAAAGTGACTCTGGCTTGGCTTCTCGACTTCTTGTTGATTGGGCGCTTGGCCTGTTTCCCGAAGTTCTTGTTGATTGGGCGTTTGGCCTGGCTTACCCAACTTGTTTCGCGAGCGGCTTGTACCAGTCCTCGCGGCCATCCTCGTCACTCTACAGCGCGACGGGCGCTCGAGCTCAAAGACTCTAGCCTCGCGCCGAGCCTCGACGCCAGTCGAAGCTGGCGCCTTATGTGCACATCCCCAGCGGAAAAGCAAGGAGAATCGTGATTATCGTCCTGTCGGCGCGGAAGGCACCGCCAGGCTCGCGTCAATGGGATTCCAAACGCAGGGCAGGCTTTGCAGCCTGCCGACCAGTTCACTCGCTCGGCCCCTCGGTCTGGCGGCGCGGATCGAGGATCTGCTCCAGGGTCTGCTCATCGAGCAGACCTGCCTCACGCACCAGCTCTCGCACAGTCCGTCCGCTGCTCACCGAGCGCTGCGCAATCTTCGCCGCCGCGTCGTAGCCGATAACAGGCACCAAAGCCGTCACCATGGCCAGCGACTGCTCGATGAGACCACGCGCATGTGCCTCGTTGGCGGTGATGCCGACGACACAGAGCCGCGCGAAGGTTTGTGCCGCGTTGGCCAGGATATCCATCGACTCGAGCAGGTTGGAGGCGATCATCGGCATCATCACGTTGAGCTCGAGGTTGCCGTGGCTGTTGCCGATGGTGATGGCCGCGTCGTTTCCAATGATTTGGGCGCAGACCATCATCATCGACTCCGCCAGTACAGGGTTCACCTTGCCCGGCATGATGGAGCTGCCCGGCTGCTGCGAGGGCAGCGTAATCTCCCCCAGTCCACATCTTGGACCGCTCGCCAACCATCTAATATCGTTTGCAATCTTCATGAGGCTGGTGGCCACGGTCTTGAGCTGACCGCTGCACTCGACCGCCGCGTCTCTGGCGCCTAGCGCCTCGAAGAAGCTGGGTGCTGCGACGAAATCGATGCCCGTGCGTGTCTGCAGTCGTTGGCGCACGAAGGCGGCGAAGCCTTTGGGCGCGTTGAGACCGGTGCCGACGGCGGTGCCGCCCAAGGCGAGCTCGCGAAGGTGTGTGCGGCAACCCTGAACCCTGGCGATGCCGTGCGCGAGCTGCGAGGCGTAGCCGGCAAACTCTTGTCCAAGGCGCACCGGGACGGCGTCCTGCAGGTGCGTGCGACCGATCTTGAGCACATGGTCGAAGGCGCGCGCCTTCTCCTCGAGGGCTGCGTGCAGCTCCTGCAGCGCAGGCAGGAGCTGGCCGTCGATGGACTCCATGGCTGCAATGTGGATGGCCGTAGGGATCACGTCGTTGCTCGACTGCCCAAGGTTGACGTGATCGTTGGGGTGCACTGGGTGCTTGCTGCCTTTCTCGCCGCCGAGCAGCTCGATGGCGCGGTTGGCGATGACCTCGTTGGCGTTCATGTTGGTCGAGGTTCCGCTGCCCGTCTGAAAGACGTCGACCACGAATTGGGCGTCGAGCTTGCCCTCGACCACCTCCTCGGCCGCCTGAATGATGGCCTGGGCGAGGTCCTCGGGAAGCGCCCCTCGCTTCAAGTTGAACTGCGCCGCACTCTCTTTGATCAGTCCGATGGCGCGGATGAAGGGCCGCGGCAAGCGCCTGGAGGAGATGGGGAAGTTGTTCACCGCGCGCTGCGTCTGCGCCCCATAATAGACCTCGCTCGGGACCTGCAGCTCGCCTAACGAATCGCTCTCTGTTCGCCACTGGGTCATGTCGAGTGTTCTCCTCAGAAAGCTCTTGGGAGGCTGCTTCGTGCTCCCAACAGCGAAAGTGCCCAATCTACCAAAAAGAGGTTGGGGCAACAGGCCGTGCACCCAATCGACAAGTAGGGGCGGACCTGCGTGTACCTGCGTGTCCGCCCTCCTTCGATACCTGCAACAAGCTCGGGGAAGCTAGGCCAAGCGCCCAATCAACAAGAAGTCGAAGCCAGGAGGCGAAGACTCGCTGCGAAGCAAGCCCGAAGGGTGCGGGCCAGGGATGGCACGCAACAAGTTGAGGGAACTGGACAACTGCCCAATCTACAAAAAGTCCAAGATCACCGCCAGTTTCTGCATCATGACTTGGTGCTTGTCACACGCTTCGGCATGGTGGCGCGCGAGCTCGGCGTGGCGGCTGCCTTCCTTCTCGTGCTGTGCGACGAGAGCGGCGTGCTCGCTGTCGTCGCCAGACAGCTCATGTGCGGCAATCCCCTTGTCGTGTTCGTCGATCTGACGCTCGTGCTCGGCGATGGCCGCCTCGTGCTCGAGCATGTGTGCTTCATGCGCAAAAATCTCCGCTTCGATACGGCGCAGCCCAGCGAGCAGCTTGGCGTGGTCTGCTCTCCACTTTGCGTGATCGCAGCTCGCGGCGATATGCTCGCTTCTGGCCTTGTCGTGATCTTGCTTCAGGTCTTCGTGATCGTGATGCATCGTAGGCTCCGTTGCGGGGAGGCGACCATGGCCTCAGGTGTGCACAAAGCTATGATGTCGGGTCAGACCTGGCAAGAGCTCGCATTCGAAAGTGAGCGAAGGGCACGCATCCTCTCGACATTTCGTAGGAATGGTTGCTGTCGAGAGGTCGGTGCCCGAGAGCGAACGAATGCAAGTACAAAAACAGCGGAGGGAGGCGATGTCGGAGCAGGGTGGGTGGTTTGTGGCGGGGGCGACTGGGTACACAGGTCGCGCGGTGGTCAAGCTACTCGCGCAGCAGGGGCAGCCTTGCGTGGCGCACGTTCGCCCTGACTCAGCGCAGTTGCAGCGTTGGCGCGAGGACTTTGGCAGTCTAGGGGTGCAAGTCGACAGCACGCATTGGGAGGCCGACGCGATGCAGGCGCGCTTTCTGGAGCTGCGGCCTCGTGGTGTCTTTGCGCTGCTTGGGACGACCCGCAAGCGCGCGCAGTCCGCAGGCGTCTCGGCTGCGCAGCACTACCAAGACGTAGACTATGGACTGACCAAGCTGCTCATCGACGCCGTCGAGGGCTTGGGTGAAAGCGCAGGTCGACGCTTCGTCTACCTCTCTTCGATGGGCGTGAGTGAGGGCACGCGCTCGGCCTACCTCAGCGCCCGAGCGCGCTGTGAAGCGGCCCTACGGCAGAGCAGCCTCGACTATCTCGTGGCGCGTCCCTCCTTCATCACCGGTCCCACGCGGGAGGAGCGTCGTTTAGGCGAGCGCTACGCGGCGAGTGTCGTCGATGCCTGTTTGACGGCGCTGTCGTGGGTGGGGTGGCGAAAGCCCAAGCAGAGCTTCGGCTCCATCGACGACGAGGGCTTGGCCCGGGCGTTGCTCGCTGGCGCGCAGGACCCCTCGCTCAGTCGCTGTGTCCTTCATGCAGCGCAGCTGCAGGAGCTCGCCCGGATGCAGTGAGCCCGCACGCCAAGGGGAAACCTGCAAGAATCCAAAATAAAATAAAAGGGATTCCAAAGGGCACCGCCCTTTGGCGGGGTGTGGGGCAGCGCCCCGCAATCGTATTCACAACTCACCAGCAATCAGTCACTGCAGCAGCGCGCGAGGGCCGACGCCCAACGAGAAGAAGTGCCAAGGTGTGGGGCCGGCTTGTTGGTAGACGTAGTCGACGCGAAAGCTGAGCTCATCGACGTCGAAGCCCACACCCGCGCGTAGCCTGAATTCCTCACCAAAGCCGAAGGGTTCGAAGTCGTCGACCTGGCGGGTCTCGGCCCACCAGACCCAGGCGGGCTCGGCGAAGGTGTAGACGTAGAGCTGAGGCGAGGGCGTGACCCAGAGACCAAGCCGGAGGGGATGGCCGACGCCCGGTTCGACTTGGTCGTGCTCGCTGGCGTCATCGATGGAGTGCATGGCGTCGAAGAAGATCCCCGAGGCGACGAAGAGGACGAAGTAATCCGTGGCCAAGCCCACACCCAGGTTGAAGGCGAGGTCATACCAGAGGTGCTCACCGCCAAGCTCGGCGCCGCCTCCTGCGCGCAGCTCGCCAAAGCGTCCGACGACGGTGCCAGGCACGCGGTCGACGGCCATGGCGCGGATCGCGATGCCCATCATGTCGCGGTCGCTGTGGCTTCGGGCGTAGACGCCAGAGAATTCCAGGGCACCCGACTGCGACTCCTGCGCCCAAAGCTGTGAAGGTGTGAGCAGGACGAGCAGGCTGGTGAAGCTGAGCAGATACTTGGGAGAAGGCATAAGAGTTGGCTCAAAGTGGCGCAGACCTTGCGCGTCCAGTCAACCGGGCGAGCTTGCTTGCTGTTCCCGCTGGGCACAAGAATTGGTGGCATTTGCGATGGTGTCTGACGAAGCCCTGTACAAACGAGATACTCCGTGGCGGCGCTGGCAGTCTCGGCCACTTCGACCTTGCTCGCGCTCGCTGAGCGACTCGGGCATTCCGTTGATTTGACTTCGTGGGGCGCTGCCCCTCACCCCGCCAAAGCCCACGTGATGCGCATCACATGTAAGCGATTGAAAGGAATGCGTAATATTGACTTGTAGGGGCGCACCTGCGTGTGCGCCCTCCCCGGATTCTGCATACTTGTGCGAGTCCTGA
>JAVFAO010000385.1:0-5463 GCA_034002465.1 Myxococcota bacterium
CGTACGAGCCGGCGGACCGTATTTGGCTGGGGGTATCGGGGGCAGGGCAGAGTGTGGCTGGGGAGCAGCGCTGGGTGGGGAGTGCGCATCTTGGGGTAGACCTGTTGTGGGTCTGGGCATTGGGGGAGGGGCGCGATGCGGTGCGCTGGCAATTCGAGCACGGTTTTGTCGAGGGGCGGGTCGATCTGGGTCAGGAAGCGGCGGCACAGCTGTGGAGCGCGGACCTGACGTTGTATTCTGGCTGGTTCCATCGACACTCACAGTCAGGGTCTTTGACGATCCCCTCAAGCCCACCCCGGCGCATCGACTTTCCCCTGGACCTGGCGATTTGGACGAACGTGGGGCGTGTGCGTCTGGAGCCGTTGCACGAGGGGGAAGAGGAGGGCATCGATTTGGTACCGGCGGAGGCGTTCTTGTGTTTCGACTTTCTTCGTTCTGAGGTGTTGGGGCGCAGTCTGGAGTTGGGCTTTGGTCCTCGCTACAGTCTGGAGTTGGAGCGGGATTCGCGAGGAGATTGGGCGTTGTCGCATGGTTTGGCGCCATTTTCGGCGTTGTTGGGGCGCTGGCGCTGGCGCGATGAAGCGGGATTGAGTCGCTCCGAGCTGCGCGCGAGCTTCGTGCCTTATTGGCGCAGCGACGGGGATTGGGTCTTTTCGTCGGAAACTTTGATTCGCTTCGAGCGGGTGCTCTTTGCAGTGAACGACACCCCTTTCTCGCTCTTCGCGGACGGGGAGTGGCGCTACGACAGTGGGGACGGGGAGCAGGTCTTTCGGACGCAGCTCGGATTGTCCTGGGCGCTGCCGGTGAGCGAGTAGAGATCGCCCGGCGGGCTTGTGGCCTGGAGGCAAGCTCACCGTTGGCTGGGTGCTTTTGCAGAGGCCTTGTCAGGTGTTGAGGGCAGCGGCGGCAGCTCAGGCTTTGGAGGGCAGCTCGATGTCGAGGGAGCGCACGCCCCAGATCTCGTCTGCGTATTCTCGGATGCTGCGATCTGACGAGAAGAAACCCATCTTGGCGATGTTGTGAACGGCCTTTCGCGCCCATTCGTTGGGTTGTCGGTAGAGGAGGTCGACTTCGGCCTGGGCGCGGAGGTAGTCGTCGAAGTCGGCGCAGAGCAGGTAGGGGTCGTGTTCTCGTAGTCCCTTGACGAGGCCATGGTATCGGCTGGCATCATCTGGAGAGAAGAAGCCGCTGTCGAGGTAGTCGAGAGCTTCCTTTAGCTTGGGGCTTGCCTGGATGTATTCCATAGGTGAGTAGCCCTGATGCTTGGTGGCGCTGACTTCGGCCTCGGTGAGTCCGAAGAGGAAGAAGTTGTCGTGTCCGACGTGCTCTCGGATTTCGATGTTGGCGCCGTCGAGGGTGCCGATGGTGAGGGCTCCGTTCATGGCGAACTTCATGTTTCCGGTGCCGCTTGCTTCCATGCCTGCGGTGCTGATCTGCTCGGAGAGGTCGGCGCCGGGGATGATGATTTCCGCGGCGGAGACGCTGTAATTGGGGATGAAGGCCATGGCGAGTCGGCCCTTCATGGCAGGGTCTGTGTTGATGATGGCGGCGACATCGTTGATGAGTTTGATGTGCAGTTTGGCGACGGCGTAGCCAGGGGCGGCCTTTCCTGCGAAGAGGATGGCGCGAGGAAGGAGGTCGCAGTTGGGGTTTCGTTTGATCTCGAGGTAGCGGCTGATGGCGTGCAGCACGTTGAGGAGCTGGCGCTTGTATTCGTGGATGCGCTTCACCTGGACATCGAAGAGGGCCTGAGGGTCGAGGATGACGTCGCAGCGTTTGGCGACGAGTCGGGCGAGTCGCTCCTTGGCCGCTTGCTTGATGACGCGAATTTCCTCTATGAAAGCAGGATCTTTGTCGAGTCCGGCGAGTATTTTCACGGAGTCGAGTTGTGCGGGCCAGTTGGTGCCGACGCGTTTGCTGATGGCGGCGGCGAGCAGTGGGTTGGCCTGCAGGATCCAGCGTCGTGGTGTGACGCCATTGGTCTTGTTGTTGAAGCGATTGGGGTAGAGCCGAGCGAAGTCTGGGAGCAATTTCGTCTTGACGAGCTCGGAGTGCAGGGCAGCGACGCCGTTGATGCTGTGAGAGCCGATGGTGGCGAGGTGTGCCATGCGGACTTGTTTTTCGGGCCCTTCCTCGATGATGGAGACGCGTTGGAGGAGTGCGTTGTCGTTGGGGGAGGCGATGTGGACCTGGCGCAGGGTGCGCTGGTTGATTTCGTAGATGAGCTGCAGGTGTCGAGGGAGCAGGCGCTCGAACATGGGCACAGGCCAGCGTTCGAGGGCTTCTGGGAGCAGGGTATGGTTGGTGTAGGCGGTGGCAGCGACGGTGAGTTCCCAGGCCTTTTCCCAGGGGAGCTTCTCGACGTCGACGAGGACGCGCATGAGCTCGGCGACGGAGATGGCGGGGTGGGTGTCATTGAGCTGGATAGCGACCTTGTCGGCGAATTGATCGAAGTTGTCGTGCACTTTCTTGTAGCGCCTGACGATGTCGTGGATCGAGCAGGCGACGAAGAAGTACTGTTGTCGCAGCCGCAGCTCTTTGCCTTCTGGGGTGTGGTCAGCAGGATAGAGGACCTTGGAGATGGCCTCGCTGATGGTCTTCTCCTCAACAGCGCGTCGGAAATCTCCTGCATTGAATACGGCGAGGTTGAATTGCCGGGTAGCGCGTGCAGACCACAGACGCAGGGTGTTGACGGTGTTGTTGCCGTACCCCGCAATCGGCAAATCATAAGGGATGCCAAGGACTTGCTGGGTATCTACCCAGTCGTGGCAGAGCCGTCCGCGCTCGTCCACGTGCTGCTCGACGCGACCGTAGAAATTGACCGCAATTGTGTATTCTAATCGAGGGAGTTCCCATGGGCTTCCGATCTGCAGCCAAGGATCTCGTCGCTCAATCTGCCAGCCGTCCTGGATGAGCTGTTCGAAGATCCCGAATTCATAGCGAATGCCATAGCCGATGGCGGGCAGGCCGAGGGTGGCCATCGAGTCGAGGAAGCAGGCCGCCAGCCGTCCAAGACCACCGTTGCCCAGCCCAGGATCGGGCTCGAGCTCGAGCAGGTCTGCCAGGTCGACATTGTGCCGGGCGAGCACCTTCCTTGTATTCTCATACATCCCAAGATTGATGAGATTGTTGGCCAGCGCCCGACCGAGCAGATACTCGGCCGAGAGGTAGTGCGTGCGTTTGACGTCGTGGGCGTAGTAGCTGCTCTGCGTTCTAATCCAACGATGAACCAGTCGATCGCGCACTGCATGGGAGACTGCGGTGAGCAGATCATGAGCCGTTGCCGAATGCTCGTCCTTGGCACAGGTGTAGAACAGGTGGTCGTAGATCGCCCGCTCGAGGGTCACTGGATCCATGCCGGTACGATCGTCTTCCACCATGATGCGAGGGTCTTTGTCGGGCTTGGTGCTCATCACGCTTCCTAAGGCAGGGGCTTGCAGGGCAAGGTGCCACCCGAGCAAGCTGGGAATCCTGGCATCCTGGACAGTGCTCGCCGGGATGTCAAGCGTTGCTTGAACTTGCCTCCACCGATTCCGGCTGCTAGCCTCAAAAACGACGACGCTCACGTAGCGCCCACAGCAGACACGGCCTTTCCATGAACGCACAAGGCTCGAAGGCGATTTTCAAAGGCGCTGGCTCGACGCCATCCGACGTGAGCGGAGGGCACGCATTCTGTCGCCAGCAGCGCTGGCCTTGGAAGGTCCCGAGGGCGCAGGCGCACGTGAACGCTCTCCGCCCACTCGTGGCCTATGTTCCTGCGCTCATCGCCAGCCTGCTGCTCTTGCTGAGCCCAGAGCTGCTCGCGCAGTGCGCCATTTGCGAACCCTGCATCACCGCAAGCGATTGCGGCAGTGGCTATAGCTGCATCGATTTCGGTGGGGGAGGGCGCTGCAGCATGGACTGTGATGGCCAAACCTGCGCCGGCGATAGTCGCTGTTTCGATGTCCAGGGAAGCACAGGAACCCGCAAGCTTTGCCTCAACCCAGGCGCTGCCACGAGCCTCTGTCCGAGCAGCTATGTCTGCTCTTCCCAGCGAAGCTGTGAAGGCCTTGGTGAGCTCTGCGGTCCCTCCTGCTCGGACGATGCCGAGCTCTGCCTCAACGGGGACAGCTATGAGTTCTGTTCGTGCTACTGCCGCAGTAACGCTGACTGCTCGGGTGGCTCATGCATCACCAATGCCTCTGGACGCCAGGTGTGCTGGCCTGCCGAACAAGCGCCGCTCTGTGATGGCGTCACCTGCCCCTCGGGACACCTCTGTAACCCAAGCACCGGCTTTTGCTACAACCCGAGCTCGTCATGTCCCGGAATGGGGGACGACTGCCGCAGCGGACTGCAGGCCTGCCCCTCCAGCCAGAACGATATCTGCCTCACCGATGGTGTCCACTACCTTTGCTCTTGTGCTTGCCTCAGCGACAGCGATTGTGCACCTGACGGCGAATGCGTTTCCATCGGAAATGGAAAGCTGGCGTGTATTCAAGGAAACCCCGATCTCTGCGCAGGCGTGAATTGTCCCAGCGGTCAGGTCTGCAGCCCCGCCACAGGGACCTGCATCGGCGACACGCCTCCTGAACCGCGACCAGAGCAGCCCGAGGAGGTCGTTGAACGACCGGACCCCATCGAGCCGATTCCCGACCAGAGCCCCCCGGACGAGACGGAACTCATCGATGCGCCCATCGTCATCGAGGGCCAGAGCTGTGGCTGCAAGCTCAGCCAGCAATCCGCAACGCCTTGGCAGCTCTACCTCCTGCTCCCGCTCGGCTATCTTGGCGTGCGCCGCACCCGTGTTCGCAGAAAGCGCCGCTCGAGCTGAGCCCCGGCGTCGCCAAGGCTTTAGCGGTCGAAATCGAGCTTTTCGAGGGCCGCGCTGACACCGGGATGCTCGGCGCAGCGAGCAAGAGGAGCGAGACGTTCGCGCAGCTTCGCGGCCCGCTGCGCATGCTCCTGCTGAAACGCCTCACGCTGCGCTTTGCTCAGGCTCAGCAGGTCTTGCTCGGCTCGTGCGAAGTGCAGGCCTCGCTCGGACGAAAACTCCTCCAGGGCTGCTGCCATCGCATCACAGTCCTGGGCGTTTTGCTCCACCACCGTGGCGAGCTCCTCTTGCATGGAGAAGAAGGCTTCGGCGCGATCGTCACAGCCCGTGCCGAGCGTGGCGCTCAGCGTCAGTAGTAGCCCCAAGAACAGCACGCCACTGCGCGCAGAAAGAGAACGATGCATGAGCTTCTCCGCACTCTGTCAATGCAATCGAAAGTCACCGAAGGGTACGCATCCTCTCGACATTCCCAACGAATAACTGCTGTCGAGAGGTTGATGTCCAAGAGCGAACGAACGCAAGAGTTTGCACCAGAATCCGTCGAGTCTGGCGCCCGAGACCGCTACGAGCGCTCGTTGGCGAGCGACTCGGCAATGCTTCTAGCACGTCGCGTTCAATCAGGGGAGTGGCGAGCTTCGAACAAGCGCTTCGCC
>JAVFAO010000385.1:5563-6766 GCA_034002465.1 Myxococcota bacterium
TGCACCAGAATCCGTCGAGTCTGGCGCCCGAGACCGCTACGAGCGCTCGTTGGCGAGCGACTCGGCAATGCTTCTAGCACGTCGCGTTCAATCAGGGGAGTGGCGAGCTTCGAACAAGCGCTTCGCCCTGCTCTCAGAGCGATCAAGAAGCGAAGGTTTGCGCCTGTTCAACAGCAGCTACAGCCGAATCTCCAGCCCCAGCCCGAGGTCGAAGTGGATGCCAAAATCGGGGAAGGCGACGCGGTTCTCGACCATCACCACCAGCGCGAGTAGCCGGCTCAAGGAGAAGCCGACACCCAGGTTGGCGGTGCCAAAGCCTGGTCCGAGCCGCACCACGGGACGGTCTCCATCAGCCGTCTCGACCGAGGGGAGAATACGCCCGCCTCCTCCGCCAAGGTCCAAGCGCAAAGAAAACCACTCGTTTTCGTAGGGAACGAATCGCAACACCGCCATGGCGAGGACGGCGAGGTTTGCGATCTCGAAGCGGGTTTGGACCAAGACCGCGAGCCAATCGGTGATGAAGTAGCCAAGCTCGTTCTCAATCGCCGTGGTCAGCAGCGTGGGTTGCAATCCATCGAGCTCCTCGCCGAAGGGCGTCTCGTTGTCATCTTGGAAGAGCGGGCCAGAGCTGAGGCCCATCCCCGGCGCCACCCGGATGGCGAGCAGCAGCCCAATTCGCTCGTCGACGGCCGAGGCGCGGCTGAGGTTGATCGCGACGGTCTCGCCGATGGCAATCGCGAACTGCTCCTCGCTGCCGTCTGCCATGCGAAGGGAATAGCGACCGGGAAGCAGCTCACGTTCGACAGGGCAGTCCAGGCTTTCGCTGAGGTCGCTCGAGAGCAGCTCGATGCTGCTCACAGCTTCGGGGCAGAACACCTTCAGCGTCCCTGTGGTGCGCGTGTCGACAGGCTTCAGACCTGGAATCAGAACACGGTTGTTCTCGCCTGCAACCAACTCGATGTCGACCTGATAGGACTCATAGCCTTCCAACGAGGCGAGCAAGCGATAGGTGCCGGCATTCAAGCGGCCCTCGTAGGGACAGCGTTCGCTGGCAAACTCTCCAAGCCGCAAGGTGATGCCTGGATCGGTGCAGTCGATGGCGATGCGGGCGGAGTTGGCGCACTCGAGCTGGAGCTCTGTCTGATACTTGGCGGCTTTGCTGCGTTGATCTTTGACCGCTGCGGAGAAGGGCCCGTCAGGGTC
>JAVFAO010000386.1:0-6743 GCA_034002465.1 Myxococcota bacterium
TCACCCGCACGCCGAGCATGAAAAAACGCTCGATGATGGCATCGAATCCCACACACCCCTGCAGCGATAGTCGCGTCGAGCTGTCCTCTGCCTTCCACTGGAGCGCGCCATCGAGCTTGCCCTCCTCGGACGCAGACCCTGCGAAACCAAGCGAGATTCGCAGATAGAGCCAGGCCTCGAAGCCAGCGTCGGACACTGGCTCCGCCGAGCCACTCGGGAAAGGCTGGGGCTCGGGGTTGAGTGGCGGCCCCGGCGGCAGCTGCTCAGGTAGCTCTGCAGCCATCCCGTCTTGCACCGCGCCTCCTTGCTCCGTGCCGACTTCAGCAGCGTCCGTCGCCGGTGACGCATCCACACCATCTGAGGACGTCGGCTCCTCTGTCGCCACTGGCTCCACGACGCCGTCCTTGTCTCCCTCTCGCTGCTCGAGACCGCCGTCTGTCGAAGAGGAGCCAGGCTCAGGTGTCTCCTGAGCAGAGAGAGGACACTGCCAGAACAGCAAAAACAACAACAGCATCCATCGCCAGCTCATCGAAGACCTCCCAACCAACGCTTTCGAATCGCGCTCATCCACGCGGCGACGCCGCGCGGTCGGCGAGCTGTGGAGCTCGACGGAGCTGGCAAGATGGCCCTCGGTCGACGTAAACCTGCGCACAGCATGCTCAGGGGGACCAAGAACAACAAAACACCCTTCGAGACCTGCTCTTGTCCACCCGGCTCCCCGTCACAAGTCATACAAGAATCGTCGCTGAGACCACAGCTCGCACCTTCGCAGGTGTCGTCCAGGCACTCGTCTGGGTCGAAGAGCAGAAAGTCGATTTCGTCTGGAGGGATGTAGCTACAGTTCTGGAGATACATCTGACACAGTTGGTCATCCAACCAAGGAGCAAGCGCCCGCGCGTTGTCCAACGTCGACATGGAGAGCGCCGGAAGAACGCATTGGTCGAAGAGATCCGCCTCGGAGATGCACTCTCGGTGAAGGCTGAGCTGCTCGAAATAGCACACCAACGAGGGCAACTCTGGCTCCTCCAACAGCGGCAGACAGGGAGCGTCGAAAATCGACGTGGCTGTGGTGATGAGAATGGTGCACGTATTGATCGGTTGCTCACGGGCACAGGCTTGGCACTCTTGGGTAATCTGCGTCTGGCAGGTCTCCACCGCATCGAGGGTCAGCGCCTGCTGCTGAGTCCGTAAGCCGCCGCCTTCGCCGCTGGCCTCGGTTCGGGCCTGAGCGGTGGCCCAATACACGATGTTCGGGTTGACCCAGAGGCTGCCTTCCACGGCAACATAGTACATCAGCAAAGGGGCTCTCGCCGCCGGACGGACGGTGACCATTGCTCGCTTCACACCCGAAGCCGCCAGGAAACGTCGCAACACAGGCTCGAGTGCGCTCAGCGCCTCGCTCTCGCTGCGCTCGTCGAGCGAAGGCAGGGGGCTCTCTCCCCATTCACGCGAGAGCTCGAGCTCTCCAGCATAGCTCGACGACGCGTTCGAGTCTGCCTCCTCAAAAAGCCCGAGCTCCTGCGCGGAGAGCGAAATCGGCGCCAGTGTTTGGCCATCCTCGTCGATGCTCGCCAAGAGGCGCGCGTCTTCGCCACGCTCAGCCCTCTCAACATCATAGTCGATGAGCCATTCGGGGCCCTGGCTACCGTCAGCGTCGCGTAGCCTGGCTTCGACCTTGCTGGGCAGCTCGTTGCTCGACGCCTGCTGCTCCAAGCAATCCTCGAGCTTCTCTCGGGCTGTCTGAAGCTCCTCCCCAGTGAAAGCCGCGACACGCACTGGGTCCAGCGCAAGCAGCTCGCGCATGCTCAGTTCGGAGGGCTGCACGCTTTCATCGCCACAACCGTGCAAGCCCACGAGGGCTGCGACACCCAGCAAAGCAAACACGTGAGCGAAGCGAGGCACGAGTCGGCGTCTGTCGCGGGCGCATCCGATGCGCCAGCGCAGCGCTGCGAGCGGCTCGCGACAGCGAACGAATGCAAAGCAGCAGGGAATCAAGGACTTGGCGGCAGGCTGTCTCATGGCGCGCTCCAGGTTCTGCTCTCTGCGATGAGCGGGAACACATTTGCGTCCGACTGCATCATGTCAAACTGGCTGGCCGTTGTATAGGATGTTCGATTCGGACGCTCGTCAGATGCACCAAGAGGACACTGCCTCGCCGTCAGGACGAGTCGCAGGGAGTCTAGGAACGGCCCTCACAACAGAATCCGATCGGTTTAGAGGCGGGGACACTCACCGCAGGCGTCGAGCCGCTCAGCGCAGACGGAGTACCCGTAAGATCCTGAAATCAAGAGAATTCCGAAGGGCAGGGTGCATTCGCACGTACGGGCTTCCGCCTCACAGGCGTGTTCACTTTCCGAACCACGAAATCTAGCCACGCCACTCGGTCTTGTCCACGGTGGTCTCGAACTGTGCTTCGATGACCTTGGGCACAGACTCGCCTTCCGTGTCGGCGAGGTCCTTGGGACTGGGCGTACCAACCAAGATGAGACGGTGCATCGGGCACTTGGCGAGGACCGGATCGAAATCCATGCCGTCCTGATAATGCTCGTAGTCGATGGTGGGGAGGCTGCCGTCCATCGTGATGAAGCTGGTCATGCGGGTGCAGGCCTTGCAGCCGATGCAGCCGATCTTGCAGACGTTCTTGACGTCGCTACCAAAATCCTTGTTGGAGCAGGCGATGACCAGCATCTTCTCCTGCCGGAAGGGCACCATGCTGATGATGTTGCGCGGACAAGCGGCTGCACAGAGCTTGCAACCAATGCACTTGATGGGGTCGATGACCGCGACGCCGTTGCGAATGGTGATGGCGTCGTATTCGCAGGCGCGTTGGCAGTCGCCGAGTCCGAGGCAACCGTAGGTGCAACCCTGCACACCGCCGACGAGGTTGGCGGCAGCGCAGGTCTGCTCACCGTTGTACTCGGTCAGCCCCAAGCGCTGGCTGCGGTCGGCTTCGCAGTGGACGACCGCTTTGTAGGGGAGGGCACCACCGGCATCTACGCCCATGATCTGGGCGATCGCGGCGATACAGGAGCTGCCACCAGGACCACACAGGTCGATGGCGGCATCGCCGCGAGCGACGGCTTCGGCATACTCTCCGCAGCCCACGTAGCCGCAACCACCACAGTTGGCTGCTGGCAGCGCATCATTGATTTGGGTCACCTTGGGGTCGACCTCGACCGCGAACTTGCGGTTGGCCCATCCGAGGATCCAACCACCGGCAACGGCGAGCAGTGCGACGACGACGGCGGCGAGTAGCAGGGCAACGGCGGTTTCCATGAGGATCCTCCTAGCGGAACTGGCTCAAGGCGCGCTCGAGTCCGCTCTCGACGCCCGCGAAACCCATGAATGCCATCGCCATGATGCCGGCGACGATCAATGCGATCCCTGCCCCTCGAAGCGGCTTGGGCACGTCACACAGCTCCAACTCTTCACGGATGCCTGCCATCAGGGTGATCGCGATAGCGAAACCAAAGCCAGCAGCCACCGCCATGGTGAGCGCCTCGTAGATGGGCATGAGCTTGAGCGGATCTTGCAGCCGCTTGGAGATTTCCAAGCAGATGAAGAGGATCGCGCAGTTGGTCGTGATGAGTGGCAAAAAGACGCCGAACGCCTTGTACAGACTCGGGAAATTCTTGCGAACGTACATCTCCACGAACTGCACGGAAGCAGCGATCACGAAGATGTAGAGCAGATAACTGAGCACCGTCAGATCGAAGGGAGCGTCGCCTGCGCCGCCACTCAACTCCCACACCCACTGCGGCACCGGAGCGTGCGGACGCAGGATGAAATAGGTGAAGATCCAGCTCAGCATGGAGGCGATGGTCATCACGAAGGTGACCGCCATGCCCATACCAAAGGCTGTCCCGACTCGCTTGGAGACCCCCAAGAAGGGACACGCACCGACGAAGTAGTGCAGCAAGACATTGTTGATCAACGCCCAACTGACAACCAACAAGAGCAAGGTGATGAAGGTGTCCATGGCGTCTCCTATGCAGCGCTCGCTTCGGTACTGGTAGAGGTTTCGGGCGCGCTCGTTTTCTTGCGCTTGCTATACCACTCGACGATGGCCAGTAGGATACCGAGGGTCAGGAAGGCACCTGGCGGCAGAACCAGCACGCCCCATCCCGGCCACGCGCTCTGCGGCAGTATCTGAATCCCAAACCAGGTCCCCGCACCCAGCAGCTCACGTACCGTCGAAATGCTCAAGAGCGCGAGCGCAAAGCCCACCGCGTTGCCCAGACCGTCCATGAAGGCATGGGGAAGACTGCTCTTCGAGGCACACATCTCACAGCGGGCGATGATCAGGCAATTGACGATGATGAGCGGGATGTACGGCCCAAGTGCCTTGCTCATCGAATACAGATACGCCGCCAGCGCCTTGTCCACGATGGTGACGAAGGTGGCGATGGTCAGCGTGAACACCAGAATCCGAAGATGTGGTTTCAACAAGCCGCGGATGCTCGAGATCAGGAGGTTCGAGCAGATCAGCACGAACGCCGTCGCACCCGCCATGGTCATCGCCGTGGCCACGCCATTGGTCACCGCCAGGATGGGACACAGTCCTAGGAGCTGTCGGTACACTGGGTTTTCGGGAATGACGCCGCGAATGAATCGCTCCATGGGCGTAAGGTCGCTGCTCATGTCAGTTCCCTTTGGGCTCGGCTGCAAGCGCGGCGAGGAGGGCCTCGCGAACACCGGCAAGCTGTTGATTGACGATATCCGTGACCGCCACCGAGGAGATGGTGGCTCCCGTCAAGGCAATGATCTCATTGTCTTTTCCAGGTCCGGTCTTGACCACGCCCAGCGCCGCGCTGGTGCTCTTGCCGCGATATTGGGAGGTGAACGGCTCTCCGGTGATCAGGTCACCAAGACCAGGGGTCTCCTTTTGATCGATGACCGCAATCCCGGTGATACTCGTGACTTGTGTGTCCACACCGATGACCACCTCGATCTTGTCGGCAAAACCTTGACCCGAGGCCGGGACCAGCCAGCCAATCTGCTTTCCTTCCGCATCGAAGGTCTTGAAAACGCGAACATCTCGTCCGGCCTGGTCCTTGATCATCAGCGCTTCTGCCTTGCCCTCTGCTGCGCCAGGCACCAACACATGCGCCAAGCCTACGGTCTCGTTGAGCTTGTTCTGAGCGATGCGACCACCCAGCGCCATCTGCGTCCCAGCCAGAGCAACTCCGAAGAGAATCGCCAGCACGATGATCAGCCACGCGTCCGCAATATAGTTCGGCCTCTTGCTCTCTGTCATGCTCATGCCCTCTGCGGTACGGGGCCACCCACCGGCGTTGGGATGGTCCAACGATTGATCAGCGGAACCACCGCATTCATCATCAACACCGCGAACATCAGGCCCTCGGGGTAGCCACTGAAGACACGGAAGACGATGACGAAGAGCCCCACTCCCAGCCCAAAATAGAACTTGCCCTTCGGCGTGATGGGACTCGACACGGGATCCGTCGCAATGAAGAACGCTCCAAAAACCAGGGCCCCGCTCGCGGTCTGCTGAAGCACCGTCAACGGTGTCAGGCCCGCCCAATGCGCGCCGCCACCCAGCACCACCGTGGCCAGCAGCACGCCGACCGGAATCTCCCAGGATGCCGAACGCCGCCAGCACAAATACAAACCACCCATCACACTCGCCAAGGCGCTGGTCTCACCCAGCGAGCCGTTGTGCTGACCCAAAAAGAGGAACCACAGCTCCGGCAAGTGAAGCCCACCCTCGGCAGCCTTCTTCGCTGCATCCAGTGGCGTGGCCTCGGTGATGATGCCGATGGCATCCGCCGAAACGTAGGCGGAAGCGCCCATCACGCCAGCAAAACTCAACATCACGAAGGCGCGCCCAACCATCGCCGGGTTGAAGATGTTGCGCCCCAAGCCGCCAAAGGCAGCCTTGCCAATACCGATGGCGATGAACGAGCCCACCACGCCCACATAAAACGGGGCGCTCCACGGCAGCGAGAGCGCCAGAATCACGCCCGTCACCACCGCAGACAGGTCACCCAACGGTGCCGGCTTGTCCTGCATCCGCGCAAAGAGCGCTTCGAAGACGAGACAGCTCGCCACGCACACCGCCAGCTGCACCACCGCTCCCCAGTGGAAAAACCACAGGGACATCAGCACCACTGGAAAGAGGCCAATCAACACATCCAGCATCATCCGACGGGTCGTGAAGTCGGTGTCGGCCAGGTGGGGTGACGGGGCCACGAAAAGGACCGGAAGCCCCGTGCCAGCCTGCTCCTCGGGGAGCTCCGGCGTCGCAGCTTGCGGGCTTTCAGTTTCTGTAGCTTGGGTCATGGCTTAGGAACCTTTCTTCGAGCGGTCGATGAACGAGGAGCTGCTGCACCTCGGCTCACTTCTTGTTGATTGGGCGCTTGGCCTGTTTTCCCAAGTTCTTGTTGATTGGGCGCTTGGCCTGTTTTCCCAAGTTCTTGTTGATTGGGCGCTTGGCCTGTTTTCCCAAGTTATTGCGCACTCTTCGACTGGCTTCGCATCTTCGCCTCCTAGGACTTCTGCGAACGTTGCTTGGCCTTGGACTTCTTGATGCGTTGGGTGAAATCCTCAACCGACGCGTTGCTCGCCTTCTCGGCCTTGGCCTCGTCCTTTGGCTTCTCGGCCTTGGCCTCGTCCTTCGGCTTCTCGGCCTTGGCCTCGTCCTTTGGCTCCTCGGTCTTGGCGTCGTCCTTTGGCTTCTCGTCCTTGGCCTCGTCCTTTGGCTTCTCGGTCTTGGCGTCGTC
>JAVFAO010000387.1:0-6723 GCA_034002465.1 Myxococcota bacterium
CGTTGGAGCAGGCGTCTCGACCTGCGCGCCATGGAATTAGGAACGAGGAACGAGGAGCGAGGGAGCAGCAGAGCAGAGGAGCAGTCTTCCCCTTGGCTTCGGCTGTTGGCGGAAGATTGTGCGCAATCCAGAATACAGGACATCAACGGACACACCGACCCCATTGAGGATGCGATGCTTGAATCCGCTGCGCTGAAGGTGTTGATCATTGACGACGAGGAGACTGCTGGCTCGATGATTCAACGACGCTTGCAGCGTCGCGGTCTCAACGCCGTATTCCATCAGGGTTTTTTTGGCGCAACGATGGCCGCTGTCGGCTTTCGTCCCGACGCGATTCTGTTGGATGTGAACATGCATGGACTCAGCGGCAGCTCCTTGGTTCCTACCTTGCGCAAGCGGGAGGAGCTGGCGAAGACCCGGATCTACTTGTTCAGCAGCATGGATCCGCAGCCTCTCGCGCGCCTGGCCACAGAGAGTGGCGCCGACGGCTGGCTGAGCAAATCCGCTCAGATGGCGGAGATCATCGAAGCCCTCATGCCTGCCAAGGAGGCCGAGGGCTGAAGGAGAGGTTGAGACGGGTGCCACCTGGTCGCAGCCGCAGCTCTTCTTCTCCAGCTTCGTCCTCTGTATTCTCTTGCTTGCCTGCGATGACACGTCGTCGAAGCCGGTTGAAGACGCCGTGGCGAGCGTTGAGGAGCTTTGCGAGCTTGACGCGGAGCTCCCCCAGCCGAGCCTCGTCAGCAGCCCCAAAGCTGCAGCCTTTGAAGTCTGGGCGATCGGCGCACGTCGGGGCGGCTTTGCAGCCGGCCGAACTGCGCGTTGGGAGGCGATGACGTGCGGGCTTGAGGAAGCAACTCGAGTTTGGTTGACACGAGGGGGCAGCAATCGTACTCACTGCACTCTCGAGCCGAGGAGTCTCAGCGCGAGTCGTTCCAGGTGGCGTGGCGGACACGCCGCTCTTGTAGGGAGACGGTGATCATGCGAACCGTTCTAGCGTTGTTGGCCGTGGTGTTGTTGGCGTTGACGGGCTGCCAGGGCAAGAAGGAAGAGCCCAAGAAGGACGAAGCCAAGAAGCCGGCCGCGGAGGCGCCCGCTGGTGACGAGAAGCCTGCTGCTGAAGAGCCTGCTGGTGAAGAGCCTGCTGGTGAAGAGCCTGCTGGTGAAGAGCCTGCTGGTGACGAGAAGCCTGCCGAGCCTGCGCCGTCCACTGGGCTGCGCCTGGAGGCGGTTGGTCTGACCATCGATTTGCCTGCCGACCTGACGGTCAGCGATGCTATCGGTGAGACGGGTGCGATGATCATGGGCGGTGCCGTGGGCGCGATGACGGTGTCGATCCCTGACGAGAGCAAGCCTGCGACGCTCGAAGCGGCGAAGGAAGAGGCCGACATGTATTCTCCTGAGAACCTCAAGGAAGAGACCCTCGAAGACGGTTGGTTGCTCAGCTTCACCAACACAGGTGGTATGGGGACCAACTACTGGGTGATGTCGCGCCGCGAGATCGGTGGCAAAGCCATCAGCTGCTCCACGACTTGCAGCACTCCTGAACAGCACGCCGCCGTCATCGCCGCTTGCAAGAGCCTGAAGCCCTGATTGGGCGGTTCTCGCGACGAGCAGAATCTATGTGACGGGCTCGGTCCCCTACTGTGCCGAGCCCGATGACCGCGAAGAGCGAGTGCCGCATCTTCGACTGAGCCGGATTGCGCTGCTGGTTCTCTCATGCGAGCGTTGGCTCGACACAGGCTCTCGATTGGCCGACCAGCCCGAGCCATTGTAGGGGGGCTCGAGGCCCGCTGCTTGACAGCTCCGTGCGGCTCGATACCTTGAGAGAAAGCCCCATTCTGGGGCGAGCATATTGAAGAGCTGGAAGGTACAGCCGCCAGGACGATGGCGCCATTGGAGGCGAAGATGACAGCGAAGACTTCTTGTCGATTGGGCACTTGGCCTGTTCCCCCAAGTTCTTGTCGATTGGGCACTTGGCCTGTTTCGCCTGCTTGTTGTGCCGAGGTCGTGGGTGGGGGCTGCTCGCAGCGTTCCCGCTTCCTGTCGACAGGCAGTTTCTCAGTGTTGCTCAGTCTTCTCTTCGTCTTGCTCAGCTTCGGCGGATGTTCGGATGAGCCTGCGGTGAAGCCTGATGTGCTTCCCGACCAAGAAGAGGTCGAGGAGCTGCTCGACCTCGATCAGCTCGAAGAGGCTGATGACGAGAGCGAGCAGAGCGAGCTCACTGAGCTCGTTGATGTCGAGGACGAGACCGAGCCGCAGTGTCTGAGCAACGATGACTGTCTCAGTGGGGTTTGTGATACCGAGCAGGGGCTCTGTCTGGAGCCGACCTGTGAAGACGGGGTTGCCAACGGTGAAGAGACGGACCTCGACTGTGGCGGTCCCTGTTTGCCTTGCGCAGACGGTGCGGGCTGTCGAGACGACAGCGATTGTGTGAGTGGCAGTTGTGACAACGAGAGTCTGCAGTGCTTGGCGGCGGCCTGCGATGACGGCGTGCTCAACGGCTTGGAGAGCGATGTCGACTGCGGCGCAGCGTGTGTGCCCTGTGTCAACGGCAAGCGCTGCGGTGCGGAGGCCGACTGCCAGAGTGGCCTGTGTTTGAACGGCTTCTGCCAGGTCGAGCATTGCTCGAGCGGCGCTCTCGATGGCGACGAGAGTGATGTCGACTGTGGCGGCTCCTGTGCCGCCTGCGAGCCCGGCGCGAGCTGTGGGAGCGCGCTGGACTGTGAGAGCCAGGTTTGTGTCGAGGGGGCCTGCGCTGCGGCGTCCTGTGAGGATGGGGTACTCAATGGCGACGAGGTCGACGTCGACTGTGCGGGCTCTTGCGCCGCCTGTCCCGATGGTAGCCGCTGTGTGAGCGATGCAGACTGCGCCAACGGCTCTTGCTATTTGGATCGATGCCAGCCCGAGAGTTGCTCCAACGGTGTGCTCGACACAGGAGAGACCGATGTCGATTGTGGCGGCGCTTGCGAGCCTTGTGCACTGAACCAAGCCTGCGTCATTGATGCCGATTGTACGAGTGGGCTTTGTGTGGAGTTGTTGTGTCGTGGGGAGACGCTGGTGCGCCTCGATCCGCAGGGAGGCAGCACGCCCAATCCCGCCAGCGTCCTCGTGCGATACGGGCAGGCCTATGGCGAGTTTCCTGAGACGAGCCGCTCTGGCTTTGGTTTTGCGGGCTGGTGGACCGAGCCAGGGGAGGCTGGGGAGCTGGTGACGCCCGAGACGGTGGTGAGCCGCCTCGAGGAGCACACGCTGTATGCCCATTGGTCGGCAGCAACGGTGACGGTGAGCTTTGTGGCGGACGGCGGCAGCGAGCCAGACCCCGCGACGAAGCAGGTGGTGGTCAACGCTCCCTACGGACCGTTGGCGACGACCACCCGTGAAGGGTATACCTTCGAGGGCTGGTGGACGCAGCCCGGTGGTGTGGGTGAGCTGGTGACCTCGAGCAGCATCGTGCTGATCCCAACGGACCACACCCTCTATCCACGTTGGAGCGTGAACGCCTACACGGTCAGCTTCGACGTCCAGGGTGGAACTGCAGCCAACCCGGCGAGCAAGGTTGTGGATTATGGCTCTGTCTATGGGACGCTGCCCACGACGAGTCGAGTAGGGTACCTCTTCGATGGCTGGTGGACAGGCCCCAATGGAACGGGGACCGAGGTTCTCGCTTCCTCGGTGATGTTGCAGCAATCGGACCACACTCTGTATGCAAGTTGGATCGCAAACACCTACACCGTTGTGTTCGACGTGCAGGGCGGCGTGAGCTCAGACCCGACCAATCGGGTGGTCACCTTCGGCAGTGTCTATGGGACGCTCCCGGCGGTGAGTCGCGTCGGATATAGTTTCTCAGGCTGGTGGACGCAGCCGGGTGGTGTGGGCACGCAGATCAACGCGAGCACAGTGGTGAGCATCGCCTCTGAACACACCCTGTATGCGAACTGGGTCGCAGAGACCTACACGGTCAGCTTCGATGCCCAGGGTGGCTCGGCGCCCAGTCCAGGAAGCAAGGCGGTGACCTTTGGCAGTCCTTATGGGGCTCTGGCGTCCACGACGAGGCCTGGCTTCATCTTCGAGGGCTGGTGGACCGCCGAGACGGGCGGCAGCTTGGTCGAGCCGTCCACGATGGTGAGCATCGCTTCGGACCACAATCTGTATGCCCGTTGGACCGCGAGCACACTCACGGTGAGCTTCGATGCCCAAGGCGGAAGCACCCCCAATCCCGCAACGAAGTCGGTGACTTACAATGCTCCCTACGGCACTTTGCCCAGCACCAGCCGTGCGGGCTACAGCTTTGGCGGCTGGTACACCGAGGCGAGCGGCGGCACCCAGGTCCTGGCGACGACCACAGTCACTGTCAGCACCGACCACACCCTCTATGCACGCTGGACCGCCAACACCTATACAGTGACCTTCGATCCTCAGTTTGGCAGCGCCCCTAGCCCGGCGACGAAGACCGTGACCTTTGGTGGAACCTACGGCACGCTGCCCACCACGGTGCGCGCTGGCTATACCTTCCTCGGTTGGTGGACCGCCATCAGCGGCGGCAGCCAGATCCAGAGCTCGACCGTCGTGGGTACTGCCTCGAACCATACGCTGTATGCGCGTTGGTCTGCGCAGAGCTTCTTGGTCACCTTCGATGCCCAAGGGGGCTCGGCGCCCAACCCTGCCACCAAGTCCGTGACCTTTGGTTCCACCTACGGCAGCTTGGCCTCGACGAGTCGAACGGGCTTCGTCTTTGCGGGCTGGTGGACCTCGCCGAGTGGTGGCGTCGAGGTCTTCTCGACCAGCCCGGTGACCATCCCCAACAACCACACGCTCTACGCACGCTGGAGCGGCGTCTCCTTCGTCAACGCCAGCTTCGAGAGCGGCTTCAACGGCTGGACCATCGTCCAAAACGATCCCCCCAGCTCGACCTGGGCCATTCTCCCGAACGGATACACTGTGGCGCTGAACGACTTGCTGTTCGACGAGGTCGAGGGGGTGGACAAGGAACAGTATTCCGAGGGGTTGCCATGGACCAACGTGGTCACCCAAGGCAGTAGTTCTGCGATGTTGCTCGTCAATGGGCCCGATCTCCACCGCATCTATCAAGATGTGTTGATTCCGTCGACGGCGACCACACTGAGCTGGGACATGCAGTATCAATCACATGCAAGCTTCGACCCCAGCA
Source organism: Myxococcota bacterium (assembly GCA_034002465.1). GTDB lineage: Bacteria > Myxococcota_A > Bradymonadia > UBA4248 > JAVFAO01 > JAVFAO01. The sequence continues at coordinate 5,168 of JAVFAO010000387.1, forward strand.
TGCAGTACATCGCACTGAATCTGCGCAATCCTGCGACCGACAGCATCATCGCCACGCCCTTCAAGACCGAGAACGGTCTGCACCCTGAGATGGCGCCGATGCAGACCTACGGCGTCAATGTCACGGCCTACCGCAACCAGCTCATTCGGGTCGAGCTCGAGATTCAGATTCAACACTATTTTCTTGACGTGAACTTCGACAACTTCCGCTTCTGACACGCAGTCCGGCGTCATTGGCCGCCTCTCCATGCGGCCACCCTTCGGGTTATCACGTCGCTTCGCCATCTAGACTGTGATTCCCGCGTTCCGGTCGAGACCTCGGAAGGCCTGCACTCTCGAACCTCAGTCGCTTCTTCCGCGACCGGTCCTGCTCCGTCAACCGACTTCAATCCAATCCGAACAGCCTGGCTTGCCAAGCCACCCGCGTTGTGCCAGCAATGCGCGTAGGGCACGCTGTCGTCCACAGCAGCCCGAAGGAGTGAAACGCAGTGGCTGACGAGCCGGTGAAACCGAATACTCCCGTCGAACGCCTCCGGGTCTGGCAGCGCTTCCACGTCCGCCTCACCTTTGCCTACGCGGTTACAGTTCTGCTCGCCATCGGCTCGATGGGGGTGCTCTACTACCAGCAGAGTGTGCAAGGAGAGTTTGAGACGCTGCAACACAAGCTCTCGGCCAACACCATCTCACTGGCAGAGCTGCTCGGGCCCGTGCTCTCCCGCGAGCTCGACCCAGCCGGCAGCGTTTCAACGCAGACCCTCGAGCGCTTGCGCGAGCACCTCAGCACCATCGGCCGCAGCGACGGCGATATCGCGTCACTCTACATTTTCGTCCCCACGGACCAGGAGCGGCAACTCCGCTTCGTCATCGACTGGACGCGTGACGAGCGCGCTGCGCGTCCAGGGCAGCTCTACGACGCCACCAACTCTGGCCGCATGATGGAGGGCTTCGAGCACCCTCTCGTCGAAAACCAGCTCTACTACGACGAATGGGGCTGGTCTCTCTCAGGCTACGCTCCCGTCCTCGACCGCAGAGGGAAGACCATCGCCATCGTCGGCGCAGACATCCTGGCTCCGCGCATCGATAGCATCAAACGTAGGGTGCTCTGGGAGAGCACCCTGGTCTTCGGCATCACCGCCGTCTTGCTCACCGTCATCGCCTGGTTCGTCGGCCGCAACGTCAGGCGCCCCTTGAGCAGCATCATCGAGGCCACCACCGCCATCGCCAGCGGCAACCTCCAAGCCCGCTCCAAGCTACTGCGAGATGATGAATTCGGCATTATTGGCAGGCACTTCGACAACATGGCCAAGGGCCTCGAGGAGCGTGAGATGATCCGCGATGCCCTCGGTCGCTACATCAGCCCCGACGTCGCCGCCCAGGTCCTAGCCGATCCCGAGGGCCCCAAACTCGGGGGTGAGGAGCGCGTGGTCACGGTGCTCTTCTCAGACCTGCGCGGCTACTCCACCATCAGCGAACGGCTCGGCCCCACCGACGTCGTGCGCCTCATGAACCTCTACCTCGGCGCCATGCAAGAGGTCCTCGACGAACACCAAGGCGTCG
>JAVFAO010000388.1:0-6704 GCA_034002465.1 Myxococcota bacterium
CTCTTCCGATCTTTGTCGAGGGATGCATCAGGCAGCTCCGAGGCAACTGCGTCCAAGCCTCCACCAGCAGTCGCACACCCGACCAAGCGCCGCGCGGACAAGGACAAGGACAAGGACAAGGAAAAGGAAAAGGACAAGGACAAGGGCAGAGGGAAGGTGAAGGCGCGCGGTGCGCGCTGAGTCTGGGGCGATGCATTGATAGGGGCGCAAGATCTTTCAAGATCTTTTGCCCTTATGCAACGACGGCGAACGCACCGTGTGTATATTACTGAGCCCTGCACGAGGAAGTTAACCCTTGGCGACGGTGGTGATTGCGCCCCATCATTGTCGACCACTTCGACAGTGCTCGCGCTCTGCGGCCGGCTCGTACCTTCCGTAGTTTTGTCTCTGTGGGGCTCTGCCCCACACCCCGCCAAAGGGCTAGCCCTTTGGAATCCTTTATCTTTTTCGCATCTGGCGGCAAACGCACTTGAAGCTCTCGGTCGCTTAAAGCCTCAATGCAGCCCTCAGTAACAATGCCCTGGTGGGGGTGGATGGAAGCCTGTCAGCTCGATACGTTTCGAGTGGGTCTGTGGGCCACTTCCCGCCACAGCACAGCGTCCTTTGAAATTCCATTGATTTCATGTTCTTGTCACACGAACGCAGGCCCGCGCTCGAATTGCGCGGCGCTCCAAGATTGAAAGCGCGACCGTGATCGTCGACAATGCTCGCGCCCGCTCGGATGCTCAGCCCACGGGTCATCCGCACCCAGCACGCTCAGGAGAGCCTATGTCCAGCATCGACTTCAGTATCCCGAACCTTGGCGAGTGCAAAGTGGCTTCGCCCATCAAGTTGTCCAAGGTGATGGATGACTTCATCGCCAACTATGTGAATGACAGGCAGTTCATCATTTACGACCTCGATGCAGAGTGCGATGGAGAGCCCATTACGCGCACCTACCAGCGCTCGGACTTGATGGAGCAAGCAGGTCCCCGCGAGCATATCTATTTCGATCCGTCCAAAGTTTGCGCGGGTATCGTGACGTGTGGCGGTCTCTGTCCTGGTCTCAACGACGTCATTCGCTCCATTGTCATGACCCTTTGGCACCACTACGGGGTGCGCAACATTCATGGCATTCGCTATGGCTATCAAGGTTTTCTGCCGGAGAACGAGATCAGCCCTATTCGTCTCGACCCACAGACGGTGAGCAACATCCATCGCAGCGGAGGGACCATGCTGGGCTCCTCCCGTGGCGGTGGTGATCGGGTCGAGGACATCCTGGACGCCATTGAGCGGATGAATCTGAATGTGCTCTTCACCATTGGTGGTGACGGCACGCAGAAGGGGGCTTTACGCATCGCCCGGGCCGCTCGAGAGCGGGGGCGGTGTTTGGCGGTGATTGGCGTCCCCAAGACCATCGACAACGACTTGAGCTTCGTGCAGCGCTCGTTTGGCTTCGAGACGGCGGTCTCTCTGGCAGCCGAGGCGGTTTCGGCAGCGCATGTCGAGGCTGTGGGCTCGATCAACGGCATTGGTTTGGTCAAGGTGATGGGGCGAGAGTCGGGTTTCATCGCTGCCTACACCACCTTGGCGGTGAACGAGGTCAACTTCGTGCTCGTGCCTGAGGTGCCCTTCGATTTGGAGCAGCCCAATGGCTTACTTGCGCACGTGGAACAGCGGATCAAGGAGCGTGGTCACGCGGTGATCCTGGTCGCTGAAGGCGCGGGGCAGGGGCTGCTCGAGGCGGCAGCCGAGGTTGACGCTTCGGGCAACAAGAAGCTTGGGGACATCGGTGTATTCTTGCGCAAGCGACTGCTCGAGCATGGCAAGCGCGTTGGTTTGCCGTTGCAGGTGCGCTACATCGACCCGAGCTACACCATCCGTAGCGCTCCCGCCAATCCCAATGACTCGGTGTACTGTGCGCGCTTGGGTGCCAATGCGGTGCATGCCGCGATGGCGGGGAAAACGGAGATGCTGGTGAGCCTCTTCAACAATCACTACGTGCACGTGCCCATGGCGTTGTCGACCTCGCGGCGCAACTACATCGATCCGGAATCGCCGCTGTGGCGCGATGTGATGACCGCCACGGGGCAGCCTCCGCTCATGCTGAATCGCTGAACCCCAGTTTTTACCAAACTCAATCAAGGTGTCGTGATGAGAAAGGCTTTTGAGCGCGCTCCTTTGCGCTTTGTCGGGGTGGTGCATTTGCCTGCGCTGCCCGGTGATCCGGCGCACGATGGGCGCTCGTTCTCGGAGCTCGCGCAGTTCGCTCAGCAGGATGCTCGCACCCTTGCTGAGGGTGGCGTCGACGCCATCATCATCGAGAACTTCGGCTCCGCGCCGTTTCCCAAAGGTGATGCGAGCCAGCGATGCCCAGCACATCAGGCCGCGTTCATTGGGCGGTTGGCGGGCTGGTGCCGTGAGCATTTTTCCCTCAGTGTGGGTGTGAACTGCCTGAGAAACGACATTTTTGCGGCGCTCGGCATCGCCGCCGCCAATGAGCTCGATTTCGTTCGGGTCAACGTACACACTGGGGCCTACCTCAGTGATCAAGGCGTGATCGAGGGAGAGGCGTACACCAGTATGCGCTATCGAGCATCCCTCGGTGCTCGGCACATCGCGGTGCTCGCCGATGTTCACGTGAAACATGCGGTCCCTCTGGCACCAGTGGGACTACGTGAAGCTGCGAGGGACACGGTGGAGCGGGGGCTCGCCGACGCGGTCATCGTCACGGGCAGCGGCACGGGGGAGGCTGTGGAGACCTCGACGCTCTTGGAGGTGGCCAAGGCAGTGCCCCAGGTACCTGTGCTCTTGGGGTCAGGGCTTGCTCTGGACAACGTCGCACAGCTCGCGTCGCATGCTCACGGCGCCATCGTCGGGACGGCGCTCAAGAAGGATGGGGTGCTCGAGGAGGCGGTCGAGCTCGACAGGGTACGTGCGATGGCGGCGGCATTGAAGCAGCACCTTCGACCATGGCCGCTGCGCTGAAGTGAGCTGCGGCCTTTCGCCAAGGGCAGCGTTTGCTCATTCGATGATGCGAGGATGGAGCCGCGCTGCGCGAATTGACCGTTGAGCGGGCTAGGGTTAGTCTGTGCACCAGGATTGATGGCCTGAGCGTGAGGCATGTTGTTCCACTTTCCTCGCGCCTGATCCTCGAGGCAGCATGAGTGCAGATGGCCCCAAGAAAGAGGAGGTTCTGTCGGCGGGGGCCATCATTGGCGACCACGAGATCGTCGAGCTGATTGGGCGGGGCGGTTTTGGTGAGGTCTACCGCGCGGTTCAACGGCGTCTGCGCAGAGAGGTGGCGATCAAGGTGGTCTCCTCTACCTGGGCGCGCACGGTTCCGGATCTTCCTCAGCGGTTCAAGCGTGAAATCGATCTGGCCAGTCGTCTCGAACATCCTAATATTTTTAGAATTTACGACTGCGGTGAGAGTGATGACGGGGTGCTCTGGATGGCCATGGAGTTCATCCGTGGCGACACCCTGAGTGAGCGCTTGACGCGCGACATCCAGCTTGATTTCGTGACGGCGCGGCACATCACGCTGCAGATCTTGTCGGGTTTGATGGCGGCGCACGAGCAGCTCATCATTCATCGGGATCTCAAGCCTGGCAACATCATGCTCACGCGTCAGGGGATCGACGAGAACTTCGTCAAGATTCTCGACTTTGGCATTGGCAAAGCGCTGGGTGAAGCGGAGAACAAGGCGTTGCAGAACCTGACCCAGCATGGTCAGGCGGGGCAGGGCACGCCGCGTTACATGGCGCCCGAGCAGATTCGGAGTGAGGACCTGGGCCCGTGGACGGATCTCTATGCGGTGGGGCTCATTTTCTATGAGATGTTGATGGGGCGTCCTGCCGTCGAGGGGCGCAGCTTGTATGAGGTCTTGGCCAACCAGATGAACAACCCGATCCGTCTCCCTACGGGTCTTGCTTGTTCGCCTGTGGGGGCAATTCTGCAGCGTGCCTTGGACAAGAACCCTCACGAGCGATACCAGACCGCCCAGGCGTTTTTCGAGCAGCTTTGCGCGATCACGCATGATCCCGACAGCAACGAGATGCTCTCGGCCTCTTCTCCGATTGTGGGGGCGAGCCAGCTCAACACCCTTCGACCGCTGTGGACGGCGGCCGCAGGAGCTTCTGGTCCGCAGACCGGGGGCCTTCAGACGCTGGCGCCTCCTCTCGCAGGTGAGGCGCGAGCAGCCTCGGCACCATTGACGGACGCGCCGCCACCGCCCTCGATGTCGGGTCTCTCTGGCGCGATGTCTGACGCGATGCCATCGGCGTCTGCGTCGCTGAGCCGCTCGATGCCCTCGACGCAACATCCTCTGGCTTGGTCACAGGGCAGCGTCGATTGGGACCCCAAGGTTGTGGCAAGTCGTCGTTCCCGCAGCAAGTTGATCGTCGCGATCATGGCGGTCTTGGTTTTGCTTCTGGGTGTGGCCATCGTCTTCATCATTGACTGGCGTAGTCGAGGGCAGCAGCAGAGCTGGGAGGAAGCGCCTGCTGCAGCGGATGAACAGGCAGCGGCGGTTGAGCCGGACGCAAGCGACCTGCTCGAGCAGGAGCAGAGCGCGAGCGCGCCAGCAGATGACCTGGACTGGTCGGCGCCGCTGCCGGCAGCGCAGGTGGACAGCGAATTGATGGACGCCCTGATGGCGATGGCGATGGGCTGTGAGCGGGTTGATCGCAACACCTGCACCGTCAATGGATGTCGTGGGAAAGACACGACTTTCGATGCGCTTCTGAAGACCAAGGGCAGGGTGGCGAGCCTCGAGACCATGTGTGCAGCCCTCGAGAGCGATGATAGCTCTTTGGTGACGGTGGCTGCCGAGCGGCTGGGCGCGCGCTTCGCGCACCTCGACCAGGGCAGCACACGCTTCGAACAGCTCGACAGTCAGCTCGCTCGGCGGCTGATTGAAGCGGTCGAGCGTCAGGGGGGGTGTCGCGCTCGAAACGTGCTCAAGGTGGCGGTTCCCGTGGCCTATCTGACAGGAACGCAAGCTCGCCTCGAGCAGGTGCTCGCCCAGCATCCGCTTAAGAACATCAAGCAGGCTGCTTATCCGTGGCTGATGATGTTGCCACGAATGAAGGGCTTCGAGCGTGTGCGGCAGGTGCTCTCGTCCAATGCGCCTGCGGCCGAGCGCGCCGCTGCCTTCGATGCAGTGCTCAAGATGCCCGAGCCATCACTGCAAGAGTACGAGCAAATTTGTCCTTGGGCGCGCGACTTTTTGGACGATGCGGAGGGGGCCATCACCGCAAAAGCTGCCGCCTTGCTCATCCAGTGCAGAGGCAGCTACATCGACGAGCTGCTCGTTTCGGCGCGTGCCAAGCTGACTGCAGGCCGCTTTGCGGCTCCGTTTTCCGAGTCTCTGCGGGAGGTCTGCTTTCAGCCCAACAAGCTCACACGTCCCGCCGGCACCCCCAGTCAGTGTGCCGAGCTCTACACCTTGCTGGAGTCGGTCGTTCAAAACGAAGCCCTGAGCCCTGAGCTGCGTGCAGCGGCACTGTGGAACATCTATTACCAGAAGCGAGACCAGGCGACGCTCGATATGCTCTCTGGCTACCTCGAGCACCCTGTTCGAGAGATTCGCGTCAAGGCTCGGGAGGCAGCCGAGTCGTTGATCAAAAACTATGGCCTCGCCGGAGCGTTGCCAAGCTTGCCTGGGGATGGCCTGAACCCGAGTGTGGAGCTGTGCGAGGTTGACCATAGCTGGTCGGGTGCAGAGGGGCCTCTGCAGGAGCTGTCCTGGGATGGCGAGCATTTGTACGTGCTCGCGACGGATGGTAGCCTGCGGCGCTTCAAGCTCGCGCTCGAGCAGGCCAGCTGTCAGCTCAGCATGGACAAGGCCTTTGGCAGCGGCGGAGTGTTGGAGATGAACCCTCCGATCAAGGCGGTTTCGGCGTTCGAGGGCAGGCTATTGCTCTCCACGGCGTACTCGGGTGCTTGGCTGCGTGAGCGCGATGGCAGCTTGACCTCCTGCAACGAGACCTTGACCTATCGCTTTGGCCCGCAGGCACAGGTCTTCGGTTTTCGCGGGGAGCGCCTCAAGAAAGTCGACGTCGCTGGCGGTGAGTGCAGCAGCAGCATGTGGTCGAGCTCGCTGTCGAGTATCGAGGCGCTCGCTGTCGATGAGAAGTACGTGTACGTGGGTGGGATGAGCCGTTCTCCTGGACCCAATGAGCCTGAGCGCGTGGTGCTTGGTCTCGACGCCAAGGGCATCGAGCGTCTGCGTTTCGGCACCAAGTACAAAACCGAGGATGGCTTTGCCATGCTCAAGAGCATGGTTCCCTGTGCGCTGGGCGTCTGCGTGCTCGATGGTCCGTTCAAAGCGGTGACCTTGTGGACCAGTGAGGGAGCCTTTGTCGCACGCATCAACACTTGGGATTTTCCTGTCGCCGAGAATCCAGCGACAGCGAGCTTGGTGTCGGTGGGGAGTGAGCTCTTGCTGGCAGCCAATGTGGGGGGCCTGGGGCAGCCGTTGTTGGAAGGGCGCATCCTGCGCATACGTGGGCTCAGCGCACCCTGAGCTCGGAGCGCGGCCAGAATACGATGCAGCGCTTGGTCGTGTGGCGTTCTCATGGGCTTTGCCGCGACATGGGCGAAGGCGCACAGCGCAGGATTCCTTGGTTGACGCCGCCCTAGAGGGCCTTCTATACTGTCGGCGGCGAAGTCTCGAGAGCCCTCCAGTGGGCCCGAGTGGCTTTTGGCCTGGGGCAACACCT
>JAVFAO010000389.1:0-6684 GCA_034002465.1 Myxococcota bacterium
GGTCGTAGCCAGCGATGCCGAACTTGACCATGGACTGGTAGCGCTGCAGCACCCCGTCGGGGTTCTGCTCGACGCTGGAGGGCACGTCCCAGTAGCTGGCGCCTCCCGCGGTTCGCTGCGCACAGTAGTACTGGTCGGTCTTGAAGGTCCCTGTCATGACCTCCTTGGCGATGATGGTGCGCGACTTGCCGTAGGTGCGGTTGGAGCGGCGGTAGGAGGGCCAGCTCCCCTCGCAACAAGGAGTTCTAACGCATGAGCCGATGGTGGTGTTCGAGGTGGGCAGCCACTCCATGGAGCCCGAGGTGTCGAAGAGGATCATGATGACGGGGGGGATGGAGTTGGACATGGCCGCGTCGGCCCAGACCTGCGAAGGCAGGATGAGCAGCAGGGTGCTGGCCCATGCGACTAGGGTGAATTGGATGGCCTGTTTGCGCTTCATCACTCCTCCTGGGGGGCTTGTCTGCCACCTTGACGACGGCGGCCCGAGCGTCCACCTGGAGCAGGTATGCACGAGTCGGGCCGATTATTCCTGCTCCGGTATTCTTTAGGAATTCTTAGGAATACCTTTCTTGGGTATGAAAAAAATTGTCACTGGGGCGCTTTTGCTGACGTTTTTTGCGCCTTGATTCACGTTACCTGTTTCGCATCAGGGGGGGGCGTTTGGGGGCGGCTCTCTCCTTGTATTCCCACTAAATTTTCCTTGAATCGTCTGTCTTCTGTGCGTTCGTGTCTGTGTTTGTAGGCATGAATACTCTGAAACGGCATCTTTGGTCTGCTGTTACGAAATCGGTGTTGAGCGCTTGACGCTGAACGCATGGTCAGTATTATGAGGTGCAAGGTCCCGCAGCACGCGGAGACGCCTGAGCGAGTGGGGGGCGAGCCGATGTTGCTTGTGCAGAGAGATGTTTGCGAGGGTGGCGAGGTGTTCGCTGGCGCGGAAGCGTTGCGTGCTGAGGTGCCAAGCGGCAGGACTTCGAGCCCTTCGACTTTGGAGCTGCCTGCGTTGTGGGGGCGTTTGGTTGAGCTCTCTGGGGAGCGCGGAGCGGCCTTATCGAGTGTTGCGGCGTTGTTGTTGGCGCAGTCGCAGCGGCTCTCTGAGCCTTGTGCGTGGGTGAGCGTGGGGGATGAGATTTTCTATGCCGTGGACATGGTGGCTGCCGGTGTCGATGTGGAGGCGCTGCCGGTGATCCGGGTGCGTGCTCTGGAGCAAGCGGCGCGTGCCTGTCTGCGCCTTGCCCAGTCGGGGGGCTTTGCGCTCATCGTCTTGGATCTGCGCGCGCTTGGGGAGACGGTGCAGTTGCCGACGGCGTTGTTGGCGCAGTCTTTGGCGTTGGCGCAGCGGCATGCTTTTGCGCTGCTCTTTTTGACGCTCAAGTCTTCAGACAGGCCTTCGCTCGATGCGTTGCTCTCCTTGCGTTTGCAGGTCGAGCATGCGCAGAGCTTGGGCGAGGGCCGTTTTGATTGTGAGCTTCGGGCGCTCAAGGACAAGCGGCGAGGCCCGCACTGGGGGGTGAAACAGAAGATGTTGGGCCCACCGGGGTTGTGGTGAGCGCGTAGCCATGGATGGCGAAGCGTCGTGCAAACCCGAAGGCTTGGCCACATGATCGCGGCCAACGAGTTGCAGCTACTGCCGAGCTCTGCACAAGCGCGTTGAGCTGTGGCGATGGCGGTGATACGCCTCATCATTCTCGACCACTACGACCTTGCTCGCGCTCTCCGAGCGGCTTGCGCATTCCTTTCTTTTTTCTTCGTGGGGCTCTGCCCCACACCCCGCCAAAGGGCTGTGCCCTTTGGAAACCCTTCGATTGTTCTGTGGCTAGGCAAACCTGCCCAATGAAACGCATGGCTTGTGTCCATTTTGCCAGCTTCGCTTTGCAGTGCATGGCTCGCCAGGAGCAAGACTGGGCTCGGCGTCCCTTGGTGGTGTTGACCGAGCTGCGGCCGCAGGCCGCGGTCAAAGGCTGCAATGCCTTGGCGCGCTCTGCTGGGATTCGCGTGGGGCAGAGCTTTGCCACTGCTTTGTCGCTTCAGCCGGAGCTGAGGGCCATCTGCTACGATGCAGCCCGCATCGACGCACAGCGAGAGGAGTTGATGGTCTTGTTGCGGACCCTGAGTCCCAACATCGAACGCGTCGATGACGTGCTCGGCGATTTGGCCATGGCCAGTGGCCGCGGGGTCGTGGAGTCCTTGGCGTTCTTCCTCGACTCGAGTGGCTTGGATGGGCTCTACGGGGGGACGCAGCAGTGGCTAGCTGCGCTGGCTCGCGCGCTCAGCCCTCGTTGGCAGGTGAGCATCGTGCTTGCTTTTCGGCGTTTTGCGAGCTATGCCATCGCCGCCACTCATCGCGGATTGAAGCTGTTGAGCCATCCCGAGCAAGAGCGTCACCTGCTCTCGCAGGTGCCGCTCGACGGGCTCGCCCTCGCCCCCGAGCTCTCTGAGGCCCTGCATCGCTTGGGTTTGCGCCGCCTGGGTGAGTTCATGGCCCTGCCCGAGCTCGCTTTGCTCGAGCGCTTTGGACCGAGGGCAGCCGCCCTGCATCGATGGGCCTACGCAGATGAACGCTTGCCTTTGCAGCCGCGACAAGAGCAGCTTCCCATCTTGCTCAGCCATGATTTCGAGCCGCCTGTCTTCGACACCCCTCCCCTGCTCTTCGCTGCCAGGCCTATGCTCGAGACCCTCTTCGCGCAGCTCCTCATGCGCGAAGAGCAGCTCAACGTCCTGCACCTCGAGCTCGAGCTCGAGCGAGCCTCGCTCGCGCTCGGACATGCAGAGCGTCCTTCGACCTGGTGCGCTTCGTTGCGCCCAGCAGCAGCGAACACGGAGCTCGCGCAGTGGCTCGACTTGCTGCGCCTCAAGTTCGACACGCTCAGCCTCGATGCGGGGGTGCAGTGCATGCGCTTCAGCGCTGAAGGGCTGCGCCTCAAAGCGAGTAGCGGCGAACTCTTCGCGGATTCGAACGACGGGGTGGTAAGCCAGCAGGGTGTCGCCTCTACCCGTGCGCGGCTGGGGTCGCGTATGAGCCGGGCACGTCACGCGCTCGCCAGGATTCGCGCAGAACTTGGAGACCGCTGCGTGCAGCGCGCTTATCTGCTCGCTGCACATTTGCCCGAGGCGCAGGTGCGTTGGCTGCCCTTCGAGGAGCTTCGTGAGCCGCGACCAAGCAAGCCCATCGAGCCCAGTATGGTGAGGAGAATCTTTGCCAAGGCAGTGCCGTTGGTGGGGGGGCGACATGGGCACGACGTGGCGCACTGTGTGCGCGCTACGGCATCCCTTGGGGGCGAGCTCGTGCGTTACATTGGGCCCTATGAGGTCTCTGGGGGATGGTGGCAAGGTGAGCTGCGTCGTGCCTATTACTATGTCCAGCTGACATCTGGGGCGATCCTCTGGCTGTACTTTGACGAGAAACGCAAGCGCTGCTGTCTTCAGGGGATGGTGGAGTGAGAGGCTCGCCTGCCTCGGGCTCGCCTCTTTGTGGGGCTGCCCCACGCCCCGCCAAAGCCCACGTGATGCGCATCACATCTAACGTTTTGGAATTCGAGCATAATCTTTACGAGAATGGCGCGCGAAGGGCGTATCTGCGTGCTCTCTTTCCCCGGATTCTGCATACACTCAGACGACTAGATTGCGTCTTTGCGTCTTTGCGTGAGCCTTCAAGGCCCTCGTCAACAGAAAGCCCCGTTCCCGGCAGGTGCACCTTGTGCTACAATTGCCTCTTTGATTCATGAGGTTGCAGGTGATGCGCATCACGTGGGCAAAGGGCTCGCCCTTTGAAATCCCCTTTATGGACCGATAGATGTACGTGCCTCTCTTCTGTAAGTCCAACGCATCCTTTCTCGAAGGTGCCTCACATCCCGAGGAGTTGGTCGAGACCTGCGCGCGCTTGGGCTTGGGAGCCATGGCCATCACCGATCGCGACGGCCTCTACGGAGTCGTTCGCGCCCACGTCAAAGCCAAACACTACGGCATCAAACTCATCATCGGCTGCGAGCTCACCGTTGGCACCGCCGAACTGTCTTCTTCTCTGCTGTTGCTCGCCGAAAACCGCGAGGGCTACGCCAAGCTCTGCGAGCTGCTGACACGCGCGCGCCTGCGCTCACCCAAAGGAGAATCCTGGGCGAGCTGGGATGATGTCCTCGAACTCAACACAGGGATGCTCGCACTTTGGGGTGGGCCCCGCTCACTGCTTGCCAGCCCCATCGAGCAACATCGTCTATTCGGAGACATGCGCGACGCCTTTGCGAACCGCCTCTACGCACTCGTGCTGCGCCATCATCGCGCCGATGAACCTGCCTTCGAGCGCCGATTGCGCGCCCGCGCACAGCGCTATGCCCTGCCACTGCTCGCCGCCACTGAGGTGCTCTACCACAGCGTCGCGCGCCGCCCACTGCAAGATCTGCTCTGCTGCATTCGACATGGCAGAACCTTGAACACCATCGGCACGCTCAGCGCCGCCAACGACCGACACGCCCTGCTCTGCGAGGCCGACTTTCGCGACCGCTTCGCCGATCTCTTGCACGCTGTCGAGCTCAGCAACGAAATCGCCGAGCGCTGCTGCTTCAACCTCGATCAACTACGCTATGTCTATCCCAGCGAGCTCGTGCCCAGTGAGCTGTCAACCACCGACTGGCTGCGGCGGCTCAGCTTCGAAGGAGCCCACCGACGCTATGGCGAGCAGCTCCCTGATGGACTCGCGGCACAGCTCGAACGAGAGCTCGCGCTGATCCATGAGCTCGACTACGGCGGCTACTTCCTCACCATGCGGAACATCGTGGAATTCTGCCGCAGTGAGGGCATCCTCTGCCAAGGTCGAGGCTCGGCTGCAAATTCTGCCGTCTGCTTCTGCCTCGGTATCACCGCAGTCGATCCAGCCCGAAGCGAGCTGCTCTTCGAGCGATTTCTCTCGCGAGAACGCGCCGAGCCGCCCGATATCGACCTCGACATCGAACACGCACGCCGCGAAGAGGTGATCCAGCACGTCTACAGCGCCTACGGCCGCGACCGTGCTGCCATGGTCGCCAATGTCATCCGCTACCGACCCCGCTCCGCGGTGCGCGATGTTGGCCGCAGCCTGGGTATCCCCGCAGATCTCCTGGAACGGCTCGCTCGACAGCTCGGACACAGCGGCACCATCGCAACGGACGAGCTCAAGCGCGCTGGCCTCGACCCTACCCTCCCCGCTCACCAGTTGTTGCTCCGCTACGCGAACGAAATTCTCGATTTCCCACGCCATCTGGGTATCCATCCCGGCGGCTTCCTGCTCGGACACGAGCCCATTTATCGGCTCGTTCCCATCGAAAACGCGCGCATGCCGGGGCGCACCGTCATCCAGTGGGACAAGTACGATGTCGAGGCCCTTGGGCTCTTCAAGGTCGATCTGCTCGGCCTCGGCGCTCTGCGTCACGCGCAGCTCTGCTTCGAGCTCATCCAAGAGCACCGCGGCCAGACGCTGTGCATGGCCAGTATTCCGCCAAATGACGAGAAGACCTTCGAGATGCTGCAACGAGGGGACACCATTGGCGTGTTCCAACTGGAATCTCGAGCTCAGATGGCCATGCTCCCGAAGGTTCGCCCACGTGTGTTCTACGATATCGTCGTTCAGATCTCTATCGTCCGACCAGGGCCAATCACCGGAGGGATGGTGCACCCCTATCTGCAGCGTCGTCGAGGGCTCGAACCAGTGGTCTATCCTCACCCTCTGCTCGAGCCCACCTTGCGTCGCACCCTGGGCGTTCCGCTGTTTCAGGAGCAGGTCATGCGGCTCGCCGTGGTCGCCGCCGACTATTCGCCCGGCGAGGCCGACCAGCTCCGCCGCGACATGGCCGCGTGGCGCGCCCAGGGCAAGATTGAGCGCCACCGGGACAGGCTCATCTCGCGGATGTGTGCGAAGGGCATCGAGCGTCACTTCGCGGAGAGGGTTTTTGAGCAAATTCGAGGCTTTGGAGAATATGGATTTCCTGAGAGTCATGCGGCCAGCTTCGCGCTCATCAGCTATGCGCATTCCTATCTTCGTTGCCACTATCCGGCGGAGTTTTGTTGTGCGCTGTTGAATGCGCAGCCCATGGGCTTCTATGCACCGTCGACGATTGTGAGGGATGCGCAGCGTCATGGCATCGAGCTGCGTCCTATCGACGTCAAGCACAGCGACTGGGACTGCACGCTGGAGCGGCTGCCTGATGAGGGGCAGGCACCACGTTTTGCTGTTCGGATGGGCTTGCGCTACGTCAAGGGTTTGGGACGGTTGCAGCGCGAGCAGGTGCAGAAGGCACGTGCGGAGGGGCCCTTTCTCTCGCTCGAGGGCTTCGTCTGGCGCACGCGTTTGCATCAGAGAGCTCTGCAAAACTTGGCTCAGGCAGGGGCCTTTGAGTCCTTTGGGCTCGATCGGCGTGCTGCTTTGTGGCGAATCCCGAAGCACCTCCGGGGTGCTGAGTGGACGCTGCCGCTGAGCTTTGACGAGCCCGAGCCGAGCTTCCCTGCGCTCTCGTGGATGCAGACCGTGGGTTGGGACTATTCGGCGAGCGAGCACAGCACCCGTGGACACATCCTTCAGGGCTTGCGTCCTGATCTGCGTGCCCAGGGCTTGCTCGACGCGGCGAGCATCAGGCAACGCAAGAACGGCGAGCGGGTTCGCTATGTGGGGGTGGTGATCTGTCGGCAGCGTCCGGGCACCGCAAAGGGGGTCTTTTT
>JAVFAO010000390.1:0-6624 GCA_034002465.1 Myxococcota bacterium
CAGTCGTTGTCGATGCCGTCTCCGCAGGCACTCTCGGTGGCTCCGCCTGGACAGACACAGGCGCTGGAGCTGCAGATCAGACCGTGGGGGCCACAGGACTTCGACGCACAGTCGGGGTCCATGCAGTCGCTCATGCTGTCGCCATCGTTGTCGAGTCCATCATCGCAGACCGACTCGACACCGATGCAATCTGGAGAACCGACACAGTCGCTGTCGTCGCAATCGATGTCGCCGTCACAGTCGTCGTCGCTGTCGTCGTCGCAGTTGGTTTCGAAGCTTGCACCAGGGCAGGCGCAGACGCCGCCCTCACACAAGCGACCATGCTCGCCGCAGCTCTGCGCTTCACAATCGCTGTCGGCACAATCGATGAAACCGTCGTCGTCATCGTCTTCGCCGTTGCTGCAGTTGCTCTCCACGTCGTCGCAGGCGGGTTGTCCAAGACAGTCCTCGTCGAAGCAGTCCACTTTGCCGTCGCAGTCGTTGTCTTGATTGTCGCCACACTGAGATTCGGTGCTGAAGCCCGACGGACACTGGCATTGCTGGGCGTTACAGGCTTGTCCATAGAGTCCACAGGAGCGGCCATCGCAGTCTTCGTCGAGGCAGTCGGCGTTGCCATCGTTGTCATCGTCGAGCCCGTCGCTGCAGTTGCTCTCTTTGGCTCCCTGGCAGTTGAGATCGTTGCCGCAGTCTGGATCAGCGCAGTCAATCATACCGTCGCCATCGTCGTCCTGCGCATTGTCGCAAAACCACTCTTGTTTGGCCGACTCGACCCTGCAATCCGCGGAGCAGCCGTCACCGTTGTTTCGGTTGCCATCGTCGCAAGCCTCACCGAGCTCGGCCTGACGTGTTCCGTCTCCGCAAAATGGAACGGTGGAAGGGGGATCTGCGGTGGCGCATGCTGACAACAGCAGCATGGCGAAGCCAAGAAGAAGGGGATTCTGGAATTTCACGACGCTCTCCTCTGACCGAATTGCGCAATCTGCAGTCATCGATGCGCTGCTCCGATTGTAGCGCAATCCTGGCGCTGACACACAAGATGCGGGGTGGTGTTTTTTTTGCGCTTAGCGAGCAGCCTCAGTCCGCACGATATTGTGAGAAAAACCGAGATGTTGAGTGGTGTCGGCTGTTCGGGAGCGCCGCCCACGAGCGTCAGAGGGTGAGGCTGCTCGAGCGAGTGAGCAGAGCGGAGCCGTTGCTCGCGCTCATTTCGCGAACTCTCGTTCCAGGTTGCTCAGTCATTGCGGGCGCTGCGTCGAGGCAGCGGGGTGGGGGTGCTCAGCGGTGCTCGCGCCCGCAGAATTCGGTTCATGGGGGTGATGTCAGGTGAGATGGCGCTCCAGGAGACGCGGTAGCCTGCTGCTTCGAGCTGGTAGCTGCGATGGATATCTGCAGAGAGGGCGGGCCCAAGCCGTTCTTGAAGGCAGAGAGGGGCGCGGTTGCTGGCCTTTCGGTAACAACAGGGCATCACGGCAAGGGCACTTTGGTGGTGGATGGCGAGCTCGAGCACCTTGTCCGTGCGGGCTCCACAGGCGTGCACAGCGACGACGGAGCAGCCCGGAGCGAGGTACTCGAGGGCCGACGCCAGCGGTGCCTGCACGTACTGAAGCTTCTCGCGCACCCAGGGCGCAGCGGCCGCAACGGCGTCGAGACAGAGTGTGTGATTGGGTGGTCTGAGCTGGTCGAGCAGGATGACCTGCTCGACGTTCCTCTCCAGGGCCGCGAACAGTAGCCCCACGAGGCCGTGACCGCAGCACAAGTCGGCGAGCTGTGGGGCGCGCACCCACTTTCTGACGCACTGCACGAATTCGAAGGACTCGATGACCTCCTTGAGCGGCAGCGCGCGGCTCTCGGCGAGGGCAGCGACGAGCTTGGCGATCATCGTCCCTGGGCTGACGTAGCGCATCATGCGGCGGTCGATGCACTCACCGATCTTGGCGATTTGCGGGTGATCGTTGAGGGTCGTGAAGAGCCGAAAGCGCTGTGCCGGAACGACGGCGAGGGCTTGCTCATCATGGGTGACGTGTTCGGTGGAGGGAGACGACATCGGCTCGCTCACAGGGCTTCGACAGCTTGTCGGAAGCTGTTTCCCCTCGCCACATAATTGGGAAACATGTCGTAACTCGAGCACCCTGGGGAAAACAGCACGGTCTTTGACGTGTTGCTGGCGAGCACTCGTGCGCGCCGAACAGCGTCTGGGAGGGTGGGGCAGTGTTCGATGGGGAGCTTCAGCTGGGCTTCGCGACAGCTTTGCTCGAGCCGCGGCGCGAGCTCTCCGATCAGCAGTAGCGCGCTGACGCGGGTGCGCATGGCTTCAATCCAAGTATCGAGTGAGAGCGCTTTGTCGACGCCGCCAGCGATGAGCACGACTGGCGCCTCGACGGTGAGCAGTCCGGCAGTGGCTGCATGGGGGTTGGTGGCTTTGGAGTCATTGATGTAGGCGACCCCATCGAGCTCGCGGATGTATTCGATTCTATGCGGCGGAGCGTTGAAAGTCCTGAGCGTCTCGACGGCTGCTTCAGGTCTTGCTCCAGCGATGCACGCACCGAGCGTAGCGGCGAGGGCGTTGAGGATATTGTGATGGCCACGGAGGCGGAGGTCGCTGAGGGGAAGGCTGAACGAGATGTATTCCAGCTCAAAGACCAGTTCCGTCTTGGTGGCGTAGGCACGGGGGCGTTGTGTGGGCACGTCTTCGGCGAAACCATACCAGGCGAGCTGTGGGCGAGCGTTGTGTGCCCAGCTCGAGATGATGGGGTGACTGGCGTTGAGGACGGCCCATTGACCCTCGTTCATGTTGTCGAGCGGTCGGCGTTTGGCGGCGACGTAGCTGTCCCAGTCGCCTTTGAAGTAGTCCATGTGGTCTTGTGCGATGTTGGTGGCGATGAGGATGGAGGGTGCGAAGGTGGGGCAATGCAGGAGTTGGAAGGCGCTGACCTCGACGACGAGGGTGCCGCTGGGTTCGCCGAGCAGCACCTCGCAGAGGGGGATTCCGATGTTGCCAGCCTCGATGGCGCCGATGCCGGAGTGTTGCAGTACATGGGCGGCGAGCATGGTGGTGGTGGTTTTGCCGTCGGTGCCAGTGATGGCGACGGTGGGGAGTTGCGTGCATCTTGCGCCGAGCTCGAGCTCGGCGAGGGTGCTGATGCCGCGTTCGCGGGCTTGGGCGAGGATGGGGGCGTCAGGGGTGATGCCTGGGCTGAGGATGGCGACGGTGGCGTTGCCGAAGTCATTGGCGCCGAGTCGCAGCTCGACGTCAGGTAGTCGTTCACGCAGGGCGGCTTCATCGAGGCATTGGGCATCGCTGGCGATAACCTGTTTGCCGAAGCTGCGCAGCAGGCGAGCGGCGGCGATGCCGCTGCGACCGAGGCCCAGTACTGCGACGTTTTGGACTTGAGGGAGGGGATCTTTGAGCATGAGGGTGACCTGTGGGTAGTCGAGTGGGTTGCCGCGTCACGGCGCGTGCTTCAGGGTGCACCGAAGCTGGGCTTTAGGTAGCGACCTGGTTGTAGCACCCCTGTGTCGGGGTCGAGCTCAGTGACTCGGCCGACAGGCGAGCGCGAGCCGTCGCAGGTCGTCGCCGCCTACGAAAACGGTGGAGCTGCGCCGGCTGCAGCGCTGCATAGCATGCTCTTCATCGCACGTCAGCACATCGACTTGCGTGGACTTCAATCGGGCGAGCAGCTCAGCGCTGATGGGGCTTTCGTGCTCCCGCTGCAGGTCGTGCGGGGTCGCTTGGCTCGGGTAGTCTGGCAACAAGCTGATGGACTGAAAGCGGCTCAGTGCGTTGGCGAGCAGGTGGAGCTGGGCTGGGGCGGTGAAGGGGTAGGGACGAAAGACGATGTGGACGTCTTGCTTTGGGGCGATGAGCTCGAGCTCGTCTCGGCAGGCTTGGATTGCGGCGGGAAAGGTGCGCACCTCATGGACGATGAGCGGCTGGGCGTGGAGTACGTCGAAGTGGCCTTCGAGCTGGAGTTGCTGGGGTTCTGGCCAATGCCTTGCGAGCTCAGCGAGGTCGAGCGCGCGCTGCAGGTGTGCGAAGCTGATGGCTGCGAGGGCAGCGTGGGCCTGGACCAAGCCAGGGGGAGTGAGAAAGGAGTGGCCCAGGACGCGGATGCGGGCGTGGGTGGGCGCTGCTTGGAAGTCAGCGTGGAGGGTTTGCTCGCCGTTGGTGAAGGCGAGGCACAAGCCTGGGTGTTGGGGCCAGACGCAATGTCCGGTGGCGGGTGGGGAGCTTTGGGAGTGGCAAAGTAGGGAGCTCGAGGCGCGGACGACATCACCGAGCTCGAGGAGCATGGGGCTACCGAGCTGTGCATAGGTGGTGACGTGGCTGGGAGTGGTGGTGAGGCCGTACGGGAAGCGGGGTTTGGCGCCGATGCAGTGGCCGAGCTTGCTCTCTTGTCGTCGCAGGCAGAATCGCAACGTCCACGCGGCGGTGCTGCGGCAGAGCAGTGCGTGGGTGCTGATGCAGGGTTGGTCCTCGAAGAGGCGGAGCAGGGCTTGGTCGCGGCTGAGTTCGGGGCGTCCGGCGGCGAGCGCGGCGCGTCGTTCTGGGTGATCGGGCGCGACGCCAGCGGGGAGCAGGATGGCCTCAGCTCGTTGGGCGAGCTCGGGTCTGGGCTGGAAGGCGAGGTCGACGCCTTGAGCGCGAAGAGGGGAGAGCAGGGGGCTGTCACGCAGTTCGCTGGCGGTGACGAGGCACCCGAGCTGAACGAGCAGGTTTGCGACCCCGCTCATGCCGATCCCACCCACACCGATGATGTGCACGTGCTGTGGACGCCAGGCCGATGAAGACACCTGAGGCCTACTCCCGGGTCGAGATGTGTGAGCTTTCCCTAGGCGTCGCAGGTGGACGCATGGCAGGGAGCGCACGGTTCACGGGCGTTGCTGCGGTCAGGGGGCGCGCTGCGTTCAGTTGAGCTCGCTTTCGCTTTCATCTTCGGAGCTTGCGCTGGAGGGGTCATTGATGGAGGGGTACTTCATGACCTCGTCGCGCGAGATGCGCCAAGCCCTCTGCATGATCCAGGAGACCGTACGATCTTGGCGGAGGGCCTCACGTTGGATTTCCTCGAGCATGTCGACGGGAAAATAGACGCTCTGTTTTCGTTTATCGGTCTTGGACATGAACTGCTCCGGGCGAACGGTTTGGTCAGGAAACCCAAACCGGACGGCCATCATTGTTGGATTCGGGAGAAGAGTCAAGGGGCGGAAGTGGCGTGCAAGCTTGCAACCTCGAAGAAGATGTCGTTGGTTGCGGGGTATTTGCCCCCATCCTTGTCGATGAACCAGAGTTCGCGGCCGAGTCTGTC
Source organism: Myxococcota bacterium (assembly GCA_034002465.1). Lineage (GTDB taxonomy): Bacteria > Myxococcota_A > Bradymonadia > UBA4248 > JAVFAO01 > JAVFAO01. Next base: position 5,304 of record JAVFAO010000390.1, read on the forward strand.
GTTGAGTCCGCTCGCGCGCAGGACGAGTCCGCCGTTGGGTGCCAGCTCGAAGTCCTGCAGTTCGATGGCGCATGCTGGGTAATCCCAGCGATCCTCTTGTTCGTCGTAGCAGAAGCGCTGTCCCCAGTCGTGATCGTAGGGGCCTTCGACGTGTTCAAGGCTTTCTGGGTCGAGGCTGAGATTGATGGAGACCAGCGCGTGGCGTCCGACGTTGGGCTCGTAACAGGCGTTGAATCCGAGGAAGAAGACGCGGTCATCTTGGTTGATGCGGAGTTTGGGAAGGACATCGGCGAAGCCGTCGCGATCGACGATGTTGCAGGCTTGGGTGCTGCGGGGCGCGACGACATGGCGGCGGGGCAGGCACCATTTTTTGGGGGTTCCGATGAGGGTCGAAGGATCGATGGCGCAGCTGTGGCGTGGGTCACACTCACTGTCATCGTTGCATCTTCTGCCGAGATCTTCGGTGTCGAGACCGAAAGCGTAGAGGGCTCGTTCACTCGACGCACAGAGGCCGTTGGAGCTTTGTACACCTTGGTCGTCGGTATAGAAGAGACAGCTGCCCTCGGTGACAGCGCCGCAGGCCTGGGCGGTGGTGCAGATGTCGTAGAGGGTGACGCCTTCGATGAGGGCGACGGCGGTGTTTCCGTCTTGGCTGACCACGATGGGGTTCTTTCCTGTGAACTGGGAGCCTGAACCGCGGGGGATTCCAAGGCGGAAGAGGAAGCGTTCGTCATCTCCGTTCAGGGGTTTTTGGAATACAGCGAGACTGCCTCGATCGTAGCGGTAGATGAGGAGTGAGTCGCCACGTTCGGCGAGGGCGATGCCGCCGCCGACATAGTCGATGCCATCATCGAGGGTGACGAGCACTTGTCCGAGTTCGACGGGAGCACCCAGACCGCTGCTGAGGTCGAGGTAGTAGATGCTGTTGTTGGAGACGTAGGCGAGGCGCTGTCCTGCGACCTGGGCGGAGTCGACGGTGGCGTCGAGCAGTTGGAGCTCGGGCAGGGCGACCTGTTCATTGGTGATGGGTGCGATGCGCAGCTCGGTGCCGATGAGGTGATAGACGAAGTAGCGCAGATCGCTGGTGAGCATGCAGAGGCCCTGGTCGCAGTCGATGCCACTGGTCAGCGGGACCAGTGAGGTCTGGCTCAGGGCGATGGGTTTGGTGCTGCTATCGAGCAGGTACATCTTCACTGGATCTGCAGGCGCGTCGGGGTTTCGATAGCTGAAGGCGACCTTGATGGGGGCGGCGTAGGCGCTGTCGGGTGGGGGCTCTAGCTCTTCGAGCTCGACCGTGTCGAGCTCCACTTCTTCTTGGTCG
>JAVFAO010000391.1:0-6544 GCA_034002465.1 Myxococcota bacterium
ATCTCTTTGTTTTTGTGGGGTTGGAGATACTTCGGCGTCGCTGTCGACGGATCTTGCATCGCTCTCGAGCGCTGTCTGCTCGAGGCGAGCTGGGATGCTAGCAGGCTCTCGCCGGCTCGTCGATCCGCGGACTGCTCACGATCCGCATTGACAGGGTGTCTGGCTCATGGTGCGATCGGGTTTGGGTCGGCAGAGTCCGATGTGCACTCACGTGTTTAGAGGCACGCGAGGGCGTGCGATTCTCGAATGCGAGCAACAAACAGGAGACACAGATGGCCGAGCAAGAGCAGCTTAGTGCGGGCAAAATTGCGAAGGAGCTTGGGGTTTCGGATGCGAAGGTGAAGAAGGCGATCAAGGAGCTTGGGCTGGAGCCGGACAGCAAGAAAGGGGCTTGTGGTTATTACGGGCCGGAGTCGGTGGCCAAGCTCAAGAAGGCGCTCGAGGGCTGAGCCGTGCTGCCCCCATGGGCAACGAGGAGTCGTAGGTGAAGACCGTCGGCGTGCAGGTGTTATGGATTCTTCGTTCACCCGGGATCAAGCGCAACCTACGTTTCCTTGGCAAGTTCGCCGCGCTGCAGGTCACGTTGGTGGTGCTCTATGCCGTGCTCTTCGATCTCTTCATGTACATGGAGGGTCGAGAATACAGCTTCATCACTGGGGTGTACTGGACCCTGACCACGATGTCGACCTTGGGTTTTGGGGACATCACCTTCCAGAGCGACACGGGACGACTGTTTTCCGTCGTGGTCTTGCTCAGTGGCATGGTGTTCATGCTGGTGTTGCTTCCGTTCATCATCATCGAGTTCATCTACACGCCGCTCATCAAGGCGCAGACGGCGGCGCGTACGCCGCGGGAGCTATCACCGCAGGTTCGCGACCACGTTTTGCTGACGAGCTATGACGCGGTGACGCAGAGCCTGATCGCGAAGCTGCAGCAGTACCGAACCCCCTATGCGCTCATCGTCGGAGACATCAAGCAAGCCATCGAGTACCACGACCTAGGGCTCAACGTGTTGCTCGGAGACGTGGATGATCCAGAGACGTATCGAAAGGCGCGGGTTCATCAGGCGGCGCTGGTGGCGGCGACCACCGAGCATGATGCTTTGAACACCAACATTGCCTTTACGGTGCGTGAGATGTGTGAGCGAGTGCCTCTGGTGAGCCTCGCACATCATGTTGATTCTGTTGATATATTGGAACTTGCGGGGTCGACGCAGGTGCTGCTCATGAGCGAGCTCATGGGGGCAGCGCTGGCGCGCTGCTATTCGGGAGGTGGAGCGAACGCGCACGTGCTTGGTGAGGTGGACAAGGTGCTCATGGTGGAGGTGCGCGCGGCGAGCACGCCCTGGGTGGGGCGGACCCTGGGTGATGCAAGTTTTCGCGAGGAGTTTGGGATCAACGTCGCAGGGATCTGGGAGCGGGGTCGCTTTCAATTGGCTGGACCACTTAGCAGAATACAAGAGCAGTCGGTCTTGATCATGGCGATGTCGTCGGAGCAGCTCGAGGATTTCCGTCGTCGGCAGGGCGACGTCGCGCCGTCTCCAGGCTCGGTGTTGATCATTGGCGCAGGGATGGTGGGTCAGGCGACTGCGCGGGCGTTACAGGCGCAAGGGATTGAGTTCCAGTTGGTGGAGCGCAATCCACGCAAGAATCCCTTTAGCGAGCAGAGTGTGATTGGTGATGCCGCGGATTTGGCGGTGCTCAAGAAGGCGGGTGTGGACACCTGTAGCACCGTGATCATCACCACGCACAGCGACGATGTGAACGTGTTCTTGACCATCTACTGTCGACGTTTGCGGCCAGACGCGCAGCTCGTGGCGCGGGCGACGCATGAGCGCAATGTGGCGACGCTGCATCGAGCGGGGGCAGACTTCGTCCTCTCTTATGCGTCGATGGGGGCGAGCGCCATCTTCAACCACCTTCGTCACGGCAGCGTGCAGATGATGGTGGAGGGGCTCTATGCCAAGCGCATCCCGATTCCGCCGGGCATGCGGGGCAAGAGCTTGCTCGAGTCGCAGGTGCGTGCGCGCACGGGATGCAGCGTGGTGGCCGTCGACGACGGGAAGAAGCTGGTGGTCAACCCTTCCGCCACGCTGCCGATGCCGATGCTGGGCGAGGTGGTGTTGATCGTGACGCCCGAGTCGGAGCAGCGCTTCGTCGAGGAGTTTGGGTAGGTGGTGGAGCCGGCTCGGATGGTGGGGCGCTGCCCCACGCCCCGCCAAAGGGCGTTGCCCTTTGTAATCCCTTTTATTGGCGGGCAGATGCAGCGCACCGACGAGCGCCACTGAGGACGACGGGGGTGTGGCCGTGAGGTGTGCCGTCGATGGCGTGCCCACCCCCGAGCTGCCTCACGTTGAGGCACCATTGCAGCACTGTGTGAAGCCATGCACAATGCAAGAAAAGGGTGAGGCCACATGTAGGTCTCCTCGCTGTTGAGTTCGACTTGAGATTCCGGGGAGCGTGTTCGAAGGAGCAGTCTATGATCGAGCGGGACAGCATCGACGAGCGGGATCTGGCGATTCTGGAGTCGACGCCCATCCCCATTTTCATCCACCAGGATCTCTTGTTCGTGTGGATGAACCGGGCGGCGGAGCAGTTGTTGATCGGGTTGGGAAAGGTTCAGAAGCGAGAGGACGTCTATGGACAGTCGGCCGTGTCTTGGGCAGCGCCTGAGGAACCGACGGACATTGCTGAGAATTCCTTGCGTGTGCAGGAGCAAGGGGAGGAGGTCACCGAGCAGCGCCGCACCTTCGTGACACGCACAGGAGACCGGATCAACTGTCTCGGCTCGGCGCGCTCGGTGCTGTGGAAGGGGCGGCCAGCGGTCGAGGTGGTGATTCTGTTTTCGGACTACATCCCCTCGGATCCGTCACTGCTGCCGGGGCACGCGCCGCCTAGCCTGTCGACCTTGACCCCTGCGCAGTTGCGGGTGGCCATCAAGCTCGCCCAGGGCTATGGCACCAAGGAGATCGCGCGACTTTTGTCGATCACCGAAGGCACGGTGCAGGCCCACCTGAGTGCGGTCTACGCCAAGACGGGCACGCACTCGCGCACCGACCTGATGCGGCTCTTGTTGGGGGTGCTGGCGAACTGAGCGGACGGACCTCACCCCCCAACCCTCTATGCATGGAGTCGCGAGCAGAACAGTATTCCGAGCGAGTGGAATGCCAGCATGATCGCTGGCGTCACGTCCTCGCCTTCCTCGTTGACCGCAGTGGTCGGCCGGTCGCGTTCTCTGGGATGCACAGACGCTGTCCCACGCCGGGCTGGGAGCTGGCGTGGAGTCCGGTGGGGTGACCTACATGTGTCCTCACCCTTTTCTCTAATAGCGCCCCCCCACCACGCGATGGCAAACTGTGTCTGGAACTGTTTCCAGGAGGCAGCGCTGCTGCCTCGACCAGCAGGAGTGAAGGCGAGGAGACCATGAGCCCGACACGAGCTGCCCCTGAACCGGGGCGCGTGGTGGGGGCTGGCACAGGAGCAAGGGCCCGAGCAGAGGACCTGGAGCGCGTCCGTGACCTACCAAGCCGGGACGAGCGACACCAAGGCAAACCCGAGCCCCAACAGCCAGGCTGCCAGCCCTCTCCACACCAATCAATGCGTGAACCTGAAACCCGACGTCGCCAATTGTGGCTAGCGCGCTATGAGCTGCGCGACCTTGCCCCACATCCTCGAAGGCTCTCCCATGTGCGCCGAAAGCGTATGCAAGTATCTCTGCAGCGCCGCATGGGGTGATTGCTATGGCAACCTGCGGAGACTGTGAGCGGCAGTGCGCGACGAGTGAGGTCTACAGCCAGGGCCGTTGCAGCTCCGGTTGTGCCGACGGTGAAAGCAAATCTGGCTCCTCTTGTGAACCTCGACGAGAGCGTGCAACATTGCGGCGAGTGCGGGAACGACTGCGCCGTGTTGCCCACCCAACTCCACACACAATGGACCTGAACTGCGGCGTCTCCTGACGCCGCCTTCAGCTCTACTCTGGACACGATCGCCCATGAACGCCACCGAACTCAGTCCAGGCACCACCATCCTCGACCGCTACGAAATCCTCTCCAAGCTCGGAGTCGGCGGCTTCGGCATCGTCTACAAAGCGCGACAGCTCTCCACTGGACAGAACGTCGCCATCAAAATGCTCCTCGGACAGCGCGCTGGGCTCGTCACTGAGGAGCAAATCCGCAAAGAAAACGAACGCTTCGAGCGGGAGTGCGCACTCGTCGCCGAGCTCACACACCCCAACATCGTCGGCCTCAAAGACTCGGGGCACTTCCACGAACACCGCGTCATGGTCCTCGAATTCATCGAAGGCCACGAGCTGAGCGACCTCATCAAAGAGAAAGGCAGCCTCGACGGTCACCTCTGCAAACGCATCATCAGCCAGGTCCTCGAGGCCCTCAGCCTCGCCCACTCCAAAGGCGTCATCCACCGAGACCTGAAGCCCGAGAACATCATGCTCACCGGGCCCGCCTCCCGACCCATCGCCAAAGTCCTCGACTTCGGCATCGCCGCCGTCACCCACGAACACGGCGACGACTGGGAACGCCTCACCGACACCGGCATGGTCCTCGGCTCGGTCGCCTTCATGGCCCCAGAGCAGCTCACCCGCAAGTCCACCACCCCCCAAAGCGACCTCTACGCCATCGGCCTCATCCTCTTCGAGTGCCTCACTGGACAACGCGCCTTCACCGGTGAGACCCCAATCGCCGTGGCCATGTCCCACGTCCAGCAGCCTTGCCCTCCCCTGCCCGAATACATCCGCAACGGCCCCTTCGGCGCCATCATCGTCCGCGCCTGCGCCGGCAACCTCGAAGAGCGCTACCCAGACGCCGACAGCATGCTCGGTGAGCTCGAGGCCATCGACCCCAGCTCCCAACGCAGCGTCACAGGCTCACTCGCCGTCAACCCAGACCCCTTCGCGACACCCGCGAGCACCGGACCGCTGCAACCCGATAACCCTGCACAGGTCAGGGTTGGACGCGCCTCCGACCCCAGCGCCCAGCTCCCCAATGAGCTCCACAGCACCGAAACAAAAATGCTGCCGGGTAAAACGCTCCCACTCGAGCCAGCCCCCGACGACGACGAGCCGCGCCTCAGACCCGCCATGCGCCCCCAGCTCCTCGTCATCGCCGCCCTCGCCTTGCTCGTCCTCATCGGCGGCGGCGTCTGGCTCTTCGACTACCTGGGCAGCTCCCCCGAGGCCACCGAGAACACCCCACACACCGACACCAAGGCGCCAGCCGCCGCTTCGGCCACCCCAGAACCAACAACACCCAACACAGCCCCCACCCCCCCAACGGCTCCCCCCGCCACCACTGCCCCGCCCCTCGAGCCCACACCGCCCGCCGAGCCCGTCCTCAGCCCCCGACAACGCGCCGAGCTCGCCCGCCAAGAAGCGCGCTGGTCCGACGCCGCCGCCGCGTATTCAGAAGTACTCGAAACCACCCCCAACGACGCGCTCGCCCTCGACGGTCTGGGCTGGGCTCAGCTCGAGCTCGGCACCCTCGACGACGCCGTCACCAGCTTCAAGGCCGCCCTCGCTACCGCCGTCGCGCCTGCCAGCAGCCGCTTCGGCCTCGCCCGCACCCTCGAAGCCAAAGGCGACAAGAAAGGCGCCCGCGCCGCCTACGAGCTCTACCTGAAAGCCAACCCTGAGGGACCCTTCGCCAGTGACGCCAAAGCGCGCATCGAAGCCCTCAAGCCCAAAAGCAACGCCGGCATCGGCAGCATGAGCTCGGCTGGCGGCTCGTCGGTCAAACATCAAACCTTCATCGATTGAATACAGAATGAACACCTACTGGAACCGTCCCTGATCGTGCTGTCCGACCCCAGTCTGTCTCGCGCTGGCTGCGCGTGACAGACTCCCCCCGCATTGCGGGCAACCCATGCTATCCCGTCGACAATCAACGATCCGCAGGCCCCACGGTCTTCGCCATCTCGCTTCAGGCAGTTGCAGGTGCTGCACCTCACGTGGACGCCGCGGACGCCGCACGGCCTTGACGGGTCAGCCCCAGGAACGATAATCGGCCTCCGACTGGAGGTCCCATGCCCGTCCCCAGCTACGACCGCTTCATCGAACCCATTCTGCGCGTCCTGGCCCGCCACCCCAACGGCATGCTGGCCCGAGATGCCCACGACGCCGCGGCCGACACGCTTGGCTTGAGCCTCGAAGACCGTGCGCAGATCCTGCCGAGCGGCGCCCAAGCGGTCTACAAGAATCGCGCGGGATGGGCTCATGATCGACTCAAACGTGCAGGCCTCTCGTCCAGTACCCGACGGGGCTACTGGAAACTCACCAGCGCCGGGGAGCGCTACGTAGAACAAAACCCCGCCCCCTTGAGCGATGCACAGGTTTCCCAGATCGCCGAGACAGACCATCGGCGACGGCTGCGAGCCAACGCGCTCGACGAGAGTGAGCTGCTCTCCGAAAACGACACCAGCGCCAGCCCAGACGACCGCCTCGAAGCCGCGCTCGCCGAGATCCGCGCCAAGGTCGCAGAGGAGCTGCTCGAGACCCTGAGCACGGTGAGCCCCCGCTAATTCGAGAGTATCGT
>JAVFAO010000392.1:0-5184 GCA_034002465.1 Myxococcota bacterium
CTGGACACGTCCAGCGCTTCACTTTCAACTCTACGAACCAAAAGATTAAATGCACAACGATGAGCACCGAGAAGTGAGGGGAACAGGCCAAGCGTCCAATCGACAAGAATCCCCGTGACGAAGACGACATGATGGGTCGGTGAACGTCACTGGAAGGCGCAGAGCAAAACGTGGGGCGGGCTTCCAGCCGGCCGACCGCGGCGCTAGGAAGGACTGGTCGTGCGCACTTTGCGCAACACTGGGGTCAGAGCTCGGACGGGGTCCCTACGCCGACGCGCTGAGCCCGTGATGCCTCAGCCGAGACGCTCGGCCATCTCTGCGCAGGTCACGAACTCGTAATGCTCGCGGAGTCTTTCGAAGACACCTTCAAAGACCGCGAGCTTATGACTCAACGGAAAGCGCAGGTCCGGTTGTTTGGCGCGAAGCTGTGGGGAGAGCTGGTCACGCTCGGCGTCGACCAGATCGATGCCGTGTAGCTCGATGTTGAGCGCCGTGGGGTGCGCGCGTCGCGCAGCAGCGGCAGTCCAGGCAGCCAGTTTTGGTCCAGCAACGATGAGGCTGGTGCCAATCACTGGCCAGCGCAGCAGCGGCAGCACCGCGATCGGGATCTCGAGCAGCGAGAAAGCGTCCTCTTCTGCGCGGGCGGGGCGGTAGATGGCCTCACGTGAAGGTCGGTAGGGGCGCAGCGGGGCGAGCAGGGTGCGAGGGTCCACCCACGCCGAACCCGAGGGGCGTCCGCGCAGCGCACCGCCGAGCATGACCGCAGATTTGGCGAGATAGTAGGGAAGGCAAGGAAAAATCGACGCGTCGTAGCGCATCCCGGCTCGCTCGAGCAGCTCGAGGATGTCGGCGCTGATGTTGTACCCAGGCGCGCGAAAGCCAACGGGCCGAACGCCACAGTGCTCCTGGAGCGCCTCTTGGGTTTGACGCAGCTCGGCGATGCGCTGGTCGACGCTGAGCTTGGAGAGGCTGTAGGGGTGGCTGAAGCTGTGGTTGGCGAGCTCGTGTCCGGCTGCCAGGGCTGCGCGAAGCAGCGGCGCGCCTTCCTCGGCTTGCATTCCCACGACGAAGAAAGTGGCTTTGATGCCGAAGCGGGCGAAGAGCTCGAGCAGGCGCTCGAGTGCCGCCTGATAGATCGGATCAGGGCCCTCCCACGGCTCCAAGGCATGGATGCGGTGGTAACAGGAGATGGGGTCGAGATCGACGCTGATGTTGAGAAGACTCATGTTCGCTACCGGTTGCGGACGCGAATCACCCAGACCAAACGCCCAATACCTTTGAGCACATGGGGCACGCGCTTGACCAGCTTGATCGAAGGTGCACGGAGCTCTTCGAGCTCGACGGGGATTTCCTTGATGCGATAGCGCTCTCGTTCGGCTCGGATCACGAACTCGCTGGCAAAAAGATCACGGTCCACCACGCACTTGCGGCTCACCGGCAGCAGCCGCTCCCGCTTGAAAGCCTTCAACCCGTGCGTATCGGTGCCCTGAAAACCAAGCCCTACGCGCAACAGACCGTTGATCACCGAGGTGGCAAAGCGACGCAAGGGCGGCCGCTTGTCACGGGCACCACGCATCGCTTTGGAACCCACCACGAGGTCGTAGTTGTTCTCAATCAGTTCGATCAGGGCGCGACGGTAGAAATCGGTGTTGCACAGGTCGATTTCATCGCAAATGACGAACTCCCCTCGTGCCTCTTCGATGCCCCTGCGCAGCGCCTTCCCATAGTTGGGCTCATCGCTATGCAGAATGCGCACTTCGGGATGGCGCTCCTGCAGCTTGCGTGCGATCTCCAGGGTGGCATCACGCGAACCGTTCTCGGTGAGAATCAACTCATACGAAAAGTCGAATTCCTCATCGAGGCGCTCGGTTAGGCCGGCCACTGCGGCATAGATGATCGCCTCCTCGTTGTAGACCGGAATGACGATGCTGATCTGGGGGGCAGGTATTGGCTCGAGCTCGTGGGTGTTTGCGGACTCGAGCTTTTCTTCTGGGCTGTGTTCGTGCGACATGCGCTCCTTCCATGCTCACAAGGCAACCAAGCAGGCTCTATAGCAGAAGATGCATCTGCTCGCCAAGCAACGCGAGCCACGAGTCAGCGTCTGTCGCGGGCGCATCCGATGCGCCTGCGCAGCGCTGCGAGAGTCTCGCGAGAGCGAAGGAATCTAAGCCAGCCCGCGCCAGGCCTGGGTTTGCGCGGGAATGTGGGGCAAGAGGGTCGACTGGCCTACATGTAGGCAACCAGCGGCAAAGCGCCTCAAAGCGCCGCATTGCGCCGCCGACTGCTGCGCAACACGGCATGATTTCTATGAAATTTTGATATCATCCGACGCTCGTCTAGTATTCGCTCATGAGCTCGTTGATGGCCGCGTGCCACCGACCTGCTCAACAGCCCACCATTCGGACGCGATCCAAACCGTGTGGTAAACGGGTCAAGGGGTTTGACACGGACGTCACTGCGCGGACCAGGTCTCGAGGCAAAGGAGCTTGCCATGCTGACACTGACTAGGAAAGTCGGTGAGACAATTCGGATTGGAGACGAGATCGAGATCGTCGTCAAGGAGATCCGAAAAAACCAGGTGCGAATCGGGATTATGGCGCCACGACACGTCAAGGTCTACCGAGAGGAGATCTACGAGAACATCGTGGCAGAGAGGGATGCCCAGACGGGAGACGACGAGTCGGATCCGTCAAAAGGCTAATACCTCCGAGCCTTATCCCAGCTCGCTGCGCAGCTTCTCGACCAGCGCCGCGAGTTCGGGCCCAATCTCGACGCGATACTGAGCTTGCTGCCCAAGCTGACACAGTGAACTTGGAAGGCGCTCGAGCTCTGAGAGGCAATGCGCGCGAATGCTGTCGAGTGATGGTAGGGCGCTGACAAGCTGACCCTTTCGCAGCACCGGGGCGAGCAACGCTCGCGCGGCAGGGGTTGGAGCGGGGGCTGAGGCGAGCTCGAGCACATCGTGCTCGAGTCGACCCTCTTGGTCGAAGACACGCCAGACCTGCTTGGCTGAGGGGTAGGTCATCTTGCCCTCTGAGAGCTTCATGGTTGGCTGCTCGAGACCGTCCACTGTCTTGCTCACGAGCTTGTACACGCCGCCCAAGGCGGGGTGGTCCTTGGACGTGACCAGCTCAGTGCCGACGCCGAAAAGATCAATCCTTGCGCCAGCTTGTATCATCTCGGCCAGCTTGTACTCGTTCAGGTCACCGCTCGCCGCAATCTTGGCATCCTGACGACCGTTGCGATCGAGGATCTCTCTGACCTGCTTCGAGAGCTCCACCAAATCTCCCGAGTCGAGGCGAACGCCCTTGAGCTCACCTTCGATTTCGCTCGCCCGCTGCGCGCCCCGAAGCGTGTCATAGGTGTCGATGAGCAGGGTAGTGTGCTTGGGGAAGCTGTGGTGATAGCGGCGGAACGCTTCTTCTTCGCTGGGACAGGCCATCGTAAAAGCGTGTGCTGCCGTGCCAACCACGGGAATTCTGCACAGTTTTCCGGCAAGAACGTTGCTGGTGGCGTGCAGGCCAGCAAGATACGACGCACGTGCCGCGTAGAGGCCCGCTTGTGGGCCGTGGGCGCGACGCGTCCCAAAGTCGAAGCAGCGCCGACCCTGCGCCGCCAAAGTGATCCGAGCCGCTTTGCTCGCCACGCTGGTCTGATAGTTGATGGTGCTGAGCAGGTAGGTTTCGACGAGCTGGGCCTCGAAGAGCGGCGCTCGAATTCGCATCAGCGGTTCATGTCCGAAGAAGATATTGCCTTCGCCGATGGCGTCGACGTCACCGCTGAAGCGCCAGGCACGCAGTCGCTCGAAGAAACGCTCGGAAACATTGGAGAAAACGTCGAGTTCTCTGAGATAGTCGATGTCTTCGCCGCTGAAGTGGAGGTTCTTCAGGTAGTGAACGCACTGCTCGAGGCCTGCCGCCACCAAGAACGAGCGTCCTTTGGGCAAGCGCCGAACGAAGAGCTCGAAGCTCGCCGGCTCCTCCATCTCCCATTCGAGATAGGATGCCATCATCGTCAGCTGGTACAGGTCCGTGGCCAGCACCATGTTGGTGTCATTGAGAAAGAGACTAGGGATGGCTTCCGCGGTCATGGCGATCTCTTCGGGTGGAGCCCAGCGCTCGTGCTGCGGCGCATCAGGGCGGTGAGACCCCACGATTATCGACATCCTCGGGCGCCGTGCAAGCGCTGTGTGGAGGAAGGACACCGTGGATTCTTCCTAAGATTTTGATTTTATTTAGACAAAGCCCATCAGGCGAGGATCAACATGGCCGGGCCGATGCTGCTTGCCGCCCACACGATGAGCAGCAACAACCCCAGCAAAGGAGCCTTCCACCAGTTGCTGCTCGAGAGACCGGCCCAGGCTGAAATCCAGGTCAACGCGCCCGCAATCAGAAAAACGATGACCCCAGTGCTCTGGAACGGTTCCAGTGAGACGCCACCCACCTTCTTCGTCTCTTCGACGAGGAGCATGCCGATGCCCGAGAGGATCCACAACAGACCGAAGGTGCCTGCCCAGGCCACCTGCAGTGCGTTCATGGGCTTGAGGCCGCGGATCAAGGCCATCAGCACCAAGACCAGGCCAGAGAGCGCGATCCACATGAAACTCATCCAGATCATGCGACCACCCGCGCGGGCCTCCTTGTCCACATCCAAAGATCCGGACTCGAAGTCGAAAACCTGAAACAGCCTCATGGCTTGAAAGTTACTGATGCCATACTCTCTGAGGATCGTTTCGGCTTCCTCCTTGGACTCGGCTTTGTTCAGCGCCGTATACACCTCTTCGAAGCCGATGGTCTCGAAGAGCAGGCGCGTCACCCGCACCTCCTCTTTCTTGTTGGCTGGGACGACGTCGTCATCCTCGAAAAGATAGCGCGGTGAGAGCCAGCTCGCTTCATCGGTGAGCTCTTCAGTGAAGTAGGCTCCGCTGTAGATGGGCATGAAGAAGGACACCAAGAGCGCAACACCACCGAGCAACGAGATGATCGCGCTCGGCCCGATTCGACGAGGGTTTTTGCTGGCTTGGACCCGCGGCTTGGTTTGCGCCATGTGCGGGTTGGGGCGCGGCGCCACTCCCTGCTGCCCCGGCGCCACTCCCTGCTGCCCCGGCGCCACTCCCTGCTGCCCCGGCGCCACTCCCTGCTGCCCCGGCGCCATTCCCTGCTGCCCCGGCGCCATTCCCTGCTG
>JAVFAO010000392.1:5284-6542 GCA_034002465.1 Myxococcota bacterium
CCATCGAAATCCGTCAAGATGGGATTGCCGTCGGGCCCTGGGATGGCCTGCATGGCTTGGGTTGGCGCGAACTCCAATTCCGGATTGTCTGCATAGGGATCGGCTTGTGCTTTGGGATCGTGTTCGGTCATGGGCTGGTCCTCTTCTGGATCTCTGCAAATTGTTCGATTCGCCGCTGAACGGCTTCGGCGGCTTGGTGTTCCGAAAGCAAACGAAGACTCTGCAAGGAGAGCTTCAACATCCGCGATGCGAGCGGCACCTGGTCGTGCCGAAAGGCTTTTTCTGCTGCGTCCTTGAGCGTGAACGCATAATCACGATCCGCTGGAGCCTTCTCCAGCGCCAGCAGCTCGTTGGCCGTCAGCCAACGATGAGCAGCGTCGAAGTCCCCCTTCGCACATTCCAGCGAGGCCAGCAATCCCAACACAATGGCTTCATACAGGTGCGAACCGAGCCGAGCAAACTCATCCCGAGCCAGCGCAAGCGATTGTCGGGCCTCATCCAACGTGCCGCGCTGAAGCTGCACCAAGCCGAGGTTGGCTTGCAGAACCCAAGCGCTCTCATCGCGCTCCCGTCCCGCCAGCAGCTCCAACGCCTGGGCGTAAAGCAACTCCGCGCGTTCAAAGGCTCGGCGCGCCCTCGCCAGCTCTCCGAGTCCGGTCAAAATCCGCACCAACCGTGCGCGGTCCCCTACCAGATTGTACGCTGCCCGCGCCGACTCGAAGTGCGTTTGGGCGAGCTCCAATTGGTTCAAGCTCAGGTAACAGCGAGCGAGGCGCATGTGGGTGTCGCCTACGCCCGAGGTGTTCGCTTGGCGCTGGTAAAGCACCAGCGCTTCATCGAGGGCCTGCAGAGCCCGTCGCTGTTCACCACTGTCGAAGAGCGCCTGAGCCTTGGCCAGCAGCGCATCGGCAAGCAGGTTGTGGTTGGCATTGGCGCGCGCCAAGGTCTCTGCTTGCTCGAGCAAGGTGATGCCTGCGCTGAGCTGTCCACTGCGCGTTTTGGCGATCCCGAGCCCGAGGAGCGCTCGCGTACAGGCATAGTCGTTGTCGGTGGCGCTGAAGCGCTGGAGTGCCTCGTTGAAGCCCTGAATGGCTCGCTCGCTGTGGTCCGAGCTCGAGGCCCACTCCGATTCGAAGAGCCGCACCCAGGCGATCCGCTCGGATTCCTGTCCTGCATCGTGCAACAGCGCGAGCAGCTCTTCACCCACGTCCTCATGCATGGAGAGGCGCAGGCTGGCGTCGATGTAGGCGCGGCGCGC
>JAVFAO010000393.1:0-6538 GCA_034002465.1 Myxococcota bacterium
GCCAGCCCCGTAGGCCGCTCCTCTCGCTCGAGCTCGTCGAGCAGCGGCGCGATGCGCACGCCCGTGGCCCCATCCCGCTGCAGCGCCACCAGCTCTCCGTCCTCGCTCAGAATCAACGCGCCCGCGTGCAGTTGGGTCGCGGCGCCAATCCGCGCTGTCGAGATGCCGCCTACCATCGATTGCATGCTCTCGACCTCGCCGTCGGCGCGGTTTGCCAGCACTCGAATGGGATCCCCGAGCTCCAGCTCGCCTCGGAATACGGTCAAGGGCTCGAGCGGCAGGGGCGCCTCGAGGTGGATGAGCAGAAACGGTGAGGCAGAGTCGGAGAAGCGCAAGACCTCGACGGAGCTGCTGCCCACCTCGACCTGCGGGTCGCCACCCATCACCATGAAATCTCTGCCTAGGTCCTGCCAGCCCTCGCCAAACTCGTTACCCGGGATGAGCACCGTCTGTTGGTCCTCGATGAGCACGCCCATGCCCACGAACCACGAGGAAAAGACCCAAACCAAAGCGTCCACCGCCGGATCGCCAACGTCCTGAGATGTGTCCGGGGCGTAGGTGGCGAGGTTGGATGTGGCCAACACGGGCAACGGGGGGTGGGTGCTGGAGGCGGGCTGGCTGGAGGGTGTCGTTCCCTCGACGGCGGAGCGAACGGCGCCCTGACTGGCGGCCTCACAAGGTGGTGAAGTACGGCTGGGGACGGCGGCGTCCTGGGTCGCTGTGTCTTGGGGAACGTCTGGCGTCGTGACGTCCTGCGGGTCTTGGGGGGTGGCGTCTTGAGCCCAGGCCGGAGCAGCGCTGAGCAGCAGAAGCAGACAGGCGAAAACAAGGCGCGAGCCAGTATCGAAGAGCGGCATGTGAGTCAGGCTCCTAGGGTGCGTCAGACAACAAGTGAGCGAAGCGAGGCACGAGTGAGCGTCTGTCGCGGGCGCATCCGATGCGCCTGCGCAGCGCTGCGAGGGTCTCGCGAGAGCGAACGAATGCAAACAAGTTGGGGGTACCAGGCCAAGCGCCCAATGGACAAGAAATGGCACGAACAAGCCGAATAGGCACCCTCGAGCGTTCGCGCCAAGCCAGCAAGAACATGAAAGAAAGAGGGATTTCTAAGGGTTGTGCCCTTTGCTCACGTCATGCGCATCACCAGCCAAGTTCATGAATCGAAAGAGTCATTGCAGCGAGAGGTGCACCTGCCGCAAACGGGGCTTTCTGTTGACGATGGCCTTGGAGTCTCACGCAAAGACGCAAGGAAGATGTCGAAGCTGAGGGGACTCAGAAAGAATACGCGACGCCGACGTTGAAGCCCGCGTCGAGGTTGGTGTAGCCCAGCGACACATCGTTGGAATCGGTCTCGGAGCCGAACCACATCAGGGCGTCGATCCCTGCTTTGAGGTTGAAATGCGAGCTGACGTAGTAGACCAAGCCCAGGTCGAGCCGGGCTGCGCCGCCGCTGAGGCTAGACTCGAGCTTGACGCCCTCCTCGGCACCGGGCCTGCTGCGGGTGCCAAAGAAGACGCCGCCGCCGATGCCCGGTTTGAAGAAGAAGGAGTTGCCCAAGCGAATGTAGTAGTTGGCCATCGCCATGCCGAGGAAACCGAAATCACCCGACTCGACGGTGGTCTCCGCTTCTTCCACCTTGGTCGTGGCGTTCTCTTGGGTGATGAAGAGGTTGAGGTTGAGGGCCACTGAGAAGTTCTTGGCCACGAAGTAGCGCGGCGTGATGCCGCCCACGTAGCTCGCCCGCAGGCGGCTCAGGGTGCTGTTGCCATCGGGGTCGAGGTCGGCAGACGAGTAGTTGACCAGCAGCATATTGTCGAGGCCAATCTCGAACACACCTGCATCCACGCTCTCGAAGCCATAGGTCCCGGAGTGCACGGTGCCTTGGGCAAAAGCGGTGCAGGGAAGCAGCAGCAACAGGGCGAGCAAAGCCAACTTCTTCATGGTCGTTCTCCACTTGGTCCAGGATTCATGGGAAAAACAGAGGCGCGCTCGCGGGACCATCGCGGCGCCCGCAAGCAACGCGCACGAGCACAACCGATTACAACAGCTTGTAGGCAAAGCGCAGAAGGACCGCCTGATCGACCTGCGTCTCCGACAGGATACGCGGGTCCTCCTGGACCCGAATGGTATAGTTGAGGGAGGCGATCGAGGTCAAGCGCAGGGTCGCCGAGGCCCGCAAGTCCAGCAACGGATGGGCGGCGTCATCGAAGGGCAGCAGCGTGCTCGCGTCGACCTTGAGCTGCAACCAGCGGATCGGGCTCAGCTCCAAGATCAGCGCACCCTCCGCTCCGACCTGCCCGACGTCGTCCACCTGGCGCAACACCCAGTAGCCGTCCGCGTCCGTCCCCTCGGCGATGTAGAGCTCGCGCGCAAAGAGCTGCCGCGCCCCCACGCCTAGCCGCAGATCGACGTTGAGCCAGTAGCCCGCCGAGAAGTCGAGCAGCCCTCCCGCCCCCGCCTCCAGGGTAATGGGCGAGAAGGGCTGGGCGAGGTCGACCTCGAGCACAGGCGAGGCGATGGTCTCGAGCAAGCGGTTGTCGACGTCATAGCGCCGCACCACCCGCTCCTCGTCAAAAAGCTGATAGGCCGGCAGCAGGTTGCTCTCGAGCGAGCTGCGCACATAGGGCCCAAACCACGAGGTGAGCCGGTAGGCATAGAGCAGGTCGAGGTTGAGCTCGTCCACGTCGGACACAAACGGCCTGTCGGGCAGGCGGATGCCACCTCCAAGCTCGGTGTTGAGGCGCGCATAGACCAAGTGTTCGTCTGTGTCCAAGCCGCCAATCGCCTCGATGAAGCCTGTCAGCTCCAGCTCGGTGCCCTCTGCCTTGCCGACCACATTGTTGGCGCTGTTGAAGCTCACCGAGCCGCCCATCACCAGCCCGAGCTTCCACCCCTCCGTATTCTCCGGCGCAAGCTGAATCTCTCCAGCACCCAGCAGGTCTCCCGTCTCCGAGTCCATCACCACGGTGTAGCGCAGCAGCTCCCCGGGCAGCAGGCGCAAAGTCACGAAGTTCTTGCGCGCTTGATAGCTCTCTCCGGCCGCCAGGATCATGTAGGTCCCCGGCCACAACAGCCAGGTGTCGAGCTTGTCGCCTTCGGAGAGCGAGGCGCCTAGACCCAGCCCGACGTACTCCCGGCTCGGTAGCCGCACCAGCTCGTAACTGCCACGGAAAGGGGTGCCGCGTTCGTTGACCACGCTCACCATCAGCCCGCTCCACTCCACCGGCACGAAGGTCACCAGCCCCTCGACCACCACCACCTCGAACTCGAGCATGTTCTCAGGGACGCCCGAGCCCACCAGCACTGTGTACTCACCTGGCACCACCCACACGGCGCTGCCGGTGCTCGCCGTATGCAAAACCTCATCGTCCTGGATGACCTGGTATTCCGGCTCGAGCTCACCGTCGCTCATGGCCGGTACGAAGATGCCGCCCGAGGCGGTGCTGCGAAGCTGCGCGTCTTGCTCGAGCTGCAGCACCGGTGTGGGCTGCAGCCAGGTTTCGCTTCGACCATAGGGGTCACCCACAGGCGGCGGCCCGAGCTCTTCGTCGTCGCTCTGGGACCAGACGATCCCAGCAGGGAGGCAGACTGCGGCCAACAGCGAGAGGATCAGCGCTCGCCTCATTTCTTCCTCCTCTTGAGCTTGGCCGAGGGTTGCGGACCCTGATTCTCAGTTGATGCCTCGTCTGGTGTGCTCACCATCTCCGACATCTGCGTTGGCCCACCTTCAGGCGCCGGGTGCTCGCCGCTCTCGCCAAGCAGCTCGTCGAGCTGGGCAAAGGCGCGGCTCAGCTCGACCCGGGCGATCTCGCTCAGCGTCTGCACCACGTACACCGGCGCGCGGTTGTAAACCGGCCGTCGCTCATCGAACTCGTACTCCCAGACCACGCTGCCATCCTCGAAATCCGTGAGGATGAGCCGCATCGCCAGACGCGCAAACCACTGGTCGCTCGCTGCATTGAGCTCTTCGATGGCCAAGATCTCACAGGCCAGGTCGTAGTCTGGCATGCGGTCGCCGAGGTCAAGGGTGACGTCGGAGAAGATCGCCGCGTGACGCAGGTGACGCACCAGCACCTCACGCAGCATCTTGCTCGGCTTCGACGCCCAGAGCTTGTACCAATAGTACTGGAACTGGTGGGGGCTCGCCCGATAGACCAGCTCCTGACGATCGTACGCCAATGCCGAGTCGAAGCGCTGAACCCGCACTTGGTAGGGGAAACGCGCGGTGGCGTACGACCAAGTCTGCTCGACTGGGTAGTCGATGGCGAAGTAGGTGCGCTCGGTGGTGTTGCCGCCAAAACAGGCGGGCAGCAGCAGCGCGACGGCGAGCAGCAGGCAGGTAGGGGCGGAGCTGCGGGTCCGCCCTCCTCGGATACGCTCGGCACGGAGGGAACAGGCCGAGTGCCCAATGGAGACGTTATGGACGGCGTGTTTCATGGCAAAGGCCTCTCTGATTCGGAGCGGCCGCTGATCAGGACCGAGGGGTTGTCCAGCAGCATCTGGCTGAAATCGCTG
The DNA here is from genome assembly GCA_034002465.1 of Myxococcota bacterium. GTDB lineage: Bacteria > Myxococcota_A > Bradymonadia > UBA4248 > JAVFAO01 > JAVFAO01. Next base: position 4,513 of record JAVFAO010000393.1, read on the forward strand.
AGGTTCTCTGAGCTGGTGACGAGCTCGTCGAAGATGCGGCGCAGGTCGTCGCGGGTTCGGCGCAGGGTCATGTCGCTGGTGTTGACCAAGCGCGAGCCATCGGCGAGCAGGGTGTTGGTGGCGGCGATGGTCTGGCCAAATTCGTCGGGGCCGAGGCGCTGTTTGGCCTCGTCGAGCACGCCCGAGGTCTTGTTGAGCACCGCTCTGACCTGCGCCGGGTCGACCCAAGTCGCGATGCTGGCGACGGTCATCCTGATCACGCTCATGGTCTCGCGCAGCTCGGCGATGGACTCGGCCAGGCGCTGGGTGCTGAGCTCGGCCGAGCTGATGACGCCTTGCACGCCTGGGCGGTTCTCGGCGAGCAGCGCTTCGGCGGTCTCGAGCAGCTTTTGGGTGTTGGCGAGCACGCCGTTGATGCGCTGCAGCGACTCGCCGCCAGTGACCTCGACGAGGTTGTCGAGCAGGCTTTCGATCTTGGCGGCGATGCTGACGGCGCGCTCGGTGAGCAGGTCGAAGTCGGAGCCGCCCGCGGGGATTTCCGAGCCCGGTTCGAGCAGGTCTGAGCTCTCGTCGCCGCCGCTGAGCTCGATGACCTTGAGGCCGGTGATACCCTGCATGTTGAGCACCGCGACGGTGTCGCGGGTGACCGGAGTGCCTTCTTCGAGGCTGAGGGTGAGCACGACCTGACCGGGGTTGTCGCGATCGAGCTCCATGTCGTCGACGCGACCGACGCGGATGCCGTTGTAGCGGACCTGGGCGCCTTTCTCGAGGCCGCTGATGCTGCCCTCGATGCGGACGATGTAGGTGTCGCGTCGTTCGAGCAGGCTCGAGCCGACGAGGGCGATCATGGTGATGACGAAGATCCCGCCCGAGATCAGTAAGAAGATGCCGAGACGTAGCTTCTGGGCGCGGCTCGCGCTCATGCCTCTGCTCCTGTGGGTGATTGCAAGCGCTGCAGCAAGGTGGTGGCGCCGCCGCCGCTGCTGTCCTCTTTGCGGTCGAAGAAGGCGCGCAGGACGGGGTCGCTGGAGGCGTCCGCTTCTGAGAGCGGGCCGTCGAAGCGTATTCTCCCACCATCGAGCATGACGATGCGGTCGGCGATGACGCGGATGCTGGCGAGCTCATGGGTGACCACCACCAGGGTGGTGTCGAGCTGCTCTTTGAGCTCGAGCAGCAGCTCGTCGAGGTTGGCCGCGGTGACTGGGTCGAGGCCTGCCGAGGGCTCGTCACAGAGGATCATCTCGGGGTCGAGGATCATGGCACGGGCAAAGCCAGCGCGCTTGCGCATACCTCCGGAGAGCTCGCCTGGCAGCAGCCGCGCGGCGTGGCCCAAACCCACCTGTCTCAGCTTCGAATGAATGATCTGCTCAATGACGTCTGCCGGCAGCTCTGTGTGTGCCTTGAGGGGTATGGCGAGGTTCTCGAAGACGCTGATGCTGTTGAGTAGAGCGCCGTATTGAAACATGAATCCGACCCGCGCCAAGAGCCGCGCTCGCTCGTCACCTTCGAACTTGGCGAGGTCTTCGCCGAGCAGCCGCACCCTCCCGCTTCGTATTCCGACAAGACCGATGACACCGCGCAGCAAGGTCGACTTTCCGCAGCCGCTGCCGCCGATGATGCAGGTCACCAGCCGTCGGGGGATGCGCGTGGTGATGTCGTGCAGCACGACCCGCTCGCCGTAGGCGACGGACATCTGCTCGGCTTCGACGACGAAGTCGGAGCCAGGGGGCGAAGACGTGTCGTTTCGCAGCTCGGGGCCGCTCGAGGTGGCGGCTTTGGCGGTGCTTCGACCCATGTTGGCAGGCGGCTCCTTTCGAATCAGAAGTAGAAGACCATGTTGAAGGCTGCGTCGGTGACGATGACCCAGAAGATGGCGCTGACCACGGAGCTCGTGGTCACGCGGCCGACGCTCTCGGCGCCGCCGTAGGCCTCGAAGCCCTGGTGGGCGGCGACGAGCACGATGACCCAGGCGAAGAACAGGCTCTTGAGCAGTCCAGAGAGCACGTCCTTGGTTTGGAGTGAATTG
>JAVFAO010000394.1:0-6529 GCA_034002465.1 Myxococcota bacterium
GTCCCCCTGCTCTCGACGATACCGCGGTTGGCCGGCACCGAACAAGGGCAGCGCTCGAAGGGACAGAGCCAGCTCCTGCGCCGCGCAAAAGAAGGTTCCCCGATCGCCCCCAAACTGTATTCAGGATCATCATCGGAAAGCCGCTTGGCGGGCCGACACCGATAGGCTTGGCCGTGTTGGTCGAGGACGAAGTACCAGCGTCCGGCGTGGCAGCGCTGTCCTTTGTAGCTGGGCGCGAGGTTGGCCTCGTGAGGCGAAGCGTCGGGGGGAAAGAGGGAGGCGAGCAAGGCTCGCTGTTGGGCGCCATAGGGATAGAGCTCTCCACCCACCTTCATGAGCTGCGGATAGTAGCGAAATCCCTCGGCCTCGAGGCGAGCTTTCCAGCCTGCCTGCTCAGCGAGGCTCTGTGGGCTGAGCACGACGTTGACCACGAAGCTCGACTGCGGATTGTTGCGTTCGCGCAGCGCGCGAAAGCGCAGCGCTTTGTCCAAGAACTCCGAGAGGGTGCAGAACTCGGGGTGGAAGCTGGCGCTGAAGATGCGCAAGCGCTCACCGCTCTGTTCGCTGAAGCGCTGCAAGCTCGACAGCGGCGCCGAGAAGTTGCTCAGCACCGAGAGGCAGTGGCTGCTCTGCTCGACCAGCGTGGGCACCACCAGCTCCACGAAATGCGGGTTGGCAAAGGGTTCTCCACCGGATACCTTGAGCTCCCAGCTTCCAGGTAGCGCGCACAGCCCGCTCAAGATCCGCTGCAGCAGCGCCAGGCTAGGCGCGCCGCGACGACTGCGCTTCGATTGGATGCAATAGCTGCAGTCGTAGTTGCAGGCTCCGCACAGCTGCCACTCCACCGTTGGCTGCACCCCCGGCGGTACGCGCCCTGCGCCGAGTCGCTGGAGGAGGTTGTGGATCAGCTCCCGCATCACTCACTCCCCGAATGGGCTTGAGCGATTCGTGCGGCGGCTCGGGCAGCCTTGGCCAGCTTGAGGTTCTGCTTCACCTTGCCGCAGCGCTCACAGCCCTCGAAGAACTGGCCTCGCGCAAGCGATTCACGCAGGGTCCACCAGCGATGCCCCTGCCAAAGCTCTGCGAAGCCATGTTCGTCCAAGGATCCAATGGCTAAGTTGGTGTTGCAGCAGAAGTAGACCGTCGCGTCGACATCGACGCGGGCATAGCGCTGCCCAAGATGGCAACCGATGTCCTCGATGGGGGCGATGCGGCCCGCGTCGTCAGCGCTCTGGAGCTGCGCTTCGAAGCCCTCGAGATCGGTCTTGACCCCCAGTGCCAGCGCCACACCTCTGGCACGTGGCAGGTGGCGCTGCAAACACTCACGGCGCTGCTCGGGGCTCATTGCCAGGTCGCGGGTGGCGTCGTCGAGCGAGGCCAGCTTGAAGCTGCACTGCCCCACCCCCCAGGCCTTGGCGAGCTTCACCATCTCGACCAATCCGTGGTGATGCTCATGATGAATGACCTGCACCAGCTTGACCTGGTGCCCCAGCTCGAGCGCTGCCGCCACGTTGCGTTGCACCCGCTCGAAACCGTCAGGCGGTGTGCCCGCGTGGAACCGCAGCCAGCTCTCTCGATCCCAAGCACACAGAGACACCAGCAGCTCCAACCGCAACCCCTGCGACAACCACGACGACCGCTCCCAGAGCCCATTCGTGATGACGCACAGCAGCGCCTTCTTCGCCTGCTCTCCCAGCGCCTGCTGCTCCCGTGCGACGCCCAAGCGCGCCACCCGCGCCACCAGCTCTGGCAGCTCGGGGTGCAGGGTCGGCTCGCCCATTCCCGACAGAATGAGCTGCTCGAGGCCGCCAAGCGCCTCGAGCTCGTCGAGCAGACGGGAGAAGCGCTGCAGCGAGAAGCGGCGACGCTGCCAGTCCGCCTCCGCCCGTGGGCGCAGCGGGCTGTGGTGCCAGCAGCTCAGACAGGCGGTGTTACAGGCGTTGACCAGGTCGACATGCACCGTCTGCGGTCCTGTGAGCAGCGGACGGTCTTGTAGATTGGGCGCTTGTCCTGTTTCCCGAAGTTCTTGTAGATTGGGCGCTTGGCCTGTTCCCCCAAGTTCTACCCCTCGCTCGCTTTCAGCGCCCATCCCCACCTCTCTGGCCGTTCAGCCGCGACCACCACAGCTCGAGCCGACGGCTCAGCGCCGAGCAGGGCAGCACCGTCCTCGTCCATTTCCACCGACGTCCTTGCATTCGTTCGCTCTCGCGAGACCCTCGCAGCGCTGCGCAGGCGCATCGGATGCGCCCGCGACAGACGCCGACTCGTGCCTCGCTTCGCTCACTTTCGATTGCATCTACCCAGCTCCAGCCAGCAGCTCCTGAAGGTGCAGCTTCTCGACGCGGCGGTGCATCAGCTTCAGCACCTGCAGCTCCTTGAGCAGCTCGTGCGGCGCACGGCCGCGCGAGCGCTCGAGGTATTCTGCGAACAACGCCATGGCCTCGGCAGCTTCGGCATCGACCAAGCGAGGGAAGACACGTAGCAAGCGCAGCACCTCCTGGGTATCGAAGGCGTGCGTCTGCAAAGCCCGCTCGACACCATCGATGATAGTCGAAACCCATGGCGCCCAAGCGGGGCTAGATTGCTGCTCGAGCGGTTGCTTGCGCATCAACAAATCGAAGGCAGAGGCCAAGCTCTCGAGATCTGGTCGCTCCCCCAGCCCCTCGACCAGCGCACAGAAGCGCTGCACCAGCTCGTGAACCGAGCCGCTTTGCTTGTGCTGCTCCACGGCGGCATCGAGCTCGGCGCGGGCCGCCTCGGAGAGACTGGAGCGCAGCCGCAACAGCGCGCCTTGCTCGAGCTCCTCGGCGCTCAGGTCGACGGGAACGAGGCGCCCGAGCAGTCGACAGAGCTGCACGCCGCTCTCGGGGTCGAAGCGATCGAGCAAGGTCGCCAGACGCGGAGTGCAGACCTGACTGAGCCAGCGCAGCCGCTCGCGGCTGAGCAGCGCCGAGAGCACCTGCTCGGCGCAAGCGCGCGCGCCGTTGTGGGAGAAGCGCTTCATGGCAGCGGCGCGCAGGGTCTCGGCCTCGCGGCCTGCTTGCTCGACGAGCTCCTGCAGCGCATCTGTGTCGACGCCGTCCCAGGCCAGGCAGGCGCCTGCCTCGACAGCAGCGCGCACGCGCTGTTCTTGCTCGTCAGCCACCTTTTCCTGCGCGAAGAAGATGCTGGGCACACCTAGGTGCAAGAGCTCGTGGAAGGTGTTGTAGCCTGCGGCGCAGATGGCCAGGTCACAGGCCGCAAAAGCCCGGGCCACGCCCGACTGGGTCCACCAGCACAGTCGCTCGCCTTGCTTTCGACGACCTCGGTAGAGCGGCCCGGCACCGACCAGCAGAAAGCAGTCCTCCCGCGCAGCGAAGCTCGAGATGATGCGCTCGAGCATGGCTTCAGAGTCGGGATCGCCACCGCCGCCAGCGCTCACATAGATGAGGCGCATTCGCGCATCGACACCGAGCATCTGCAGCAGCGCTTCTCGGCTATAGGCCTCAGCTCGATCAAGCTGCACAACCTCACCACAGAACACCGCTCCCGAAGGAAGCTCGCCATATTCTGCATCATCCCGAGTGTGAGGAAGCAAGACCTTGTCGTAGAGAGAAAGGGCGGCTCGGAACACAGGACGACGCGCAAACTCGGGCTTCACCCTGCGCATCACCAGGCATTTGGCAAAGGGGCCGTCCAGGACCTGCAGCAGCTCATCGAAGGAGCCACTGGGGAAGGTGTCGACGAGCAGCAGCTCTGGGTTGAAGGTGCCCAGGCAGCTCCAGACGAAGTGTTTGGCGAGCCTGCGGTACTCTGCGACGTCGAGCCCGGCGGCACGAATCGCCGTCTTGCTGGGCAGTTTGAAGACCGGAAAGCCATGCTGGGCAAGCAGCTCTGGGGCTTCGCTGGAGCTCAGGAAGAGGAGTTCTGGAACCCGAGCGTCGTTGAGCATGAGCAGCCGCCGAATCCAGCGGGCAATGGCGCACAGTCGCGTCACGTGGCCGAGCCCCGAACCATTGATTGCGTAACATACGATGCGTCGCGAGCGGGCCAAAGGAAGCCTCCTCAGTCAATTCGGTCTGAAGCTGGACTGAATACATCCGTTCGCTCTGGGATAGGGCCCGTCGGGATGCAATCGACGCTGAGCGAGCGCTCCCTGTGCCCACCGCCCTTCAGGAAATGTCCCGCTTGTGGTGGTCGAAGGAGCTGTCGCTTTGCTGAAGGCTGAGGGCGTCGGCCGCCAGGTCGACGGCGGCGGCGGTGATGACGACGTTGCTGACCGTCGACCAGGGTTCTTGGTAGCTGCGGTAGTCCCAGCCAGGGTGAGCGGCGCGGAAGCGGTTGACCTCGGGTAGATCATCGCCCCTAGAGCCTTTGGTCATCAGGTCCCACCATAGGTAGTCCCGGGCGGGTGAGCCTCTGTGGTAGCTGTCGAAGCTGCTCAGGCGGCTGCGGGTTTGGGCGTAGCGTTGGCGTCGCTTCTCCCATTTCTGGTGATCGAAGCGCTCCATGGCGATCTGGTCGGCGCCGCTGACGTAGATCGCTTTTCCGCGCCAGAGCTTGCGGTTGACGCGCTGAGCCTTGCTCTCGATCTTGTTGTGCTCTCGCTCGAGCTGCGAGATCTGAGGATACAGCCTTCGGGTGACGATCTCTCGCAGGTAATCGGCCTGCTTACGCATGCCGACCATTTTCTGGAGGAAGGCGACCACATGCTTGTCACCGCTACCGAGCTCGAGGAGCAGGGTGTCGGTGTAGGATTCGACATGCTTGACGAGGGCCTCGCTGAGTCGCTCGTAGAGCTCTGTGAGCAGTCTCTTGGGCGCGGCGAGCAGCTCTTGATAGCGCGCATACTGCGCTTCGAGCTCCCCGAGACGCTTCTGCTGGTCTTGGTACGCCTCGATGATCGCGCTGCCCTCGCCGAAGACCAAGGCGTGTTCGTCGCGGATGGCCTGAGGGTTGGCGAAGCGAGCGCGGCCGGGCTCGGCTCTCTCGAGCTGTTCCATGAGCAAGGAGACGTTTCGCCAATCGGCGAGGCGCTTGAAGAAGCGGGGAGCGTAGCGAGGGTCGAAGTATTGGCGCTTGTCGAGGGCGTGATAGTCGGCACTGGCCAACCAAGCGGCCTTCTTGCGGGCGTAGCTCTGGTAGCTGTCCTCGAGGGCGGCGAGCTCGTCTTTGACTTGGCTCTGGTGAAAGTCGAAGTGTTCGACCTCGGGCAGCTTGGCGAGGCTGGCGCGCTCTTGGTCGGCAGCCTCGAGGCGCTCATCGACCTCTTTCTTGATGGGCAAGAGGCCGGGGTAGTGGATGCGTTGCTGCAGTTTCGCGAGTGCTTTGTCGCTGACCTCGGGCAGCAGGTAGGCGGCGAATTCGAGGCTGATGCGCTGTCGCTCTTGGTCGAAGCGCTCGGCCTCGGCGAGGTGCAGCTCGCGCTCTTGGCGCAGGGCGCTGAGTTCTTTGCTGAGCTTGGCGGCACGGGCGTTGATGGCGGCGAGGTAGCGTTGACCGTTGGACATGTTTCTCCCCGGCGGCATCGCAAGGTGGGTGGCGTGGTCAAGCGCCTGGCCGTTGTTATCGCCGGAGTCGTGCGTTTGGGCAAGCCGTCGGCTTCACTCGTCGTCACCATCGCCGCCGCCGTCGCCGCCGCCACGATCTCTTGAAAGTTGGCAGCGATGAGCGTATGGAGGGGGCTGTTGGATGATGCTGCGCTGTCGGTGCTGTGCCCATGCCAATCAGAGTTCGAGGTGCTTTGCTCTCCTGCAATCGTTCGTTTGCACCTGGCCACTCGATGACAGCGGGGGGAGAAAGTGTGCCACGAGAGCTCCAAGCGCCCCGAACATTCCGTTGATTTGTCTTCGTGGGGCGCTGCCCCAAACCCCGCCAAAGCCCACGTGATGCGCATCACGTGCAACCCCATGAATCAAAAGAGCAAATGTGCCGCGATGAGTACGAATATCCCCAGCCGGAGGAACGCGCAGATCAAACCGTGGGGCCGGCTTCCAGCCGGCCGACCGCGCCCTTGGGAAGGACTGGTCGTGCGCACTGTGCGCGACACTGGGGTCAAGACTCGCACAAGGTGTATGCAGAATCCGGGGAGGGCGACCACAAGGGTCGCCCCTACGAGTCGACATTGCACATGACTTTCAATCGCTTATGGGTGATGCGCATCACGTGGGCAAAGGGCTAGCCCTTTGGAACGCGAAGCCAGGAGGCGGAGCGTCGCTGCGAAGCAAGCCCGAAGGGTGCGTGCCAAGGATGGCACGCGACAATCCTTTCTCTTTTTCGCATCGATCAAGGAACTCGCTCACTGTCGTTCAACTGGCCGGTCCGCTTTGGTCGGCCTTGGCGCTCGATTCTCGAGCCGGAGTGCATCATGAAACAGATTTGCATTCGTTCACTTTCGCGAGACCCTCGCAGCGCTGCGCAGGCGCATCGGATGCGCCCGCGACAGACGCTGACTCCTGCCTCGCGTCGCTCACTTGTCGGAACGATCCTCTGGTTGCTGTTCTTTTCGTTGATGGCGGTGTCCTGCCAAAGCAAGACGGAGCCCCCCAAG
>JAVFAO010000395.1:0-6528 GCA_034002465.1 Myxococcota bacterium
TGCGCTCTCGGCGCTCGGGCTCTTCGGTCCGCTCGGGACGCTCGGGGCGTTCACGACGCTCGCTGCGCTCCCGGCGCTCGGGCTCATCAGTCCGCTCGGGACGCTCGGGGCGTTCACGACGCTCGCTGCGCTCTCGGCGCTCGGGCTCTTCGGTCCGCTCGGGACGCTCGGGGCGTTCACGACGCTCGCTGCGCTCCCGGCGCTCGGGCTCTTCAGTCCGTTCGGCACGCTCGGGGCGCTCACGACGCTCGCTGCGCTCTCGGCGCGCGGGCTCTTCAGTCCGTTCGGCACGCTCGGGGCGTTCACGCCGCTCGCTGCGCTCCCGGCGCTCGGGCTCTTCAGTCTGCTCGGGACGCTCGGGGCGTTCACGCCGCTCGCTGCGCTCACGACGCTCGGGCTCTTCAGTTCGCTCGGCACGCTCGGGACGCTCACGACGCTCGCTGCGCTCTCGGCGCGCGGGCTCTTCAGTTCGTTCCTCGCTTCGGTCTTCAGTCCGTTCCTCAGCTCGCCCCTCACTGCGCCCACGCTCGAGGCGTCTGCGTTTGAAGTTCTCGAGGCGTTGGCGAGGAGAAGGCTCCTCAGCATTCGGCTGCTCCGCGGTGAGCTCAGGCAGAGGCAGCTCACGCTGCGTCTTGGACACGACCGCTGGCTTGTCCACAACCGCCACGGTCGAGTCCGCAAGTTTCGGCTCCTCCAGTACCGCAGCGGCGGTCGTACTCTCGGCAGCCGGTGCCTCGGCTTGCTGACGACGTCGTCGACGCGCGAGCCAAGGCGGCTCTTTGCTAGCCTTTTCGCCACTTTCAGACGCAGAGGCCTGGGGCGCGGAGCTCGCCTCGCCATTTTCTTGTTGATTGGGCGCTTGGCCTGCTCCCCCAAGTTCTTGTTGATTGGGCGCTTGGCCTGCTCCCCCAAGTTCTTGTTGATTGGGCGCTTGGCCTGCTCCCCCAAGTTCCTGCTCGACACTCCGACTTGCGGACACGGCTCGACCCGTCACTTCTGGCGCTGCTGGCTGCTTCTGTGCGGTCGCGTCTTGCCCAACTTGGCCAGCCGGGCTCGCTTCGGCAGCGGCCTTCTCCAGTCTACGTCGCCGCCTGGCTTGCCATGGTGATTCACGACGGCTGCTCGACGCGCTCGGGCTTTGCTCTGCCTCGAGTAGCTCTTCGTGCGATTCGGCCGGAGGCGCGACAGGCGCCTGGACCGAACGGGCCTCATCGGAGCGAGGCGCTTGCCGAGCCGAGCGCGCTTCACGTCGCTCCTCGCGCGGACGCTCCTCTGCCGCGGGGCTCACCGCGGCTTGTGTGCGAGGCTCAGTCGTTGCGTCTCTCCGAGAGCGCCGACGGCTGCTCGGGCGAGATTCCTCGACAGGTGTCTCGGTTGCCTCTTCGAGGCTGCTGTCTTGGGCGGTGACGGCATCGGAGTATTGCAGCGCGGCAACTTTCTTCGGGCTCGGCTTGATGCCTTGTCCATTCCCGTTGCTCTCGCTGAGCCACTCGATGTGCTCTTCGTTACGACTGGTCGTCGGAGAGGAGAGAACCTCGACATGGAGCTGCAGCCGACTCTCGAGCTCGGCGAGCTCATGACGACGTTGGTTCTGCACGGCCTGCGCAATCTCGGGGTGCAGGGTGATGCGCACCTTGCCGACGGGACCGGCTGCTGCGCGGCTCTCGATGCGTCGAAGGAGGCGCAAGCCGACGGCGTCGATGCTGGGGACGACACCGGTGCCGCGACAGGTTGGGCAGTCACGGAAGAAGCGCGTCTGCATCGCCTGCTTGATGCGTTGACGATTGATTTCGAGCAGGCCGTTGGGGCTGATGCGCCCTATCTTGGAGCGCGCCTTGTCGAGCTTCATGGCGTCACGCAGCACCCGTTCGATGTCGCGCTGGTGCTTGCCTGAACGCATGTCGATGAAGTCGACCACGGTGAGCCCACCGATATCGCGCAGACGCAGTTGTCGAGCGACCTCGACGGCAGCCTCGAGGTTGGTGTGGTAGGCCGTTTCGTCTTGGTTCTCGCGGCGGGTGGACTTTGCGGAGTTGACGTCGATGGCGGTCAGCGCCTCGGTAGGGTCGATGACGATGGCACCACCGCTGGGCAGCTTGACCGTGCGGGCGTGGATCCCCTCGATCTGCGGCTCGAGGTTGAAGCGGCTAAACAGCGGCATCCGGTCTTCGTAGCGACTGAGCTTGTCCGCCGACGCTGGCATGGCAGCGCGGACATAGGTCATGGCCCGCTCGAAGCAGCGCTCATCGTCAATCAGTACCTCTGCCACGGTCGAATCAAAGTGGTCGCGCAGGATCTGGACGATCAGATCTTGGTCGTCGTAGAGCAAACCGGGGTCATTGCTGGCCTGGCTCTGCTCGACGATGCGCTCCCAAAGACGCAGCAACGCCTTGGCGTCACGCACCAAGACAGGGCGCGCTTGATCGACCGCATTGGTTCGAATGATACAGCCAAAACCCGCGGGGAGCCCGAGATCCTTGACCTGCTCGTGGAGGTCGGCGCGCGCACTCTCGTCATCAATTTTGCGCGAGATGCCACCCCTCGGATCGAAGGGTCGCAGCACGAGATAACGACCGGCGAGACTGATGTTGGTGGTGAGCTGCGCTCCCTTGCTACCGGCGGCATCCTTGATGACCTGGACCAAGATCCGGTGGTTGCGTTGCAGCACCTCTGCGATGTTGGGATGATTCGCGTCCTTGGGCTTGCGGTGGTAGCTCTGCTCCACCACGTCGTTGATGGAGAGGAAGCCATGCTTCTCTTCGCCATATTCAATGAACGCAGCGTTCAGACTCGGCTGCACGTTGACGACCACGCCGCGGTAGATATTGCCGCGGTTCAAGCCCGCTTCTGCGACCTCGACTTCATACTGTTCGAGAATGTTGTGATCAGAGATGATGGCGACGCGCAGTTCTTCTGCACGTTGCCCGTTGATGAGCATCTTGCGAGTCAAGTCGACCTCGGTTCAGGTTGTCCCCCGCACCCTGAAAGCAGGTACGGAGTCGGGGAAAAGCATGACGACCGGCAAAGCCAGAGACGACTGTTCAGATTGGCTGAGCTTTTTCCGTCGAATGGCGGCTTGCCGAGCGAAAAGCGGAGTTCGGTGCCCATGCACCAGGGCCGCAGCGTACGTAGAGACGTCCTGCGACCGACCACACGTCGGGTAGCGTTATAACACAGATTGTCAAGAAGTGAAGCTTGGCCTGTTCCCCCAAGTTGTTGCGTGCCATCCCTGGCACGCACCCTTCGGGCTGCCTTCGCAGCGAGTCTCCGCCTCCTGGCTTCGACTTCTTGTCCCTTGGGCCCAGAAGGTCTCCGCTCCGCTCAGCTTCGCTGGCAATGCGGACAAAAAAAACTGCTCCGCCCTGCGTCCTGTACCCGTTGAATACCGCTCTCACAGCGCGTGCAAGGCAAGCCCTCACGCCCATACACGGCAAGGGAAACGGCAAAGTATCCCGGCAGTCCATCAGGGCTTCGATAGTCGCGAAGCGTGGTGCCGCTCGCTGCCAACGCATCGTCGAGCACCGCCCTGATTTCCTTGGCCAATCGTCGCAGCCGTCGCTCCGAGAGCGAAGACGCCATGCTTCGTGGGTGCACCTTGGCTCGCCACAACGCCTCCGCAACGTAGATGTTCCCCAACCCAGCAATGACGTGCTGGTCGAGCAGCAGACTGCGTACAGGCCGCTCTCGTTGCCGCATCACCTGCACGAAGCGCTGGCCAAAGTCTGGCGCCAAAGGCTCTAGCCCCAAGGCCTCGAGGCTGGGGTCGTGCTGACCCCTGGGCAGCAGATCATAGAAGCCAAAGCGCCTGGGATCGATGAGCCGCAGCTCCTGCTCGTCGTCGAGGCGCAGCCGAAGATGAGTGTGCGCCACCAGCTCGCTGCTCGAGTCTTGCACCAGCAGTCGTCCCGACATCCCCAGGTGTACCAACAAACAGTCCCCTGAACCAAGCCAGAGCTGCAGATACTTGCCTCGCCGCTCGGGCCTCAGAAAGCGTTGTTGGAGCAGCGCCTCACGCAACGCCTTGGGCTCTGGGACGCGACGCATGGCGAGCCCCGACGACCACAGCTCCTCGACACGACGCTCCACAATCGCACGCTCCAAACTTCGTCGGACACTCTCGACCTCGGGCAGCTCAGGCATCTCTTGGCTCACGGGTGGTGGCCCATCTCACGGGGCAGAGCAGAAAAGTCAAGCGTTCGGATGGCCCTCTCCAAGCGCGGTGCTAGAATAGTCACTGCGGGCTGCCGCGACAGGGGAGGCGAGCCGAGTAACGGCCAAGGTCACTGTTGCTCGCTCCCAAGCTCGAGGAACAAGCACGCGAAAGGGTCCCGCGACAGGCTCTGACCAACGTCAGTAACAGTACGAAAGAAATGGGATTCCAACGGGACCTGCCCTTTTCTGGGGTGGGGCTGAGCCCCCCTTCGCATTTCACTTCCTAAGCACCCAACGAGGATCGTTTGAGCATGGAAAGAGCACGCAGCTCCTGGAGCTTGGGTTGGTCGAGCGCCTTGCTCAGCCTCGTCTTGATGAGCTGCCAGCTCGGCTTTCAGCCTCAGCCTCTGAAGCTCGACGAAGCTTCGCTGCCGGAGCTCGATGAGCTCGACACCCTCGAGCAAGACGAACAAGACCTCGACGAGCACGCCGATGACGAGGAAGATGAGCTGAGCTTCGAATGTGAACGCTTTCTTGGCCCCACCTTGGGCTGGTCTTGTGTGAGCGCCCCTCGCTGTGCCGGGCGGCTCTTGGCGATGAAGGTCGACGACGCCTACCGTAGCGCGTTGATCTGCCCCGATGGACCCGTCTTGCGCTGGCACATCTTCGAGAATGGAAGCTGGCAAGCTCCCTTCGATTTTGGGATTCCCTCGGATCGCCCAGTCGTGCACCGCTACTTCGGCGGCACCATCGAACAGCCAGGCTTGGTGCAGCGTGGAGCCGAAGACGAGTTGATCTGGGTCTTTCGAGCAGAGCTCGGTGAAGCGCCAGACCTTCGCGTCGTCTGGGAGAGCGCACTCGACACCGTGCCCTTCCAAGGGGCCTCCGACGACGTCTACACCAGCACTGCTCCATGGGTCTTCGACCGGAGCGATGCAACCTTCCGCTCCTATTCTGGTGACGAGTGGCCTTCATCCCTTCAGGAAAGCGATCCCCTCGCCATCGTCGCCGAGTCCTGGGAGCGCCTCTACATGCTCTCGCAGGGACGCTTCTCCCGCATCGATTTGACCGCAGACGAGGCCCTGGAGACGAGCGCCTTCGAGCTCCGAAACGCCTCGCATCAGCTCCTCCCCGAACTTGGCGTCCTGTTGGAATGCGGAGATGGCATGCTGTCCGTCTACAACCTGGAAGGCAGCCTCGCCGAGAACATCCCACTCCCCAACGCAGGAGCCTGCCTCGCAAGCGTCGGCGGAGCGGCTGAAACGCCGCGCTGGCTCGTGTTTTTTCCGAATGCAGGCGTGATCTTGCAACGCGAGCCCTGAGCGCCGTCTCATATTGAGATGTCTCATTTCGAGACGGACCAGTATGAGACGCACAGCCCTTGGGCAAAATCGATTTATTTTCGACAATATACAACACGACGAAAGATGGCCCGGTTCGTGCTTGAGTAGGGTTCCAGCGCATCTCGATGGAGGTGACCATGAACCTTGCTCAAGCAGATCGTCAACAGCTTTTCATGTCGGCCGCCTTCCCTCATCGCAATGAGCTTCTGGGGTCGGCCTTCCGCCTCACCGGCAACGCGGGGGACGCAGAAGATCTCGTGCAGGAGACCTTTCTCAAAGCGCTCACCTTTTTCGACCGCTTCGTCGAAGGAACCAATTGCCGGGCGTGGCTCTACCGCATCATGACCAACACGTTCATCAATCAGTACCGTCGCCGAAACAAAGAAAATGAGATCTTCGGTACTGACAATGCTGCGGTTGTCTGCGCGCAGTCACAAGGACAAAGCATGTTCAATGACATCGTCGATCCCGAAACCGTCACGAGCTCTGCCGAAGCTTGTGAGCGGATCGACGAAGCGCTGCTCGCCTTGCCACCCGTCTTTCGCGAGGTCGTCTCCTTGGCCGACATCCAAGGCCTTGCTTACAAAGACATCGCCGAGATGGTCAACTGCCCTGTCGGCACCGTGATGAGTCGTCTCTTTCGTGGCCGCCGTTTGATGCGAGAGCAGCTCGATGCGCTCGCCGCCGAGCGGAACATCGGCACCCCCGAAGAGAGCATCTGCGAGCAGCATCGCCCACAGCCGCCGCTCAGCCCCAAGCATCGCTCGGCCTTGGCCGCCTAACGCAGCGTGGCGAAAAAGCGATCGGCTACCTCAGTGTGCAGCGGAAAAGCGAGGGGGGTCGGCCCCTGAATGAGCCGACGCTCACTGACTTCGTCATTCACCACGAAGGGCGGCAGCGCAGACAGCTCCAAGGCAGGCGCCACAGCGAAAAGTACCAGGCGATTCCCAGGTCGCTTACTGAGCACCTCGAAGAGCTGGAGCGCAGCCGCACCACCCTCGAGCGCAATGCCCGTCTCTTCCCACAGCTCTCG
>JAVFAO010000396.1:0-6519 GCA_034002465.1 Myxococcota bacterium
AGAGCCACACCCTGGCCACGGAGCTCGCCAATGCCAAGGTCGCGCTGGAGCTCGCCATCATCCCCCTCGTTCGCTTGTACAACGAGGATATTCTGCAACTCAAACTGCGCTTCCCAGAGCGAGACGCCTTCGTCGAGAGCTTCTTCTACGACGACCGCTCCACCAAGAAGAGCGACGAAGACTAGCTGACGGCACCCGCAAGCGCTTGCAACGTCTCGGCCCCCGTTGTGAGCTCAACGCGCCACGGCAGCCACTTCTCTCGCAAATCGTGAGAATGTCTCGATTCCGCATTCGTTCGCTCGAGGACACCGACCTCTCAATAGCAGCTATCCCTTCGGAATGTCGAGAGGATGCGTGCCCTCGTTCAGTTTCGATTGACGACTGCTCGCAGCTTGCGCATTTTGCGCTTGCAAGAACAGAGCAGCTCCGCTAGTATTCGGAATTGTCGCTCCAAGCGCGTTTCGATCGTATGCGGAAAGGGTTCTTCGAATTGTTGGAAACGGCGCTCTTCTCAACGATTCCGGACAAGCAGGGAACGGATTCGAGGCTGGCCATAGCAGCGTTCGAGCGCGTGTCTGGGTGCCAAAACGCTGCGAAATCTCTACCCTTCTGAGAGCAGCCACGGAGCGCTGTCGATGTACGACCTGTCCGATGCAAATCGATGCGAACAAGCAGGTCTTGGTGGCTCGCAGCTCAGCCTCCTGAGCCTCGAGCTCGCTCCATACATGGGCTTGCCTGGCAATGTCCCCATTCAGGTGGCGGCACCAACCCACTTGCCACTCATCGAAGTTTCGCGTCGGCTCGGATTGGACGGCTGGCTCTTCGAGCTCTTTCGATATTCCATGGCGCGACGGCTGTGCCATCGCTCGGGTGCACAGTTGGCGACGCTCGCCGAATTTGGTGCCTTTCACCATCTGGACGAAGGCACCGTTTGGGGCTTGACCGCAGCTCTCACCGAGACAGAGGCCTGGCGAGCGAGCTGGCTAACATTGAGCGGCTTAGGCCCTCTGGCGACGCGCACCATGGTGTGGAATCCGGTGATCGAGCTGGCCCTCCTCGGAGCACTGCCTGCCGGCATCGACGTGCTTCCCGTCATGGCTCACTTGGAACCCTCTTGGTGGTTTGGCGTCGACGTTGCAGAATTGAAGGATGCGCTCGGGGTGGAGGGCATCGTGATCGAGGTCGTTGGCCCTCGCCGAGTCGGGAAGACGTCCTTCGTGGTCAACACAGCACAGCAGCTCGGGCTCAGCGTCTATCGTCCCGCTCTCTTCGTTCGCGAGTCGCTGCAGACAGCGGCACAGTACGCCACGCTCACTGGCAATGTGCTGCTGCTCGCGCCACGCAACGACGAGGAGCTGCAGCTCGCCGAGCAGATGGCCACCCTTCATCGTGAGACGAGAGTCGTGATCGAGCGCCTCGCTGCAGATGATAACGACCCCTTGGCGCAACGCCTTCCTGTGAGCGAGGTGCGGCTCTCTCTAACCCTAGGCAGTCGCGGAGAACGGCGCACGCAGTGGACGCGACTCTGGCGCGGCATCTTGGAGCCGGCCGAGGCGGCGGAGCTGGGGAGTCGACATTCCGTTCCTGTGGGCGAGCTTCTGGCACTCAGAGCATCGACACTGCGGGGGGGAAAGCGGAGCGGAGCCGCGGTGATCGCTTCACTGCGGAGTGTGGCGCAACACGCCTTGAGCGGACTCGCCGTACGCGAGGAGTCTGAGCACCAATGGGATGAGCTGATCGTCTCCGAGCGAACCCGAGAGCAGCTCGATGGGATCGTGAGACGCTACCAGTGTGAGCAAGCGGTGGTGCAAGCGTTTCCCTCAGCGGCGCGCCAGCTCAAGCGAAAGTGCACGGCCATGTTCAGCGGACCTCCTGGCACTGGCAAGACGATGGCAGCGCGGCTGCTCGCATCACGACTTGGCTTGCCATGTTTTCGCATCGATCTCGCTTCGGTGGTGTCGAAATACATTGGCGAGACGGAAAAGAAGCTGCGTGAGATCTTCGAGCAGTGCCGAAAGGCTGACGTGGTCGTCCTCTTCGACGAAGCAGACAGCCTCTTCTCCAAACGAACCAGCGTACGGACGAGCAACGATCGCTACGCCAATCTCGAGGTCAACTACCTGCTCCAGTCTTTGGAGCGCTTCGAAGGCGTCGCGATCCTGACCACCAACCATCCTCAGTCGATCGACGAGGCCTTCGAACGTCGCCTCGAGTTCCTGATTCACTTTGATTTTCCGAGCCCATCGGAGCGACGACGGCTGTGGGAGGTCACGCTGCCCAAAGAGGTGCTGGGCGGCGCCGCCATCGATTTGCAGGACCTCGCCGAGCGCTTCGAGCTGTCAGGCGCGCTCATCAGGAAATGTGTCGAGCGCGCTCTGTTCAAGGCCGTCGCGGACGGCACTAGGCTCGATACCACCCTGCTCGCTGCGGCCGCTGCTGCCGAGCTTGGCGAAACTGGCTGCTTGGTTCGGCACGCGGCTGCCAATGACGAGGAGTAGAGCATGACGAAACCCAACGATCCCGATGACGACGGCCTGGGCAAAGAGTTTTTGACGACCAACGCGGACAAAGACAACGCAGACGCAGATATCCTGCTCGCCCAGGTTTTGTCAGGTACCCCTACCCCCGTGGCGGGTACGGGTGCCTCCCCGGAGCTGCAGGCCGAGGCCATCTTGGCCGAGATGGAGAGCACTCCCTTTGCCGAAACGGAGCAGGGCCGAGCAGTCCTCGGTGAGCCGACAGGACAGGTCGTGGCCGCTGAGGACAGGGAGCAGAGCGACGCAGAACTGGAGCGTATTCGGGATAGCAAGACCTGGCAACAAGCTACGATCGGCGAGAACGACATCAGAGAAATCTTGATGTCTGGCCTGACCTTGCGCCATGCCTTATTGCACCGGTGGGTGCTCGGGAGCTGTGCGGCAGAGGTGGGGCCAGAGCTGAGCACGTACGCCGATGAGCTCGAGCTGGCTGAAAAGGGCATGGACACAACGATTGCTCAGCTTGGTCGTGTCCAGGACGCCTTCGAAAGCAGTGCATCGGCTCCAACCGAAGCGCTGAGCGAGCTGAGCGAGGCCTACGAGGAACTCAAGAAGGGAGTCGAGAAGAATTGGAATGGCCGAGCGCTCCAGAAGGCCGCCACGAAGTGCCGAAAGGTGGTGGGCAGGGAGAGCGAGAACGATGGCGCAACGAACGACGCTGGAGCGGACGCTCTCGCTCAGGAAAAGCAACGCGAAGCCCGCGCCACCGCATTGAGGGCGCTCGACGCGCTCGACCCGGTCTTGGCGCAGGTGGAGGTATGGCGGGCCGAGGCGCTCCAGCCTTTGCTCGCTCAGGCGCAGAAGCTCGCAAGAGCGAGCAAAGACAGCCGAAAGCGGGCAGCCGATCACGAAGAGCTGTTGGCCGACTTGAACCAGGGGCAGAACAGCTACGCTGCCGAGAAGGCTAGTCAATCGGTCAATCGGGAGCACAAATACACACGAGCGGACGAGACCAAAGCAACGCTGGACGAGGTGTATGACGAGGCGCTGGTGGATGGTCCGGACCCCAGCCGCATCGACAAGAAGCAAGTCAATGTCGCCGAGCTGCTCGGCAAAGAGGCATCTGGCAAAGGGCAGACCCAGTACCACCCCGACAAGGAACGTGCAGAGGCTTTGGAAGCGCTGCAGAGCGAACTGCACGAGCTGCTCGTTGAGCTGAGAGAGGCCTTTCCTGACGGAGCGCGTGATGGTCTCGAGGACAGCGCCGAGCTGAACGCGTTCGTCGAGCGTGTGATGGAGCTCGTCCGCGCGCAGCCGAAGCTCAAAGACGCGGCGCTTGAAGCGCTCGAGGGTCAACTGCGCGAAGGGATCGTGAAGATCGTGCTGTCGAACCCGGAGCTCGGGCAGACTGGCGCGGTCGATCCTTCCTTCGATGAAGAAAAGCAGGCTCGGGTCAGGGCGCTCATCGACAAGGCGAAGGGAGACGCGCACGTCTCCAGGCTGCTCTTCGACCTGCTCGATGCCGGGACGAATTGGGCGTTTGGTGCGCTGCACTACGTCTGGAAGGTGAATGGCAACTACGAAGCCCGCACCGGCGGCATGGACATCTTCTCCTTCTACAAACAGCAAGTCGTGCCCTACGATTTTTTCAAACAGGTCGAGATCGATGTGAACAAGGTGGGCATACCGGCGCTTCAACAAGCCGAGCGCAATTTTGCCTCGTCACTCGCGCTCGCCGGGGTCGATCACAAGCTCGAAATCTCGAGCAGCACCCGAGGCTTCAGTTTCCGCAGCGGACGTGATGAAGCGAGGGGACGCAACCTGAAGAATCCCCTCGCGCGGCTCAGTGAGCATGACCTAGGCCTGGCCGTCGACGTCAACTACAATCGCACGGCGCGCAACCCGCGCGTGAACGAGCCGCCGGAGATCTGGGAGATCGTGCGGATGGTGGTCGCCGAGAAAGACCCGTCACTGCAGGACGTCGACCCAAGTGTGAACCTCTATGAGGTGCCCACCGACACAGCGGGACCGATGTTGGTCACAGTTCTGCAGGCAAGCCGAGACTTTAGCCGCGAGTACCCTCGTTGGTGTGCCAAGTTCGCTGTGAGGTTGGGGTATGAAGATGATCGCAGAAAGTTACCACCCGCAGACGAGTACGAGGAGTATCTCAAGTCCGAAGATCGCCTCGACCAATCCACATTGAAGGAGATGGACGCGCTCGCCAGCCAACGTTCTAAGACGCAGAAGAAACTCACCGCACGACGTGCCGAGCTGGTCCGTCAGCATCAACATGCCCACGAAGCCATTTCCAAGCACTTGAAGCCCGTACTTGAGGAGCTGCCGTCCCTGTCGTTGGGCGGAGCAGAGGGCAACGCGGTACGGCGCAACCAGGGCGTGGAGCTGGCCCTGTCGGACTGGGACGAGGCGGCAGAGCACGCCCAGCACCTCCACAAGGGCACCGAAGCGGACGCCGAGCAGGCCCTACGCGAGCTCGACGCAGCCGCGACGCAGAGCTTCTCGCTGCTCGAGGGGCTTCGGGGCGAACTGTCTCGCCTCGCGCTCGAGGCGTGCTTCAACGGTTGGGACGAGTCCGCCTCGCTGCTGAGCTGGTCCGAGAAGCTGGCCCAGATCCAAGACAGCGACAGCAAAGGGAAACTGGCTGAGACACTGGCCAAGCTCGACCGACGTAAGGCGTCGCACGACGAG
This sequence comes from Myxococcota bacterium, assembly GCA_034002465.1. Taxonomy (GTDB): domain Bacteria; phylum Myxococcota_A; class Bradymonadia; order UBA4248; family JAVFAO01; genus JAVFAO01. Next base: position 5,184 of record JAVFAO010000396.1, read on the forward strand.
CAACAGCAGGCCTTGAGCCAGCTCGACGCGCGAGAAGCCAAGCTGGCCCAGGCCCACGAGCCCCTCGCCCATCTGAGGGTGCTCCGACTGCACGACAAGTACCGCAAATACTATGAGGCTTGGTCCAGCGCAGACAGCGGAGTCGGCTTTGCCGACTTCAACCCGGCCTTCGTCTTGGCCATGGACAAGGCCGGCTGGCGCTGGGGTGCTCGCTTCAGCAAGCCCGACTTCCACCACTTCGAGTACAAGACATGATGAGCTCGCCAAGCCCTGGCCATCCTTCCAAACTGCGCGTCTGGCCTGAGGCCCGAGACTGCTTGTGTGTTCTTGCACTGGCCGCCTTCGTCACGTGGAGCTGCGAGCGCGCGCGCCCCAGCACCGAGGCTCCGCAGAATGGCGTCGTCACTGAGGCTCAGGCCACTGAAACCAGCGCTGCTCCAGCGCCCGAGCTGGTCTGTGAGCTCGAACGAGAGCGCTTCGTCCTGCTCGACGGGCGCTGGCAGCGCGAGTGTCTGGCCGAGCCCATCCCCCGAGACAGCTCCATCTGGACCTCCGACGGGCATCGCGTGGCGCTGCTGGCCAACGCGGGCTGCGAGGATACCGAAGAGCAGACGGTGTTCGTGCTGCGTGGGGAAGAGCTCAGTCGGGTTCCGCTGCACCTCGAGCAGCGCATTGGTCGCGGCGGGGCCATCACCTTTCTTGATGACGACTTGCTGCTGGTGCCGGGAGAGAGCTGCGAGGGGCCCACTCTGGGTCTCATCGTCCATCGACTGAATCTGGCAACGGCTTCTGTGGAGTCGCACAAGCATTTCAGTCGCTCGGCGGAGCTGTGGCCGTCCATTGCGAAAAACGGTGAACGTATTGGGATCCCCCTCGGCTTTGACGACGTTTTTGGAATGCTCACCGGCACACTGCCACTCCCCAGAGCCTACTGTGGTTGTCTTCACCTGTGGCCGGTCAATCCGGAATATGCGATGTGTTGTACGCCAGGGTTTTACCAGCCCGATGGTTCAGGAGTCTCCGTTACTTGGCAGTCGAGCACCCAGATGAAGGAACTCTTCGAGGGGCGCGGGCTCACCTGGGCGCAGGACCTCATCACGGGGCGCATGCTCTACGTCGCGGGCATCAGGACTCCCGATTCCAAGTACTACCAAGGCGAATTCATCCTCAGCAGCCATGCCTGGAGCCTGCATGAATACCAGCCCGCACGCCGTCTCCCCATCCCGCCAGTGATGGGTGACGGTGTCCAGTTGCTCTTCGACGCAGACCGCGGCCAGATGATCCTCCTCGACCCCGCCTCCACCCGCTCTTGGCTCCTCGAGAAGGACTACCGCCG
>JAVFAO010000397.1:0-6497 GCA_034002465.1 Myxococcota bacterium
ACCTGCCTGAGGAGTCGCTCCAGGGAATCGACACCGCGCCCCCGCGCAGTGTCCGAGGAGACGATGCGCGACGGCAAGCGCCACGCCCACCGATCTGGGTCCGCGATGCACTCGATGTGCCTTAGCTCCAGGTCCGCAGCTCTGCGCTCCACCTCAGCAGTGGCGCTACTGCTGGCGACCACTGACCCTGCCCCACACACCACAGAACATTGCTGATTCCGAATAAAAATCCCTTGAGATCAGCATCTTGGCTCATCATTCACAACACCCCATCAGCGCTCGACACGGACCCGCTCAACCCCACCGCCGAAGCGCGACGCACAACACACCAAGGCCTGCGACACTCGCTCGCTGTCCCCACATCAGCCGCCAACTGTGCCGACTCGGCACACTTGCGCTGCCCAGGCAAGCTCCACCTACAGGCCCGAGTGGCACGTCAAGACAGTGGAGAAGCCTGCAATCGAAAGCCAATCGCGCGCATCCCCCTACCCTTCCTCATGAGTCTTCGGTGGCGCGAACCCGAGGGCGAGCTACTGAGCCCTGCACAAGGAAGCGAACCCTTGGCGACGGTGGTGATTGCGCCCCATCATTGTCGACCACTTCGCCATTGCTCGCGCTCTGCGAGCGACTCGTACCTTTCGTAGTTTTGTCTTTGTGGGGCTCTGCCCCACACCCCGCCAAAGGCTAGCCCTTTGGAACGCGAAGCCAGGAGGCGGAGCGTCGCTGCAAAGCAAGCCCGAAGGGTGCGTGCCACGGACGGCACGCGACAATCCTTTCTCTTTTTCGCATCGGGCGGCAAACGCACTTGAAGCTCTCGGTCGCTTCAAGCCTCAATGCAGCCATCAGTAATGCATGCGGCCAAGAACGACAAATGGGGCAGCGCCTACAAGAAGGCGCTACCCCACCGTCCATCGTTCCAACATCGCTTTTCCATCCGTGCGAAGCCGGCAGCTTCCCTACGCTCGGCACCCACACGCAAACCCAAACATCCCTGTTCAAGCACAGTTCCGGCTCATCATCCGCGCCAGACATCCCATCCTTGGTGTGTCGCCGCCGCTCGAGCCTTCGTCGACTTCGGTCGCGTCCCTGCAACCGCCGCCCACGAAAGTCACCATAACCCAGCCTCTGCTCGCGTCAAAAAAACGCAGGTCACCGCTCTGCACCGCCACCCACGGTGCACCACTGCACCCACAGCGGAGAGCCGAAATGCTCTGCCCTGCTCGCGTCAAGCAGCTAGATTCAAAGGAGATCAGGCTTTCCCTGATGGAGCCATAGGTCGACAAGAAACGCTCTCAACGCTACACTCCGCCCGCGCTCGTGGGAGCTGCATACAGAAGCCACAACGGCACCATCGTTTTTTTTCGTCCTCCGCGGCTGTCTCTAGCCTCTGGCTCCTCGTTCGCAGCGCTGCGCCATCAGCAACACACGGCCAGTTCGCCGTCTCGACCACAAGGATCTTGCCCTATGCGTTCCCTCCTCCTCGTCCTGCTCTCCGCAAGCCTGCTCAGCGCCTGCGCCGCGCTCAACCAAATCAGTCAGACCGCCGAGGACCTCTCTCGTACCGCCGATGACATCGACAAGACCGCGCAGCAAGTCGACAAAACCTCCAATGACCTCGACCACACCAAGACCAAGGTGGAAGACACCCTCGGCAAGGTCGAAGTCGAGGGTTCCCAGTCCAACACGCAGAGCTCTGCTTCGTGCTGCGTCAACGGTGCCTTCTACGAATGCCCAAACGCCGCCAGCGCCACCCAGTGCCTCGGCGAACCCATGAGTCTGGGCAACTGCCTCTCCGCCTGTGGCGACGACCCCTGCACTGAGCAATGCTTCTCTCAGTACGGCCCCAACCCGTCGGGCTGCCAACGCGCCCAAGCCAAAGACAGTGAGTGCGGAAACTAAGCCCTCACTACGAAACGAGCCCTCACCCTCCGACCGCAAAACCAGCCCGTCATGAACCGGAGCAGGTCCGAGCGCAAACGACGGTCGCCGGCCATCTCTCTTGCGCAAGTGTGGGCGCCCGTGGCAGAGTCCCTACAGCCCATGAAGTGCCTTGCCCCATCGCTTGCCGCGCTGAGGCAAAGGCTTTCAGGATTTCCCTCTGCGACGAAAGTCTCTCGCTTGCACACCCAAGCCTCGGCCTGCGCAGCTCACTGCGCTTGGTTCAACCTCAAGGGAGTCGGCTCATGTACCTCGTCTTCTGCAATATCAGTCCCGAAGAATCCAAAGGGCTCGCACGAAAGCTGGTCTCAGAGAAACTCGCCACTTGCATCAGCACCATCCCCGGATTGATGAGCTATTACTGGTGGAAGGATCGCTTCTGCGAAGACGACGAGGTCACCCTCATGATCAAGGTGAAGAAGGAAAACTACGACGCCTTGCTCACCCGTATCCTCGAACTACATCCCTACAAGGTGCCCGAGGTCATCGCCGTCGCACCAGAAAAAGTCCACCTCCCCTACCTCGCCTGGGTACGCGGCGAAGACAGCTAGACAACTTGGGAAATAGGCCAAGCGCCCAATCGACAAGAACTCCACTGCCCTCGCCTGCACACCGTCAGGCCCGTGCTCCACATTGACAGCAGCATCCGTTGCAGCTCCTGAAAGCGATGCCAGACGCGAAGCCAAGTCCTACAGTCACACGCCACGGAAACGCTCGAGACCATCATCATGGGCGTGCTGCGTGCTCAGCACACCTTGCTTGGAGACCTGCCGCACGTGAGCAACGACCACATCGACAGCAGAGACTTCGAAGACTTCCTCGCCCTCTTCGAGAACCCGAGCTTTGCCCTCGGCCGCCAATCCCAGTGCAACTACCATCCCGAGCGCACGGCTGCACTGCAAGCCTTTCGCAGTGACCGCCTCCCCGGCGAGCTCTACCAACGCCTGATGGACCACCATTTCCGCCGCAGTGGGATGCTCTTCTACCGCCCTGTCTGCCCAGCGTGCCGAGCTTGCGTCCCCATCCGCATCCCCGTCCAGAGCTTTCGCCCAAGCCGCAGCCAACGGCGCTGCTACGCCAAGAACACAGACCTGCGACTCGAGATTCGCCTCCCCTCCCTCGACGAAGAGCGCCTCTCCCTCTATCAACGCTACCTCGCCTATCAGCACCCCGATACCCAACAAGGGGCCTCAGAATCCTCCCTGCGGCAGTTCCTCTACAGCAGCCCTGTCGACACCTGGGAGTTCGGCTACTACCTCGACAAACAAGTTGGGGGAACAGGCCAAAGCACTCGACGAGAACTCATCGCGGTCTCCATCGTCGATTGCTGTTCCCAATCCTACTCCAGTGTCTATCACTTCTTTGCACCCGAGCACGCACACCGCAGCCTCGGCGTCTTCTCGGTGCTGCGAGAGATCGAGCTCGCCCGAGAGAAGAGAATCCCCTACTACTACCTCGGCTATTGGGTCGAAGGCTGCTCGACGATGGAGTACAAGAAAAACTATCGGCCCCACGAGCTGCTCATCGGGCAGAGCTGGAAGACCGACGAATGAGAGAGAGTGCAGCCCGTTCGCTCCAATCAAGCGCTCTCACCATCCCTACCGCGGACAAAGCAGAAGCAGGTCCCGCACAACCGATTCGAGTCAAAGGAGAACGCCATGAGCGCCACCGTGGCACTGGATGACAAGCAGAGACGAGTGCTCGACGCGCTCCGCAAGTCCAAAGGACGGGTCACCGTCGGTGACGTGGTCTCTTCGACAGGACTGAGCAGCAACGACAGCGAACGAGCCCTGCGTAAACTGCTGTCTACGCACGAAGGACACCTCGAGGTCAGCGAAGACGGTGACCTGATCTATCTCTTCGACCCCAAATTGGTCCGCCGCGACGAACGCACAGCTTGGCAAAAGTTCAAAGAAGAAGCCTACAAAGCCTTCAAGTTCGGCTTCAAGATCTGGATCATGCTGATGCTCGTCGTCTACTTCGTCATCTACCTGGTGATGGCCATTGCTGCCCTCGTCGCCCTGAGCCAGGCCAACCGCGATTCAGAACGCAGCGACCGCGGACCGGGTATCCCCATCTTCTGGCTGCTCTACCTCTTCTGGACTCCCGACTGGCACTATGGCTCACACTACTACGGCTACGAGGAAGACAGCCGACGCCACAGCCGACGGCAACGTGATAACGTTCCGTTCTACAAGAAGGTTTTCGCCTTTGTCTTCGGCCCTGACGAGCGCGTCGTCGATCCGGTTCAACGCGACCGCGATATCGCCCAGTTCATCCGCAGCCGCAAGGGTGTGTTGAGCACCGCCGAGCTCGTGCGCTTCACTGGTGACAGCTACGCCAAGGCCGACAGCGAGATGGCGCGGCTCGTCGGTGCCTTCGACGGAGACGTCAAGATCAGCGACGAAGGCGAGGTCCTCTATGTCTTCCCACAGCTCATGTTGAGCGCGGGTGGCGCGGACAGCGGCCGAGACGCAGCCGCCTGGCACCGCTTGGAGATTCCCAAGAAGGTCACGGGAAACACAGGCTCCGCCAACGCCCTCATCACCTTCTTCAATGGTTTCAACCTCTTCTTCGCCATCGCTTCCCCTTCTCTGCTCTTCCCCATCCTCCAAATCCAAGGCACCGCCGCCAACATCGGTCTCGTCTGGATTCCGTTGATCTTCAGCATCCTCTTCTTCGCGGTGCCCGCCATCCGCAGCCTTGGAGTCGGGGCAGAGAATACACGTCGACACTCCCGCAACGTGCGGCGAATGGTGCTCAAGAGCGTCTTCGAGAGCGTCGAGTCCAAGAAAGCTGCGCTCTCCGCTTCACAAACCAAACGGGATGTCGAGCGCGCACTCGAACAGGTCAAGACCAACGGCAAAGCAGAGGTCATCGCTGACACCCTGAAGCAAACCTCCGCCGAGTTCGAGGCCGAGGTCGAGGTCGACGAACGGCAACAGCTCCTCTACACCTTCCCCACCATCGAACGAGCGCTGAACGAAAGTGAGAAGCTGCGACGCAGCGCCAAACTCGACCAGCAGAAGCTCGGCGAGATCGTCTTCGCGACCGCTGACTCCAACGAGGAAGCGGAAGCTCGAGAGCTCGCTCAGTTCGAAAGAGAACTTGGGGGAACAGGCCAAGTGCCCAATCGACAAGAACTTGGGGGAACAGCAGGCCAAGTGCCCAATCGACAAGAACTCGAAGAAGAGAGCGAAGCTCGCTGAGCTCAGTCCTCTCCGCGAGGAAAGTCAATCACCTTGGCCAGACGCTGCACAGGCAACGAACCAAGTCGTTCGACCAACATCAACCAGCGGATCTGGCCCAGGGACAAGACCACCAAGTCCCCATATTGCAACCTCTTTCCAATCACTTCGGGTTGCTCTCGCTGCTCCACGCGGTCCGGCCTCATCCGCAGTCGACGATAGCGGCGGCTCGCCTCGTCATAGTACTCGAGGAAGAGGTCCTTTCCGCTCTGTATGGCCTCGAGGACCAGCTCAGCTTTGAGCTCGACTGGAAAACGACTCAGCGCATCTGGCTCGCTCTGCTCCGGCTCTGCCGAGAGGTTCTGCTCGAGCCAGTAGAGGATGCGCATCACCTCCTCATCGAGCAGCGCACGGTGCGAGCTCCCCAACGCCGCATCAAAGTGCTGCTCGAGACGGCTGATGGCGCTCATCGGCAAGGCAGTGCCACCCCGGCTCGCTAGCGCATGCAAGAGCCTGAGTGCAACGGCCACGACCGCCGTGGAACGGGCATCGCTCAACAGGAGCGGCGCCTCTGGCTGCAGCCCAACGGTGAGGTCGAGCAGAGCGTCCTCACGAGCCTTGGCAGCCTGCAGCAGCTGCTCGATACAGCGGCCAAGCTCTGGACCAAAGGCGCTCATGTGGTGGGCAGGTCATCGATGCCAAGGTCCTTCGCTTTCTTGAGTAAATCTCGAAGCTTCGACTTGGCGTCGCCCTCTGACCCAGAGGCGAGCTTGGTGAGCAGCGCCGCCAAGCTCAGCTTCTGCAGATCACCGGCATCCACAGCAGGACGGCTCAGCACATCCTTGATATCCGCCGGCAAGGAGGAATCGCCGCTGAGATAGTCATGGAACATGGTCTTGACGGCGCTGGAGTGGTCGACCACCGCGTCGACGCTCTGCCCCAAGGAGACGGCCTTGACGAAGCGCTCGAAGAAGGCGCCATCGCCCCCAACGATGTTGATCTTGGCGTTGGTGAAAGCCTGGCTGAGCACCTGGGCCTGCGCTTGTGCGATGTCTTTGCGAATACGAATGGACTCGAGCTCGATGGCGCGGTCCTTGTCGAGCCGCAGCCGAAACTCCTCGTGCTCTCTTCCGACCCCGTCAAGCGCCTTCATGGCAGCCGCCTTCTCGGCCAAGCCCGCCGCCTCTGCCACGAGCTTCTCCTTCACCGACACCGCCTCGGCGAGCCCATGCTTCTCGATACCAAGCGCCTTTGCGAGGGCTTCACGCTCAATGGCCTGCGCCCCTGCCTCTCGCGCCTTGGCCTCGGCGAGGCCCTTCTTCTCGATGCCTAGAGCCTGGGCGAGCGCCTCCTTCTCGAAGGCCCCAGCCT
>JAVFAO010000398.1:0-6484 GCA_034002465.1 Myxococcota bacterium
AGGAACGAAGCGAGCGCATCGCGCTAATGATGACGATCTGTCGCAGTATGGCGACGAAGTGCTGTGGACGCCCGCTGCGCTCCAAGACTAGACTGTCCTCATCCGGGGTCGTGGGACGTGGCAAGGTCAGTGGCGAAAGCCAGTGGCCTTCGCCCATGGTGAATCCGAAACGACTGGATTCGTATTCCAAAACTTACGAACCCCCTGAGCTGCACAAGCATCCTCCCCTCCTACTCCAGCAAGCGCTTTTGGAGCAGATAGCCTTCCTCGCGCAGCAGGCGCTCGAACTCGGATAGCCAGTTTTTGGGGACGGCAAAGCGCGCGTCGTCCAGTCGTGCGCAGGCGCTGTGCACCTCGGCTCGGGCCCACATTTTGTCGGCGAGCTCGACACTTCGGCAGGAGACGAGGTAGGCTTCGTCATCAACGCAAAAACTGTCGCGGCGAGCTGCGTAGTCGACGAAGAGCTTTTCGATTTCGAGAGGCAGCTCAGCGCCCTGTCCGCGGCGCAACGCTTCGCGCAGCTCCTCGAGCTTGCTTCCGCGCTCGGCGAGCGCCAGGAAACGCTCCGGCTGCAGCCGCCAGACCTTCGCGCTACACTGCACTGCGCAGCCAGCGAGGCTTTCCCTTGCATCAACGGGTAAACGCTCCACGAACAGCTTGATCTCACCGTTGGGCAGCACCTTCCACAGTTCGGCTTGCTTGCTGCTCGGCTCGGCTTGCCCCAGACAGCGTGCGCCAAAGGGACTGAGACGAAACTGCACGAACCCATCGTAGTTGCTTTTCAGGGGTTCCAAACCCCAGTAGGTTTGGACTTGGGTATCGGCAAGGCTGATGGTGGAGACGTCGATGAGGCCGAGGGTCGCGGCCAGCTCGAGCAGTACGGCGCGCACATAGAGCTTGAGCTCGACGAGCTCATCCGAGTGAGACGACCAGCCGGTGAACTCCACCAGCCTGGGGGGCAACGCGTCTCGAATGAGGGGCTGGTCGGCAATCAGGAAGTCCACGAATTGGTCGACACCGACCCAGCGCATGAGGGGACAGCGAGACAGCGCAGCGAAGAGCATCGCGCGGCGCTTGACGGGAGAGACGGGCAGCTCATGAGAAGGAACGCGAACTCTCACTTTCTGAATACGACTGAGTTCGTCGAAGCTGGAAACCAGTGCTGCGTCGAAGACCCGTTGCAGGAGGGCTTCGAGGTTCTCGAAAGAGGGCGTCGGCTTGAGGGAAAGCTTGGTCTTTGCAGCCTGCGCCAAGCCTGCATCACTGAGCAGGCGCGGCCAGGCGACCGCGCGAACGTAGGGGGCGTTGCGCTCCTGCGGATCAATGTCGTTGAAGTCGCCCCCTTGCAGCCGTGGGAGCAGCAACGCTGCACCCTGGCCGGTGACGCGCCCGTTGGAGGAGTTGAGGGGCAGCGGCTTGAGCGCCAGCAGCTCGCAGACCTGGCGCAGCTCGAAGCGCGCTGCCTGCTCGCGCAGATGCACGGTCTGCTTGCGTTCGACCACACGCTCGTAGAAGCGCCCCCGATCATAACCTGTCTCCTTTGACACGCATGGGTAGAGCGTCTCGGAACCTGCTGGCGGCGGAGCCGGGCTTGGTTCGGGCACCCAGGCCTTGAGCGCCTCCTGCAACTGGGTTGGCATCAGACCGTGGATGATGAAACAGTTGAGCAGCCTCGGCGTGCGCTTCTGGGACACTTCACGGTTCACCCCAAAATCTGGCAGCTCACCGTATTTGCGCTTGAAACGGTTGTAGTCGATGTCAACGAAGGTGTGGTGCACCACCTCGCTGAGCATCGCCTGCTCGAGCGGCTTGAGCTGTGTCCAGAGCTTCTGGTAACCACCCGCATCGAGGTAAGCCGACATCAGCTCGATGCGCTCCTGCGTCGACCTGGCTTTCGACCATTGGGGACGCTCCCCTTTGGTCATGCTTCTGAGCATCAAGTCGTAGAGCTGTTCGACCTGCTTCGACGTGAACTCGGCGCCAACTGCTAGCTTCCAGGTCTGATACAGTTCCTTCGCGTCGAAAAACAAGCGATACCTCCATTCGACCAGTCGAACGCGGTGGCGCCGTCGCAAGCAAAGAGCGCAAACACCGACGCCGTCCCGGCGTCAGCGTAGAAGCAGACAGGCTCGCTGGCAAGGGTGCGAATTCCGGATGCAGGCGTCGAGGCTCGCCACTTTCCTGCCGCCCGCTTGGATGCACTACACCCTTGTAGGTCTTCGTGATGACGATCACTCGCAATCTGAGACGCTTTGACGGTCGATCCGATGTGGCGGCACGCTAAGCTGTAGCATGTTGGCATGGAGGTGCGGTGATGGGCCGTTCCCGCAAGCATGAATGCGACGAGCCCGTGGAGCTGTCGACAAGCCAGGAGCCGGATTGTCAGCACGTGCCAGACCCGAAGGGTGAGCGCCGTAAGGGTCCGCGCCACAGACGGCGCGCAAGCGGTGACGGGCGTAGCCCCGCGGTGGTGCAGATGGGCGTGAGCGAAGGGCAGTCCCCCCCCACGCTCGAGCGAAGTGAGGCCCCGAAGCAGTCGACCGAGCGACGCAAACGAGGGGCTGGACGCGTGCATGACCCAAACCTCGCCCTGCCTCAGGCCAGCGACCCCAAGGTGGCGCTGGCGCTGAAGCTCGTAGGGGCGAGGTCTGCGCTTCCCAGGAGGCCAGTCGAGCCGGTGCCCGCCTATCACGACGATCCTGCGGTCGACAAGCAGGGGCGGCGGCTGCTCAAGGGGCTGGGCTTGGCGGTGAAGCTGCAGCGCGTGGAACGGGGATGGTCGCAGGAGCGGCTGGGCTCGAACTCTGGCCTGGACCGCACCTATGTTGGCTGTATCGAGCGAGGGGAGCGCAACCTCGGTATCGCGAACGTCGCGCTGCTCGCGCGGGCGCTGCAGGTGTCCGCCGCCGAGCTCTTGGCTGAGGCAGAGCGGCTCGCCGCGCTGCTCGCTGATGACGACGCGTGATTTTTTGGCGATGGGGCACTTGACCTGTTCCCCCAAGTCTTTGGCGATGGGGCACTTGGCCTGTTCCCCCAAGTCTTTGGCGATTGGGCACTTGACCTGTTCCCCCAAGTTTTGGGCGATGGGGCACTTGGCCCGTTCACGGGGCTGAGCAGAGCCCCGCAGACGTATTCTATTTTGAACAAGAAGCCACCCACCTAGCGTGCTCGAGCCGTTGTCGACCGATGCTAGCTTCTCAGGCCAGGCGCTGGATGATGACGATATGTAGCACTACGTTGACGATGGTCGTCGTGGCGGCAACGGCCATTCTCGAGCACTTTAGAATTCCCAGAAAGCAACGGAGCCAATCCCTCAGACTTCGACAGCGCCCTCATCGCCAGTGACGTCGCCGTTGACGTCGAGGCGAGCTTGAGCCACCCTTCGCGCGAGCGGAGGGTCCAGAATTTCTGGAGGGAACATGCTTTCGTTGTTTGCGCTGATCGTGGGTGTCTACCTCGCCATCGCCGGCCTCGAACTGCTCAACGCGGTGTTCGATGCCTTTTCCAGGGCTCACAGCCAAGAGTTTGCGAGGCCGCGACGTCTCACGCTGCTCCAGCTTCCACTGGTGCTGCCACGATTGTTGCTGGCCGCGCTGAGCATCGCAGCTCGCTGGGTAAGTCTCATCGTCCACGAATCGGCGCACGCTTTTGGGCAGCTCTTGGGCTTGGGTCGACCCAGGATCGTGTTGTGCACCAACGGTGGTTTTGCCAAGGCGCGCCCTTGGACGGGCGGCATCATCTCTCGCATCGGCTTTGGTGTGGGTCAGATGCTGTTTTTGGGCTTCATCGCCATGGCACCGCTCTTGGTGGTGGCCGCAGCTTTGACCGCGTTGAGCGTGTTGCTGAGTCCGTTGGAGTGGCGCGAGCTGTTGGGGCTGATCGAGTCCTGGAGCCAGGCGGGGAGCTTTGCGCAAAGTTCGAGCGCTGGCTGGGAGACGCTGAGGACGGTGCTCCTCGCCTTGTTCCACGCCCCGTGGTGGCAAGGGCTCATTTTTCTGCTCGTGGCCTTCCTCCTGGCTCCTGGGATGACGCCCTCGTCGGTCGATTTTTCTGTGGGCCGTTATCACCTCCTGAGTCATGGTGCCGTGGTCCTGGCTGCTGGTGGGCTGTTCTCGATCGGGTCAATGGGTACGCTCATGCTGCTGGGCGTGGGTATCGTGTTGAGCCTGGTGTGGCTACGCCTCGACAAGCGCAGGGCCTGGACCCAAGGTATCGCAGGGTTTGGACTGCCAGCGGTGGTGATCGCCGTTTTGGCGTTGAGCGGCGGCCTGGGCAGCTCGCCGCTGATTGGCTTACGCGCTGCGGTCGCTGTGCTCTTGCTGTGCCTGCTGCTTGCAGCGGTGACCTATGTCTTCTTCATCGCCCTATTGCTGACGCTCAGCTTGGTCGCCCTCAATTTTGGCACCCTGGCCAACATGTTCAAAGCGCTGCCAGCGGAGCTCAAACAGATTTTCATCGTCTTCGAGACCTGTGAGCGATGCCGTATACACTTCCACAAACGCTGTGATGGCTGTGGACGCAGTCGGGAGGAAATCAACGCAGCGCAAACTGCCACCTCCACACACTAGCGATTGTCACCGCAAGCGCCTCCCCCCGCTTGCTACGCCTCAGACGGCCTGTCAGGCAGTCGTGGATGCGGGCCAGCGTCCGATCGACAAGAAATACCCACCCCCCCTCGGGCAGTATTCGATGACGTCGATGCATCGCATCTTGACCTCGATTGACGCCAATTCTAAACTGCACCCGTTGCGTCGTTCACCAACCGCGGTGCCATCATGTCCACCGTCACCCCACAAAATGCAAACGCACTGCCGCGCATCATCGATGAGCGCTACGAGCTGATCGAGCTGATCGGCAGGGGCGGCTTTGCGTCTGTATTCCGAGCCAAACAACTCTCGATCGGACGCGAGGTTGCCATCAAGGTGCTCGACACCGTCACGGGTGCCACCGACAACGAGCTCCGAGAAGCACGCTTCATCCGAGAATCCCAGATCGCCTCCACCCTCAAGCACCCCAACACCGTCCCCATCCACGATTACGGGATCGAAAAGCAAACTCGGCAGCCCTATCTCGTCATGGAGCTGCTCAATGGCCACGACCTCCACACCGAGCTCCGACAGCACGGCCCCCTCCAACCCGAGCGCGCCTTCAAGCTGCTGCTCGGCGCCCTCGACGCCATCGCGCTTGGCCACGAATCAGGCATCGTCCACAAAGACCTCAAACCCTCCAACCTCTTCATCGACCAAGCCGGTAGTGCCCGCGAGAACCTGCGCGTGCTCGACTTCGGCATCGCCCGTTACACCACCCGCGACGAGCCCTCCCTGAGCGAAGGCAACATCGCCCTGGGCACAGACGCCTACCTTGCTCCGGAATACATCTCGAAGAAGCTGGTCTCTCCTGCCATCGACGTCTACCAGATGGCGCTGATCCTCGTCGAGATGCTCACGGGAAGCCCGCTGGTGCGCGCCGAGAGCCGCTTCCAGTACTACCTCATCCACGTCGAGGGCAAATACGTGCTCCCTGGCTGGCTCGAGCGCTCTGAGCTCGGGGCCTTGCTCAAAGACGCCCTCCATAAGAACCACCTGCTCCGCCTCCCCAACGCAGCGGCCTTCGCAGAGCGACTCGCCAAGCTCGACCCGCACACGCTTTGCGTCGAGAGCGATGACACCAGCCCACACCCTCAAGATGCCGCCAGGCCCACAGGCGAGCTCGAACAGAGGACCGCACGCTCCCATGAAATCCAGCCCTGCCCCCTCGACCTGACCGGCCCCCAGGACCGCTCATCCTCTCGTTGGCGCAGCCCCCTCCTGCTCTTCGCCGCCATCATCGCGCTGCTTGCCCTGGGCCTGCTCGTCGACAGCTCCCAGGAGCCAGTGCAGCAGCTCGAACGCTCGGCCAGGCCTGCTTTCGAGGCATCCAACGAGGCGTCGAACGAGGACACTCTGGGAGGGTGCTCCGAGCCGGAGGGGAACTGCTCGCAAGCATCAGGGAATCAAGAGGAAAGCGAAGCGTCGATGAGCAGTACCATCGAAACCAACGAAGCAGCAAAGCCCCTCGCAAGCACGAACGCGCTACCGCCCACCCCAAGCTCAGCCGACGCTGCCCACCCACCCATCGCCCCGGTCTCAGTCAAACCCGAGCGCCTCAGTGTGCGCATCGAGAGCACGCCCTCGGGGGCAACCATCTGGCGCGGTGACCAAGCACTGGGCACAACCCCAGCGACCCTCGACTTCGAGCCCAATCAGAACGTGACCCTGCGCCTACGCAAGAGCGGCTACGAAGCCCATGAGCTGCAATTCGTCCCCACCCCCGAGAGCGTTCGCCAGCCCATCATCCGCAAGCTCACCGCGCGTCCACAGCCCAAGCCCGCAGAGCCTGAGCGCCGGCGCTTTACGGTGGTGCCATGAGCTCGTCGCCCAGCACATACCCCAATCAAAGGGATTCCAAAGGGCCTGCCCTTTGGCGGGGTGTGGGGCAGCGCCCC
>JAVFAO010000399.1:0-6426 GCA_034002465.1 Myxococcota bacterium
ACGATGAACCCCTTGGGGGAGAACAAAGGCGCCGACCTCGACGCGGTGATCTTGACCAAGAGCTCCGGCATACAGTTCTTCGCCGTCAACGTCGAAGCCTACACCATCGGAAGCGGCGATCCCTACATGCTCGATGCCTGGGAAATCATAGGCCCGCCCGACGCCTTCGTCGGCTGGGACTCCGGCGACATCAGCCAATGTGATGGCAACGCAGGATGGGTTGCCCTCGGTCAAGGAGGCAGCATCGTGGTGCGCATGGGTGGAGCGATCGAGGCGGGCGACAACCTGACGGTGCTCGAGCTGAGCGGATGTACCCTGCTCAGCGGCGCCGGTACGGCCTCGGATGACGAAATCGAGGTTTTCGTGTCCGTTTCGCCCGAACCCGCGGGAACTTGGGAGCTCGTGGGAGGCGGTGTGGGGCCCGAGATTTCGATGACCATCCCGTCATTGCCCTGATGCACCTTTCGAGTACGGGAAAACACATGAAAACCCCTGCATTTCTAAGTCTGGTGCTGATGTCCTTCTGCGCCTGTGGTGAAGATGCGCCCGAGCTCACTGGATTCACGCGTTGCACCCAGGCCTGTCCCGCCTATTGCGGCAGTAGTTGGAGCTGCTCGCCTGACGGAAAATGCCTCTGCGCCTTCGGTCCAGACCAGACTGACGCGCCCGACGCGCCCGACGCCGAGCTTGGACCGGACATCTTGATCAGCCCGAGTTACCGTTTTGTGCGCATCGATGACGTCACCCCAGCCCCCACTGGGGAAAACAAGGGCGCCGATCTCGACGCGGTGGTCTTGACCAAGTTTTCAGGGACGCAGTTCTTCGCCGCAAACGTCGAGCTCTACCTCATTGGCGGCGGTGATCCCATCGCTATCGATCACACTCAAATCCTGGGTGCTCCCGACGCTTTCGTGGATTGGGGCGTTGGTGACCTGAGCATCTGCGACGGCAACCATGGCTTCGTCGCGCTGGGCCAAGGGGGCAGCATCGTGGTACGCATGGACGGAGAAATCGAGGCGGGCGACATCCTGACCGTGCTCGAGCTGAGCCGCTGCGGCCTGCTCAGTGGTGCCGGCGTCGCCTCCGACGACAGCGTCGAGGTCTACGTCTCGGTAGCGGCCGACATTGCAGGGACGTGGACGCCTGTGGGAGGTGGCATTGGCCCAGAGATCTCGATGATCATCCCACAACTGCCGGTGCCTCAGCCTTGAGGCCCTGTGCCGCTGCTTTGCCCTCTTTGCCCACTCGATAGGTATCGCGTCGCATTCCGGTTCTGACCACGCGCTCGAGGACCTCGGGCAGATCAAAAGCCAAGGGCGGACCTGCGTGTCCGCGCTGCTTGGATACCTGCAGCAACTTGGGGGGAACAGGCCAAGCGCCCAATCCACAACAACTTTGGGGACAGGTGAAGCGCCCAATCGACAAAAAGTCAGGGGAACAGGCCAAGCGCCCAATCGACAAGAAGCTCCAGCTCTGGGAGCACTCGTCGGCCTGTGCTATCCTGATCCGCTGAATGCCTTCTCGCCCGACGAGTGAGGCAGCGCATCGGCGCACAGGTGTCCACAGGAGACCGAATGCGAGCCCTCGTCCTCTCCCTCACTTTGTTCTTGCTCACCCTCAACCTTGGCCCACTGCAGGCTGCCGAGAGCGCTGACGAGCTGCTCGCCCAGGCAGAGGTCCTGCTCGAATCGGCCCGTTTGGACGAAGCGAGCAAGATTTTCGAAGAGCTCGTCGCCTCGAACGAGCCGCTCACCCGCGCTCGCGCGCTGCTCGGCCGCGGCAGTGTGGCCGTGGAGCGTGGCGAGCTCGCCGAGGCGAGCACCGCCTTCGGTGACGCGCTGGAGCTGCTCTCGAACGCCAAGGAGAGTGCCTGGGCCGGTGTTGCCGCCTATCAACTCGCCTCGAGCTTCTGCGCGCAAGCGAAAATCGCAGAATGTTCGCAAGCTTACGCCAAGGCGTCGAGCTTCTTTGCAGCGCTTCCGGCTGGGGACAAGGCAAGCCAGAGATGGCTCGCCGTCATCGCCTTCGAGCACGGCAGCGTGCTGCGCCGCCTCGAGCTCGAGCTCGCCGCGAGCAAGTTGAGCGAAGCCCGCACACTCTTCACCGAGCTCGGCGCCATCAAGGAAGCCGCAGAGGCGGCCTACGTCTTGGGCTTGGTCGAGTGGGACCGAGGTGCCGACGAACGCGCCGCGCTCGCCTTCGGCTCGGCTTACGAGGCCTATGCTCAGGTCGAGGACAAGCACTGGATGGCAGCTTCTCAGCTCGCCCTCGCCCAAACCCGACTGCGCCAGGGCCGCCCGCAGGAAGCCCTCGAGGCCTTCCAACGCAGCCTCGAGCAGAGCAGCGGCTTCGAGGACGGCCGCCAGTGGTCGCTGGCAGCCACCCTCGGCAAGGGTCAAGCGCTGCTCGCCTTGAGCCGCGGTGAAGATGCTCGGCTAGCCTTCGAAGAAGCCCAGAGTCTGCTCGCCGAGGGACACTCGTTCGATCTTCCGGTGCAGCTCGGCTTGGCCCAGAGCGCTGCCTCGATCGGGGATCTGGCGCTCGCGAAGGCGACCTACGAGCGTATTCTCGCCAACCCAGATTCGCTCGAGGATCGCCATAAACTGGCCAGTCACCTCGCGCTCGCGCAGATCGCGCGAGGACAAGGGGACGAGGAGACGGCAGCGAAGCACTTCGAAGCGGCCAAAGTCATTGATCCCAATCTCGTCGAGCCGTCACCGAGCCTGGACCTCTCCTTGGCGCGCGTGAGCACTCTGATCGAGAAGAAGAGCTTTGAGCAAGCACGTCAAGTGCTCTCGACCATTGAGGATGGCTTGAGCCGAAACATGCGTGAAGAACGCATTCGCGTCGAGCTGTTGTGGGCGCGACTCGAACGGGCAGAAGGAAACACCGACGCGGCACTCGACCGCTATGACGACGCCCTCGGCCTCATCGAAAAGCGCAAGGACTACCGCGCCGCTGCGCTGCTCTTGATGGATTCGGCGTCTCTTCGCCTCGCCTCGGCCGAACAACGAGATGCTGCGAAAGACCTGGTCAAAGCCCTCAAGTACGCAGAGAGAAGCGACGATGCGCCGCTCCTGCTGGAAGTACGAGAGGCCTACCTGGCGCTGCTCATTGCCAGTGACGAAGGCAAAGATGCCATCAAACAGCTCGAGGCCCTAGTGGACACGCTCCAGGACGGCACCCAGGCCGAACGCTTGCTTCGCCATCGGGCGCAGTTGGCGATGATGCTCGTCGATTCGGGGGCCGAGAAGAAGGCCCAAGACGAGGCAACGCTGGCCATGGAAACCCTGGAGACGCTGGACGCAGCCCAACGCGTCCAAGTGCAAGACGTGGAAGCAGACCTTCGCCTCGTGCTGGCGCGCCTCAGTGCTGAGCGCGGCGAGCTCGACAAGGACTCGCTACAGCAGGCGATGACGCTCAACGAAGAGCTCGGTCGGAGCACACAGCTCGCCCAGTGCCAAGCGCTGATGGCCGAGCTCAGCCGCGAGGAGGGGCAGTGCGAGCAGGCTGTGCCGATGTATCGGGCCGCCCTTGCTGCGCTCCCTGAGAACGAAGTGGGCGCCGTGGCTGGCGTCAAGTTTGGCCTGGGTTTGTGTCTGGCCGAGAGCAAGGACCCAGAGGCGGCCACACTGCTCAGCGAGGCCAAGAGCGGCTTCAAGGCTGCCAAGATGAGCAGCAAAGCACGCGCCGCCAGCAAAGCCTTGCGGGCTCTGGAATGAGCGCGCTGCGCTGGACGCTGCTGCTGCTCCTGCTGCTCGGCTCAGGTGCAGCCTGTCGCCTCCAACAAGGGCGAAGCCTGGACCTGCGCGCCGAGACCCTGCTCGAACGCTCGCGCGACATGGAGGCGCGACACGATTTCATCGCCGCCCACCATCTGCTCGTTCGTGCGCGCTCGAAAGCGAAGGGCAGCTACCATGGCGTCGTCGCCACTTTGCGCTACCATGCAAGAGACGAAGGGCGGCTCCATGGTCTGATAGGGGGGCTGGCGTGGCCAAGCATCGACCCAAGCTGCGAGCCATAAACACTTTTCTCCGATTCTACCTGCTCTTGGTCCTCGGCCTGTTCGGCGCGAGCGGCTGCCACTACGACTTCGACCGCAGCGCCAAAAACCAGTGCCAGCGCCAGTCTGATTGCCTGGGCTCACGGCTTTGCGCGAACGGCATCTGTGTCGCCCCCGATAGCCTGCCGCAGGACGAGAGCTCTGATGAGCTGCTCGAGCTGCCCGACGAAGAGCTCGAGGAGCTCGAAGAGGAGCTCGATGCGCTTGACGAAGAGCAGCCGGACGAGATGGACGCAGAACAAGAGGAGCTGCCCCCGGACGGTGACCAAGACGGCCACCCCGATGCGCTCGACAACTGCCCTTCACTCTACAACCCGCAGCAAGAGGATTTCGACGGCGACGGTATCGGCGATCTCTGCACCCAGGATGAGCGCACCCCTTTGCTCATCAACGAGCTGATGCCCGACCCCGAGATGGGCACCGACAGCCGCGCCGAATGGCAATTGCAGTATGTGGAGCTGCTCAACTTGGGGCAGCGCCCAGTCGACCTCGATGGCCTCGTCCTGTGGAGCGATGGCGTTTCGGTGCGCATCGAAGCCTCAGAGCCCCTGGCCCCAGGGGCGTTCTTCGTCGTCAGTGGCGCTACCTTGTTCACTGCAGAGGGGCGTCTCATTCGCGGCTATGCACACGGCAACCCAGCGTTTCGCTTAGCCAAAGCAGGCAGCGCTCCTTTCGGCGAGCTTCGTCTAGAGCGTCCTCTGCAGGATCGCCCAGAGCGTCCGCTCTTGATTGACGCCGTGCAGCTGCACCAAGACGTCATCATTGGCACCTCCCGACAGCTGCGCCCTGAGGCAGGCGCGCAGGATGCGCCCGGACTCGCCAACAATTTTGCAGAGGCTTGGTGTGACGCCTGGTTCGCCCTGGGGCCAGGCATGGATGGTGGCACACCGGGCGCCGCCAATGGCCTCTGCTACGAGCCTGGCTCCCAAGCCTGTGACGCAGCACGTCGAGACTTCCCTTTGAATCAATGGCTCTACGGGGACACACGCGATCCCCGCGCCCCGGCGGTCGGCGTCAATGAATGCGACAGTGTAGAGCCAGTGAACGCGCTCGCCCGGGAGCTCAACTTTCGTGTCCTCCTCGAACGGCGCGCCGAGGTCAACGTCAAGTTACACCCCCTCCCTGAGATGCAAGGCGAGCAAGAATCAGGGCAAGCGCAGCCCATACCCTGGCTGTCGTTGCTGTATTGGCGCGAAGGCTCCTGCCCGGTCAAAGCCCCTCCGCCTTTCGTGGCTTCCACTTGTCTGCCTGCCAGTGACACCCCCGTGTCGACGGCGTTGATGGCGCTCGAGCCCGGAATAGAATACGTGTTCAGCGTCGATGGCCTACGCCGTTCGGTCCTCTCGCCTTTCGAAGAGGGGCGATTCGTGTTTGGGATTTTTGAGCCTCAATGAGAGCAGGAGTGCACGATGCCCTGTCGGACCTTTGCGATTGGCGATATTCATGGGGATTTCGAACAGTTGGCCAAGCTCATCAGCTGCATGCCGGAATTCACCGAGGATGACACCATCGTATTCCTGGGTGACTATCTAGACCGAGGTCCGCATTCGGCGCGGGTCATTGAGTACATCCGCAACGTGCTGCCGGGACTCGTCAAAGCCAAGATTGTCACCCTACGCGGCAACCATGAAGACGGCTGGCTCTCCGTGATCGACGCTGGAGGCAAGGCCGATGCGGAGACCCTCTCCTTCGTTCTCACCCCCGGCAACGGCTGTGGGGCGACCTGGAAATCCTACAGCACGGATAGTCATGACTTCAGCTCGTATACCTCGGGCAAGTTTTTTCCCGAGGACGTGGTCGAGTGGATGCGCTCCTTGCCGCTCTACTATGAAGATCGCCACGCCATCTACGTGCATGCTGGCTTGAAACGCGTCAACGACCGCTGGCTGCACCCCAAAGAAACCCGAGACAAGCGAGCGCTGCTCTGGGAGCGCTCCGACGAATTCTACCGAGAATACAGTGACAAGCGCGTTGTCTGCGGACACACGCCAACACAGTTCCTGCCGCAGGAGCTCTCGGTCTTCACCCCGCAGGACCCAACCGACATGTGGGCCACCAACTCTGTGCTGGTGCTCGATACTGGCTGTGGAAAGGGTGGTTTTCTCACTGCCCTGCAGCTCCCAGAGCTCTACGTCTACGAGTCGCGCGCCGAGGAGAAGGACTGAATAGCCCTTGATGATCCGTCGCCCATGGCCACATCGTTCAGGTAGCGTCGGGCGGCGGCTTCAGAGGGCAAGCTTGACCCTTGCGACGCTGGTGGAGAACGAAATCATGAGCGACGCACGCGCTCTCGAAACGGCCTTGCAACCCGAGTCGAACGAAGGGGCGGAGCAAGTCCCCACTGGGGAGAACGCGCAGAGCAC
>JAVFAO010000400.1:0-6372 GCA_034002465.1 Myxococcota bacterium
CTAGGTGCGTCCATCTGGGCTGTCTGGCGGCTTGCGAAGTCAATGCCGTTCATCTGTGGCCTGCTGCTGCGCGCAGCTCATCGGTGTCAGGCTGAGCCTCGAAGCAAGCAGACGAGCGCGTGGCTCGAGCTGCAGTTGTGCTGCGGGATTGGCACCTCCAGGACCCCCGGTCAGCTGACTGTGCTCTTCGGCAGTGTGGTGGCGTGACCTCGACAAGGGCCTATCCTCTCGCATTGTCAGAGGGTTCTGGGCCGTCGTGTGGCGCTGCTCTGTTCTTGTTGCGTGCCATCCCTGGCACGCACCCTTTGGCCTTGCTTCGCAGCGAGTCGCCTCCGGGCTACGACTTCTTGTCGATTGGGCACTTGGCCTGTTCCCCCTCGTTCTCGCGTCGCGCAGTACCTCTGCAGGAGGGTCGGTCACGAATCCGGCAAGGCTGCGGGAACGCTCACGAGTACAACTGTTCGCCCTCGAGCGGTCTGTAGTCTTGCCAAGCAAGGAGCTTGCCGACATGATCGTGCTCGATTGCGGTCCATCGGGCAGCAGAGGTCCCAGTTCTGTATGCGGAGGGTGAGAAGATGGTTGATGTGTGGGGGGGCGGCGTGGAGAGGGAAAATGTGATCCGAACCATTTCAGAAAGGCTTCGGATGTTTCTCGGCGCGCTCCAGAATCGTATTCTGGTTCTCGATGGCGCAATGGGTACCATGATCCAGGCGCTGGGGCTGAGCGACGACGCCTTTCGCGGCACCCGCTTCGCGCAGCATCCGTACTCTGTCGCTGGCAACAACGACCTGCTCTGCCTCACCCGGCCCGACGACATCGAGCGAATCCACCGCGCCTACTTGGAGGCGGGCGCGGACATCATCGAGTGCAACTCTTTCAACGCCACCGCCATCTCTCAAGCCGAGTTTGGCACGCAGGAGTGGGTCTTCGAGCTCAACCTCGAGGCCGCTCGCATCGCGCGGCGCGCCGCAGACGCCTTCCAGACACCGCAGCGCCCACGCTTCGTTGCCGGTGCCATCGGACCCACCAGCCACACCCTCTCTCTTTCGCGGCAGGTCGACGATCCAGCCGCTCGAGAGGTCGATTTCGTCCAGATGCAGCAGGCCTATGCCGAACAGATCCGAGGTCTTGTGCAGGGAGGTGTGGACCTTCTCCTGATCGAAACCATTTTTGATACGCTCAACGCCAAGGCCGCCATTGCGGCGGCGCTCGAAGTCGGTGGCGAGCTTGGCATCGCGCTTCCCCTCATGCTCTCGTTGACCGTCTCCGATGCCAGCCGTCGTTGCCTCTCGGGTCAGAGTATGGCTGCCTTCGCCATCTCCGTCGCTCACGCCCGCCCCGTCGCCATCGGCCTCAACTGCGGCCTCGGCGCCGAGCAAATGGGCCCCTTGCTCGAAGAGCTGCGCCAGCATGTGGACTGCGCGCTGCTCTCCTACCCCAACGCAGGTCTGCCCAACGCCTTTGGTGGCTACGACCAGAGCCCCGACGAGATGGCCAGCATCATCGCCGCCTACGTGCGGGCCGGGCGCTCAAACATCGTTGGCGGCTGTTGCGGCACCACTCCGGCCTTTATCGCCGCCATCGCAAAGGCCGTCGAAGGTATCGAGCCTCCCGACGATGCTCCAGCTCGCATCGACATGCCTCGCTTCGCTGGCCTCGATCCCAGCGTGCTGCACCCGGAGCTCGGCCTCTTCATGATTGGAGAGCGCAGCAATGTCATGGGCTCCAGACGCTTCGCCAGGCTCATTCGTGAGGGGCGATACGAAGAAGCGTGCAGCGTCGTGCGAGAGCAGGTCGAGGCAGGTGCCAATGCCATCGACGTCTGCATGGACGACGACCAGCTCGAGGCATCGGTGGCCATGCAGACCTTCTTGCGCTGGGTTGCCGCCGACGCCAGTATCGCTCGCTTGCCCGTCGTGGTCGACAGCTCGCGCTTCGAGGTCATCGAGCAAGGTCTGCACGAGCTGCAAGGAAAACCCATCGTCAACTCCCTCAGCCTAAAGGATGGGGAGCAACGCTTCATCGAGCGCGCGCGGCGGATCCGGCAGCTCGGTGCTGCTGTCATCGTGATGGCTGCCGACGAGCAAGGTCAGGCCTGTGAGCGCAGCCGCCGCGTCGCCATCCTCTCGCGAGCCCACGCCATCCTGCGTCAGCTCGGCTTCGACGAGTCCGAAATCATCTTCGATCCCAACGTCCTCGCCATTGGTACCGGCATCGCCGAGCACGAGCACTACGCCGTCGACTTCATCGAGACCTGCGCCGAGCTTCGCGCCACCTTCCCGCGCTCACCCATCAGCGGCGGCGTCAGCAATCTCTCCTTCGCGTTCCGTGGCCAAGAGCACATCCGAGAAGCGCTGCACAGCGTATTCCTGCATCATGCAATGGCCGCTGGGATGAACATGGCCATCGTCAACCCGGCCCAGCTCGCTGTGCTCGATACCATCGAACCCGAGCTGCGCAGCGCCGTCGAGGCTCTCGTTCTCAACAGACGCAGGCACCCCGACGACGACCCCACCGAGCGGGTGCTCGCCTTCACGCGTCAACAGCAGGCGGCCGCCACCACCACCACCGCAGTGGATGCCCGCGAGGGGCAAAGCCTGGAAGAGCGGCTCCGCTCTGCCCTCTTGCTCGGACGCGTCGAGCACCTCGAGGCCGACCTGCGAGAGGCCTCACAGGTCTACCCTTCGGCCTTCGCCATCGTCGAGGGACCGCTCATGCAGGGCATGAACGAGGTGGGAAAGCGCTTTGGTTCCGGTGAGATGTTTCTGCCGCAGGTGGTCAAGACCGCGCGCGTCATGAAGCGGGCTGTCGACTTTCTGCGACCCATGATGAGCGATGGCGAGCTCGACAGCTTGCCTCGTATGGGCAAGATCCTGCTCGCCACCGTCAAGGGCGATGTTCACGACATCGGCAAGAGCATCGTTGCCGTGGTGCTCGGCTGCAACGGCTACGAGGTCATCGACCTCGGCGTACAGGTGCCCAATGACGTCATCGTGCGAGCGGCCAAGGAGCAGCAAGTCGACGCCATCGGCGTGAGCGGCCTCATCAGCCCATCATTGGACGAGATGGTGCTCCTGGCCCGTATGCTCGAAGAGGCTGGTTTGAATGTTCCGCTGTTGATTGGTGGTGCGACGACGAGCGCAAGACATACAGCTTTACGAATCGCGCCGAAGTATTCCGGTCCATGTGTTCATGTTCCCGACGCTTCACAGGCACCGGCGAGACTTGGGGCCTTTCTCAGCGACCAACGTCGACAGCTCGCCTTCGCCGAGCTTCGGCGCCAACAAGCCTCCCTCGTGGCGCAGCATGAGCGGCTCGCCCTCAGACCGCTTCACAGCCTCGAGGAAGCACGTCGGCAGGCGCTGCAGTCGGATTGGGAGCTCCTCGCGAGCGAGTTGGTGCCGACTGGGGAGGGCGTGTTCTCGTTCACGCTCTCTGAGCTCGAGCCGTTCATCTCCTGGCAGCAGCTGCTCGAGGAGTGGAGTGTGGGCAAAGAGCAGGCCCGCGCCGTCGCAGAGCAGCTCATCGCCGAGGCGCGCGCGCTGCTGGCAGCGCTCGCGGGCCAGCGCATCTGCCGGGCCGCTTTCCGACTGTACCCGGCGGCCAGTGATGGCGACGATTTGCTCTTCTTCGAGCCAGATGGGGGCAGTTTCCGCTTGCCCATGTTGCGTCAGCAGCGCATCGCCGAGCCTTCGAAAGCCAACTTGTGCTGGGCCGACTTCGTCGCACCGCGTCACCATCCCTGGCGCACCGCCGTCGGGCTCTTTGCGGCCACCGTGCCAGCGCTCGGCGATGAGGCGGGTGAGCAGGGTTTGCTGTTTCAGAGTTTGGCGCACGTCTTGGTCGAAGCGGCAGCGGCCAAGCTCGAGGAGCAGGTCGCGCAGTGCTTTGGCCGCCCGGTGCACCGCCCGGCGATTGGCTATCCCAGCATTCCTGACCACTCTCTCAAGCAGGAGCTCTTCGAACACCTCGACCCAGAGCGTCAGCTCGGCGTCGAGCTGACGGAGCAGTTCATGATGCAGCCCGCTGCCTCGGTCTGCGGGCTGCTCTTCTCGCACCCCAGCGCACGCTACTTCTCGGTGGGCAGGCTCGATGACGAGCAGCTCGAGGATTACGCAAAGCGCCGGGGGCAGAGCCTAGCCTCGCTGCGTCGTCATCTTGCGCTTTGAGCTCAGCTCGCCAGCTCCAGAGGACTGCGCGCGTTGGCGTGGAAGCGCTGGAGCAGTAGGTCTTGGCCCATGGCATAGGGGAGCAGCACATAATCACTGACCTTGAAGGCCAGCAGATCTGCGCGCCGACCGACGGCGAGCTGTCCTGCTTCGTCGCCGACACCCATGGCCTGGGCGGCGCCCGCGGTCACCGCCCACAGCGCCTCGCCCGGCGTCAGTTTCAGCAAGCTGCAGCCCAAGGTGGTCATGAGGGCCAGGTCTTGGGTGTTGCAGCTACCAGGATTGAAGTCGGTGGATAGGGCGATGGAGGCGCCAGCTTCCACCAAGTCTCGCGCTGGCGGTCGCGTGTGCATGTCCAGGTAAACCGTGACCCCTGGCAGGAGCACCCCCACAGTGCGGCTCGTCGAGAGGCAGTCGACGCCCGCTTGGTCCAGATGATCGAGGTGGTCTGCGCTCAGGGCCCCCAGCTCGACGCCGAGCTGGGTGGCACCGGTGAGGCTGAGCTCCTCGGCGTGCACCCTGATGTCGAAGCCCAGCTCCTTGGCAGCGCGCAGGATGCGTTCAGTCTGCGCAAGTGTGAACGCACCACGGTCACAGAATACATCACAGCAGCTCGCGATACCCTGAGAGCGCACTGCAGGAAGCGCCTCTTCAATGATTAGCTTCACATAGTCGTCTGCACGCTGGCGATACTCGGGAGGGAGCGCGTGCGCACCCAAGAAGGTTGCCCGAACACGCAGCGGCAGCCCCTGAGCGGCCTTTTTGATCAGCCGGAGGTGCCGAAGCTCTTCATCCACGGACAAACCATAGCCAGTCTTCACTTCGACCCAGGTCACGCCCCGCCCGCCAAAGTCGAGCAATCGCTCGCGCAGTGAGGCGAGCAGCGCTTCGTCGCTGCTTGCCCGGGTGGCTCGAACCGTCGAGGAGATGCCACCACCTTGCTCGAGGAGCTCGGCATAGCTCACCCCGGTGTTGCGCGCTGCAAAATCCTGTGCGCGCTCCCCGCCGAAGAGCGCATGCGTATGACACTCACACCATGCAGGCATCAGTAGCGGAACCTCGAATCGCGGCAACGCGTCAGCTTCGAGCTCGGCTGCGGGACCCATCCAGGTGATGACGCCATCCTGGACCCTGAGCGCAGCAGCTCGGCGCAGCCCCAGAAGCTGTTCGTCGCGCCGTCGCAGGGCGTCGAGGTGTGGGCTGAAGCGCTCCTTGTCACGCCAGCCATCCATGCAGAGCATTTGCTCGGCGATGAGCACATAGGAGCTATCGAGCACGGTTTCTACGGGCGTTCGCATTCCTTCCTTTCCTCTCCTTCAGCGCAAGATCGCAAGCCGCAAGGTCGTCGAGCCTAGTCCGGGTCGTGCGCTTCTTCTTGTAAATTGGGCGCTTGTCCTGTCTCCCCGAGTTCTTGTAGATTGGGCGCTTGTCCTGTTTCCCCGAGTTCTTGTAGATTGGGCGCTTGTCCTGTTTGCCGAAGTTCGTGCTGCGTGGCCGGCTGAGGGGCTCGAAGCGTTTCGGCCCAGAGCGCTCGGCGCGCGCTCAGCACGCCATCGCTGAGCAGCACCAGATCGTAGCGGCCCGGCGACAGCGGTGGCAGCACCCACTCGCGGACGCTGTGGTGTGTCCGGGTCTGTGCATCAATAGTGAACGACTCGGAATACGATTTCAGGACATTCCCCGCCTCATCCCAGAGTTCGAGTTGCGCTTCGTGACGCCCCGCTGGGAGCTGCTCCCAGCGACACAGGGTAGAGAAGCGCAGGGTGGAGCCGTCGTCAATGGCATTCGCTCGCTCTCGGGTACCGAGCTCGCTCGATGACTCGCGAGGATGGAGTACCCTTCGCTCGCTTTCGATTGCATCCGGGGTCCCGCTTTCCGCGCCGGTAGGTTGCGCCAGGGCGGGCAGCGTAGGGCTGAGGAAGCGATCGAAGCTGCCGGAGAAGCGAAGCAGCCCTGCTTCGTCGGCGACCTGGTTCGCGCTCAGCAACAGCACCGAGGGCTTGTCAAAGGGGAGCTTGCGCAGCGTAGGGTCTTCGCCGCTTCGGTAGACGAGCAGGGGGATGACGGCGCGGGTGAGGCCGCGGCTGCTGACGATGAGGGCGTAGCGGCCGGGGCGTTCGAATTGCAGACCCAAGACTGCTCTGTGCAAAAGGCTGCGCTGGCTGGCCTCGGGACTGAAGTTCAGGCTTGGGCTGCGGTGCAG
>JAVFAO010000401.1:0-6360 GCA_034002465.1 Myxococcota bacterium
CGCGAAGGATGAAGCGCACCGCTTCGGCGAAATCCGCGCGGTCATAGGCGCTCGCCGCGTTCTCACCAAAGGCCAGATAGTCTGCTTTGGCGTCGGCGGACAGGCTCGCGCAGGGTTCGGCGGCATGCGCCGAGGGGACGAAGAGGAGGAAAAGGAGAGCGACTTCGAAGAGGCGACGCATGACCATACTCCCACGCGCGTTGGCGCGTTCAGGGACGCGCAGAGAATGGCAGAAAGTCGCTCTCCATGCCAGGCTGACGGCACTCGAAGGCAGACTAGGCTCAGAGCAGCTCGAGTGGGTCGATATCGACCACGAGCCGCACGCCGTGAGGGCATGGGTGCTGGCGTTGTAGGTCGTTCAGGACTTCGTTGAGCAGCGCGTGTAGTGGGCTGCGCTGACGGCCCTTGATGAGGAGTTGGAAACGAGCGCGGCCTCTGAGGCGGCCCAGCGGTGAGGGGGCGGGCCCCAGGACCTGTATTCCTGGTTTAGGGGACGCTCGGAAGCGCTGCGCGACGAGCCTGAGATAGTGCTCGGCGGTGGGCGCATCCACTGCTTCTGTACGAATACACACCAAGGAGCCGAAAGGGGGATAGCCCAGCGCTTGGCGAAGGGGCAGCTCTCCCTTGACGAAATCTTCGAAGCTGTGGGCCTGGGCAGCATGGAGCGCTGCATGGGCGGGGTTCATTGTCTGGATGACGACCTTGCCTGGGAGCAATCCCCGTCCCGCTCTTCCTGCCACCTGTGTCAGCAATTGGAAGGTGCGCTCGGCGGCACGAAAGTCCGGAAGGTTCAGCGAGGCGTCGGCTGCGATGACGCCCACCAAGGTGACATTGTGGATGTCGTGGCCTTTGGCCACCATCTGCGTGCCGACGAGGACGTCGAGCTGTCCCTGACGAAAGCGCTCGAGCACCTTTTGAAGATGGCTGCCACGCGCCATGTCGCGATCCAGTCGGTCGATGCGACAGCGGGGCAAAGCCTCGCTCAGGTGTTCGACGAGTTGCTGCGTGCCCAGACCGAAGAGCTCGAGCTCTGGTCGCAGGCAGCGAGGACAGAGCTCGGGCAGTGGTTCACGATGGTCGCAGTAATGGCACTGCAGCAGGTTGCCATGGCGATGGTAGGTGAGGGAGACCGAGCAGGCATCACAGCTCGCCACATAGCCACAGTAGCCGCATTGGACGAAGGTCGAGTGGCCTCGACGGTTGAGCAAGACAATCGCTTGCTCCTGGCGCTCCAGGGTCTGTGCGAGCGCGGCGAGGAGCGGTCGAGAGAGAATGGGTTTGGGGGCGAGCGGGTCGTCCTCGGCCGCGAAGCGCAGCTCCTCGGTCATGTCGACGAGCTCAACGCTTGGCATGGGCCGTGAGGCGATGCGCTCGGGCAGAGAGAGCAGGGAGAGCTTGCCTGTGGCGGCGAGCTGATAGCTCTCGAGCGACGGTGTGGCCGAGCCCAAGATGACGCGACAGTTCGATAGCTTGGCGCGCATCAGCGCCATGTCGCGGGCGTGGTAGCGTGGCGACTCTGATTGCTTGAAGGAGCCATCGTGCTCCTCATCGACCACGATGACGCCCAGGTCTCGCACCGGGGCGAACAGAGCGGAGCGGGCACCGATGGCGATTCGAAACTGGCCTCGGTGTATTCCAAGCCAGGCGCGATTTCGCTCGGCCACGGACACGCCGCTGTGCAGGATTGCGACGGCGTCGCCGAAGGCTGCGCGGAAGAGCGCGCTGACCTGGGGTGTGAGCGCGATCTCTGGCAAGAGGACGAGCGCACCTCGGTTCTGTCGAAGCTCCGTTTCGATGATGCGCAGGTAGACCTCGGTTTTGCCGCTCCCTGTGACGCCGTGAAGCAGGAAGCTCTTGAAGCCCTCTGCAGCGATTGCTGCTTGCCAGGCGGCTTCTTGGGCGGGGTTGAGGGTGGGTGCTTGGCGGTCGGGGAGCTCGGAGTCGAGGAAGGGATCCTTCGGCGGCGCGATGCGTTGTCGCAGCAGCCCCAGCGCTTCAAGCCGGCGCAGGGTGGCTGGATTGGCGTCAAGGGTCTCGCGCAGGCAGCTGAGCGGCGTTTCTCCTTGTGTGCCAAGGTAGTCGAGGATGGCCTTTTGCTGGGGGCCGAGTCGCTTGGGGAACGCGGCGTCGGTGAGGGAGATCAGCAGCGCGTCGGCCTTTGGTTCTGCGCTTGGGGCATGCAGCTCGGGGAGGACGATGCCAAGCTCCAAGAGCCGCGAAAGCTCAGCATCATCGAGCGCGAGCAGCTGCCGAAAAGCGGACCAGCTGTGGGGTCGGGTACAGCGCTCCTCGTGCAGCAGCTGCAGTACACGCGCGCTCTTTTCGCCGAGCGCCGTATTCAGATCTGGCGAGGGCTCGGGCTTCGGATGGGCGCGCAGGTGCAGACGAAAGTCCTCCACGCTTGGCGGAAGCATCAGCTTGACGACCTCACCGATGGGGGCTCGGTAGTAGCTCGCCATGAATCGGGCCAGCTCGCAGCGGGCAACGTCGAGGACGGGCTGTGTGTCGAGCAAGCTCAGGACGGCTCGAGGCGTGAATTCGCTCGGAGCGGTCTGGTGGCGCTTCATCACCACGCCGATCCGTGAGGACTTGCGCCAGGGCACTTGGACGAGGCAGCCAAGCTCGGCTCGTGCTAGCCATCCATCGGGACAGACGTAGGTGAAGAGTCGAGGTAGTGGCACATCGACGGCGACGTCCACGAATACAGCAGGCATGGAACCTCAGGGAGCGTCTGCCTTCGGCGTGGCGAAGGCATCCCTTCGCTCTCGGGCACCCTCTTGTCGACAGCAATTGCCGCGGACTGTCGAGAGGATGCGTGCTCTTCGCTCACTTTCGTGTACGAGCGAGCCTAGTCGCATTGTGCCTTGAACTCTTCGATCTTTTGCTCTGCCTTGGTCTTCGCCCCACCGCTGAGGCCACGGGCGGCGCGCTTGTATTCTGCGTAGGCCTTGCAGGTCTTGCCCGCGCGCTCCAGTGCAAAGGCGTAACTGGCGCGCCATGAGGCGTTCCCAGAGTCGGCGGCGAGCGCCTCGGCGTAGAGTTCGGCGGCTCGGTTGGGGTTGGACATGATCAGGCCCTTGGCTTGATCCGCCTTGGCCTTGGCCTCTTCCAGATTGGCCTTGGGTGGATCCTTGGGGTCCTTGGGTGGATCCTTGGGTGGATCCTTGGGTGGATCCTTCGGATCCTTGGGCGTGCTGGGCTGCGAGTCTTTCTTCATGGCGCGAGCCAGCTTGTCTTCGAGGCGCGAGATGTTGACGCTGTCGGGATAGAGCAGCTTGAGCTCGGCGATGACCGACTCGGCGGTGTCGAAGTTCTTTGCAGAGATGGCGGCATCGGCGTCGGCGACGATGGCGTCCTCGATGCACTTGGTAGCTTTGGCGCGCAGATCCTCTTGGAAGATCTGTCGAGCGGCCCAGCTCGCCGGGTCAGAGATGCTGTCGATCTCGATGAGGGCGCTCTCGCAGTCCTGACGAATCAGATGGCTGATGAGCTCTTTGGCGTTCTCGTACTGCTTCTTGAGCGCAAGCTCCTCGGTGACCTTGTCGTACTTGACCGCAGCAATCTTGTTGGCAGGGTCCTTTTCGGTGGCTTCGCGGCAGATTTCGAGGGCTTCGGCGAACTCACCCTTCGCGGCGAGGTCTTCACAGGCGAGGATGAGGTCCTCGACAGGCGTGCGATTACTGATGACGGGTGGGGTGTTGGGCTGATTGGCCGGGGCCTGACCGCCTTCGGCGGGCTTGGGCTCGGAGGGCTTCTGCAGCATGAAGAAGACCGCCACACCAACAACCAGGACGGCGATCACCGCCAAGAGCAAGATCAGGGAGTTGCGATTGCTCGCAGGGGAGATCTCGTCAACCAGTCCAGCGGCCAGTTGGAAGCTCCAGAGCTCGCCTGGGGCGCAGAAACGAACGCGCACATGCCCAAGGTCGATGATGTCGCCGGAGTTGAGCTCGCGGGTGGTGAAGGGCTGTCCGTTGACCCGCACACCATTGCTGCTCTCGAGGTCGACAATCTTGAAGATGCGGTTGGGCATCCGCTGGATCTTGGCGTGCTTGCCGCTGATCGAGCGGTGGTCGATGATGATGTCGTTCTCAGGCAGGCGACCAATGCCCACCTCAGTGCGTGCAATGGGAAACTCTTGACCGGCAAAGTTCGAAGAGATGACCACCAAGCGCGCTTGCTCGTGTGCCGCGATGGGACGCGGGCCAGCTTGCTCTTCGAGCTGCTTGAGGTTGCGCAGATGGGTGCTCTCTTCCTTCTTGCTCTCGTCTTGGATGGTCAGCTTGTAGTCGCCGATCATCACCTCATCGCCCAAGCCGAGTTTGCTTCGGGCGGTGATCTTCTTCCCATTCAGCTTGATGCCGTAGCGCGCCTCGACATTCTCGACGTAGACGTTGCCGTCGAGCTTGGTCAAACGCGCATGTCGCCGCGACACGTTCCGCTCGGTGAGCCGAATCGTGTTGCCCTCTTTGCGACCAATGGTTATTTCGTCGCGGATCAGAGGTACGACAGTCTGTTTTCCCTCATCATCCTCAATGACTAGCTTGAGCATCCTGCCGACCCTGCACGACGAGGTGAATGCACACTCCAGCTCCGACTTAGCACAATACTGTCGGCGCTTCAACCTCTCCCAGATGCATGCTCCACTATCCTAGCGCATAACGCAAGGCTCAGAGGCGCTGCTGCGCTTGACACCCCCGAACTGCATTCATAAGGTGGCGCCCGGTGGTGGCACCCGAGCGGTGCCCCAATCAGGCGCGCTTTCTTGCAGCGCCGCGATGTGTTGCAGCATTCCCCTCCAACTGCGTTTCCTCCAAGCGAGGCCTGGATATGTCGCTCAGCATTTACGATACCGCACAGCGCAGCAAGCGTCCCTTCGAGCCCATTAGCCCCGGCGAGTTCAACATTTATGTCTGCGGCTTGACGGTCTATGATTTGCCGCACATCGGACATGCCAGAACCTTCGTCTGCTTCGATGTGGTCTGCCGTTTCCTGCGCCAACGGGGCTGGAAGGTCACCTTGGTCCGAAACCACACCGACATCGATGACAAGATCATTCGCCGCGCCAAGGAAGAGCAGCAGAGCCCCTTCGATTTGGCCTCCAAAATGATCGAGGAGCTCGGCAAAGACATGGCCGCCCTCGGCGTGCAGCCCGCCGATGTCGAACCTCGGGTCACCGAGCACATTCCAGAAATCCTCGACATGACCCAGCGCCTGCTCGAAAAGGGCCACGCCTACCAGGTCGAGCAAGACGTCTACTACCGCGTGCGCAGCTTCGCGCGCTATGGCAGCCTCTCCAACCGCAAGCTCGACGACATGCAGAGCGGCGCCCGTGTGGAGGTCGACGAGCGCAAAGAAGACCCCATGGACTTCGCCCTCTGGAAAGGCGTGCACGAGCCCACTGAGCCCTCATGGACCTCACCCTGGGGACAAGGTCGGCCTGGCTGGCACATCGAGTGCTCTGCCATGAGTCACAAGTACCTCGGCGTCAGCTTCGACGTGCACGGTGGTGGCCGTGACCTCATCTTCCCCCACCACGAGAACGAATGCGCCCAGTCCATCGCCGCCAACGGCGGCGACTTCGCGCGCTACTGGATGCACGTCGGGATGGTCGAGATCGACGGCGAGAAAATGAGCCACTCGCTGAAAAACTTCTGGACCATTCGCGACCTGCTCGAGCAGGTCCACCCAGAGGCCCTGCGCTTCTTCTTCCTCACTACCCATTACCGCAACAACATCAACTTCTCTCGCGACACCATCCAGGCTGCCACCGATCGCATCACCAGCCTCTACCGCCTGCTCGAATCACTCGACGCAATGGCCACTGCGCCAGATAACGCAAGAGCCGAAAAAGTCGACGAAATCGAACGCTGCGAGGTGGACTTCATCGAGGCCATGGAGGACGACTTCAACACGCCCCGCGCCCTCGCCGCCCTCTCCACCCTCGAGCACCTCGCCCAAGATATTGCCACTCGCCGCGGGAAGCTCAGCCCAGAGCGCCGAGCCGGTGCCAAGCGCGCTGCCGCCACCCTGCGAGAGCTGGGAAAACACGTCGGCCTCTTGGAACGCGACGTCAACGAGGCCTTGCTGCAGCTCCAGGCTCTCGCCGTCAAGCGGCTAGGCCTCGACACCAGAGAGGTCGAGGCGCTCATGGCGCAACGCGCAGCCGCAAGGGAAGCCAAGGACTGGGCGCGCGCCGATGAGCTGCGCGCGAGCATCGAGGGCATGGGCGTGCAGGTCCTCGACCGACCAGGCGGCTCGGTGTGGCAGGTCAACTGAAAGGGATTCCAAAGGGCACCTCGACCGACCAGGCGGCTCGGTGTGGCAGGTCAACTGAAAGGGATTCCAAAGGGCTCGCCC
>JAVFAO010000402.1:0-6356 GCA_034002465.1 Myxococcota bacterium
CGCCGCCATGTATTCGTCTTCGGGCTCCCCAACCACCGCTGGATTGAGCGCTGCAGGCAGCACCGAAAACGAAGTTGGAGCGCTGCGCGGATCTGCCCCAGGCGGTCCGTACCAGAGCTCCGCCCGAAGCGCCGCGGCGCCATCGGAGCTCGTGGTCATCCCTGCCTCCCTGACCCTTCCAAAGTAGTAATCGTCGGGAAGCACGCTCGCGGTGCTGCTGTCGCCAATGACAGGAGCATGCGTGCTGCACCAGTCAGGCAGATTGATGAGCTCCTCGGTGACCACGAAGCTGCCTGTTTTCGCGTCTTCAAAGGGGCTCGAGGGTGTGCTGCCGTCGGTATCGCAGCGCATCCAGTCAGAACCGTTGAGGCGAAAGCGGTAGTAGAACCCGTATTCTCCCGCGGTGTTCGGTGTGAGCCTGACGCGATACCGATCCCGCGCGCGGTCTCCCGCGGAGCTGCCGTCGGCATCATTTTTGTAGCTCGCGCTCTCGATGTTGCTCCAGGTCTGTGGGGCTTGGCTTGCAGCGCCCCACACCAACTCGGCTTCAACGCCTGCGCCTTGGCCAGCACCGCTCGTCACGCCGGAGATCTGCACCAAGCCGAGCAGCTCGCCGCTGATGTTGCCGACGGTGGTCGAGAGCAGCAGCGTCTCTGTCGAACAAAAGCTGATGAAAGGCTGCGGTGCGGCGGTGACCTCGAGGGTGCCCAACTCTCCGCCATCAAGGGTACAGTAGGTCCACGCATCGGGCTCGCTCTGTAGCGCGAAACGCGCAGCGTAGCGGTAGCTGCCCGCTTCCTCGATGAGCAAGGTGGTGGCGTAGCGGTCATCCTGGGCGGCGTTGCGGTCATCGAGGTAGGCCATGGTCTTGTATTGAAACGCGCTGGGCTCTGTGCCCAAGCCATAGCCAAGCTCAGCGATGATACCAGTGCCGCGCCCGGCGCTGTCGGTGATGCTTTCGGCAAAGACGGTCGCGCGCAGCTCGGGGCTCGGCACGGAGACCTCGGTGCTCAGCGCACCCTGCGCCTCGAGCGCACAGCGACCGATCTTGGGGACGAAGGGCTCGCTGACACTGAGCTGTCCGAGTTGCTCGGGCTGTACCCCGTTGGCGCTACCATCACCATCACAGTAGACCCAGTAGGGCGGGTCTTGGGCGAGGCGAAAGCGAGCGGCGAAGCGAAAAGTTCCGGGCGTCGGGATCGAGAGCAGACCTGCATAGGCGTCGTTGGCCTGATCGTTGCCCGCCCGATTCGCGTCGTGAGAATACTCCATCGGGATGAAGTCGAAGGCCGTTGGAGCGTCACTGGGCGCTCCCCATCCCAGCTCTCCGATGATGCCGGGGGCCTGGCCAAGCTCGTCGGTTTCGCCTTCCACAAAGACAACGGCCTCGAGCTTGAGGGGAGAATTCACCAGGGTGTCGAAGGGGCCGAGCTGCAGCAAGGCGCAGTCATCGATGCTCGGGACGTCTGCGGCAAGGTAGAGAAAGCCATCTTCGAGCGTGAAGGAGCTGCCATCGGGATTGCTGACCTGTACGTCCACGGGGCCCGCAGTGTCAGTGCTTGGCGTGCTGACGCTGAGCTGACTGCTGTCGACGAAAGCCACTGGGCTGAGCTCGCTGTCGCCAAAAAACACGCGGCTGCCTTCGACAAAGCCCTTCCCGCGCAGGGCGAGCACCGTGTTTCCTTCGACGCTGCCCTGTGGGGGTACCACGGCAAAGAGCTCAAGCGCTTCGATGACTTCCGGCAGCTCCTCGAGCTCGTCAGGCTTCTCGTCAGGGCTCTCGTCGGGGCTCTCGTCGGGGCTCTCGTCGAGCTCGCTCTGCTCGACTTGGTCGAGTTCGCCGAGGTCGGTGTCGGTGTCGACGTCTTTGGGGCTGCTTCCCTCTGCGCAAGCGTGGAGAATCACGGCGAGAAAGAGCAGCAGGATGAGCCGCGAGATCGGTCTCGAGAGCAGGGAAGATGGCTTAGAGACAGCAAGCAGGGTCAATCGCATGGGCCCTCCGAGTGCAATCGCACGCCGAGCTGAGAATAGCTTATGGCGATTGACGGACGAGTCAAAGGATTGTTGCTTGCTCAGAAGTCTTCTTAGATTCGTTCGCTCTCGGGCACCGACCTCGCGCCAGCTGCAAATCCTTCGGATTGGCGCGAGGGTGCGTGCCCTTCGCTCACTATCGATTGCATTCGTTCGCTCTCGGGCACCGACCTCGCGCCAGCTGCAAATCCTTCGGATTGGCGCGAGGGTGCGTTCCCTTCGCTCACTATCGATTGCATTCGTTCGCTCTCGGGCACCGACCTCGCGCCAGCTGCAAATCCTTCGGATTGGCGCGAGGGTGCGTGCCCTTCGCTCACTATCGATTGCCCTCTTGCCTAGGCTGCTGCAGCGCTCGCACTGAGTCGCAGCTCCATGCCGCAATGGGCGGCTTCGCAGTCACAATCAGTGACCCGAGCTTTGGCCTCGAGCCTGGAACCGCCAGGGAGGGGAAAACTGACATAGAGCTCCTCGCCAGCATCGAAGAGCACGGTGCTGTGAAGGAACAGGCGCGAGGCTCCTACGACATCGGCATCAAAACGCATACTGTCGCAGTCCTCGTCGAACTGGTCGAAGCGCACCGTGGCCTCTGCGTGCCAGCCTCGGGGAAGCACCATCGATGCGCGACTCGCGTTGCGGGCGAGTCGAGGGGAAGGATCGATGGCAGCAGCGTATGCGGGCATTCTCATGATGTGCCTCCTGGCATGCACCCCGTGTCGGGTGTCGTCCGTCCTGGACGTTGCAAGAAGTTGGGGGAATCGGGCCAAGCGCCCAATGGACAAGAGATCCTGGCGAGCCTCTGGCCGCTTCGCGTGCGCATGAGATGCGCCTGCAGCAGAGGCAGATTCGAGCCGCGCTTCTCTCACTAGACTTCTGTCGCCGCAGTGCAAAGCGAGCTAAGATGGTGGCCCGCGCGTCCTGCATCGGGCTTCGGGTAGAAGCTAGACCGCAGACGTGGCGCGAGCAAGTTTTCGTGGTGCACCTGAGGAACGCAGATGACCAGGCAATCGAAAGTGAGCGAAGGGCACGTTTCCTCTCGACATTCCAAAGGAATCGAAAGAGAGCGAAGGCATGCAATTCTTGTCGGTGAGATTTCTGCTTTCCCTGAGTTCTCGAACAGTTCCCGTCAGATTTGGCAACCGCTTCTGGTGGGCGAGAGCGCCACGCCCAAGCGCGAACGAGACGCGAGCCAAGATTCCGTCTCATCGCGCTTTGGCCGTTGTCTGTCGACGAGTTTGGTGATGCTCCTGCTCTTTTTCGTTGGGGTGGCCGAGTCGAGCGCTCAGGTGGGAGAAGACTATGTGAGCGGCGATGCACAGCTCAGCGCTCGTTTCGACGGCGGGCGGGGCACCTTGTGGTTGGCGCCCCACAGCGAGGGTCGGCGTGTTGGGGAGAGCTTCGTGCTGCGCAAGGGTGCGGCGCTTTGGGCCCATCCTGACAGCCGGGCGACGTTGACCGTGGGGGAGAAGGACTTGGTGCTCGAGCGTGGGGGGCTGGTTGCTTTGAGTTTGGTGGACGGCGAGGCGGTGATCGAGCTCTACGTGGGGAGAGCCCGACCGAGCTCGTCTGCTGGGATAGAGGTGGAGCGAGGCCCTTGGCGCTGGGGCCAAGCGGCGGGGGCTCCGGGCAGCGTGCTCGAGACCGCTGTTGGGGCATCGGTGTTTTCACCGCTGGTCGAGGACGGGAAGGAGGCAGGCGTCTTTGGAGCCGTTCTCTATGCGCTCGATCCCTCGGCAGCGCTGCCAGCTCGCGTTGAACCCAGTTGGATGTCTTTGGATATCGCCCTCTCAGGGGTGATGGCGAAGCTGAGCATGGAGCTGCGCTTCGAGCTGGCCTCGAGCATGCGGGCTCAACCTCTGGGTTTGATTGAGTTGGCGTTGCCAGCAGATGCTTTGGCCAGCGCGATGAGCATCGAAATTGAGGGGCAGCACATTGACGCGCGCCAGGCTGCTGGAGAAGCGGAGTCTAGCCCCTCTGCGCTGATTCCGCCGCCGAGTGCCGGAGATGGGATCCAGCATGTGTCGATTCCGTTGACGCTTCCAAGTGATGGGCTGGTGAGCATGCGTGTGGTTTGGACCATGCCCATGCAGCTTGGCGGTGATACCGCCGCGCTGCACTTGTTACCCAGCTCGGGCAGTGCTGCAGGTCAGGTCGAGCGCTTCGAGCTGCGTGTGCACGGACAAGGTCGGGGACAGCTCGAGCAGCTCTGGTCAATGCCGCCGCTGCAGCGAGAGGGTGAGCAGTGGACGGCGAGCCTCGACGACTACCCGCTGGCCAATGGCGTCGCGCTCGCCTTCGCGCACCAAGACGAGACCTGGGCGGGGCGAGCGGAGGGCGTTGACGGCGTATTCTTTGCAATCTCCCATCAACCAGAGGTGCTCGATTCCAGTGTCGGCGCGGACGTCCTTTTCCTGCTGGACCTTTCGGCCAGCATGGCGGGTGTCAATCTCGAGCATGCGCGGGGCGTGATCACTGCCGCGGCGAACAACTTGAACCCGCAGCACGACCGTGTGGCGCTGCTCACTTACCAGAGCAAAGCGCAGGTGGAGATGGCTTTGACAGCGGCTGATGAGGCGGCGGTGTCGCAGCTCGAGCAGACATTGGCGCAGGCACAGGCGGCGTCTACTGCGGATGTGGTGAACGCTTTGCGCGCTGCTTCATCGTATTTGCTGAGCACCGAGCGCGAGGGGCGAGTGGTGCGTCTGGTCTTGCTTTCAGACCGCCCTCTCGAACTCAGCGACGACTTGGAGGAGCTGCTTTCGATGTTGGCGAAGGATCGTCTCTCCCTGGTCGAGCTGAGGCTGGACGAGCACACGAGGAGTGCGGAGCCGCTCTGGGCCATTCCGTTGCTTCAGGTTTCTGCTGTGACGTCGCCGATGCTCAGCGCGAAGCAGCTGATCCAGGCCTGGGACGTCGCATTGAAGCCTCTGCTCAGCTACCGAGCCACGCATGACGATGTCGACGCCTTGCTCTGGCATCGTCCCAAGCTGTGCAGTGGAGGCCCAGTCTTTCTATTGCTTGGCCGCCATCGGGTCCCGCAACCCTTCTTCGACCTTCCTGGTCGTCTCGAGCTCTGCCTCCAGGACGATGAGGCGTGTGACAACCCACGCGTCGTCGAACTGGGTCAAGGGGGGCGGTCAGAGATGCTGGCGTCGTTCTATTCTGTGATTGCTGATGGGGCGATTCCTGTTGCGCTCCGAGAGGAGCTCGACGAGGAGCTCGGTTTGCTCGAGCTGCGGCGTGAGCTCGATTGGCAACTCCTCGATCAGGCCTATTCTACTGCGTTTCATCGCTATTTCTATGCATCCCCGATGCGGCCCTGGCTCGATGAACGGTATCCGTCCTCCGGACAGCGCGCTTCGATGATGGACGTCCCGAGCGCGAGCAGCGCGAGGGGAGAGGGCTCCTTGCCGAGTTCGCCCAAGATGCGCACGGATCCCTACCTGAGGCCGTCTCTGGAACCTTCGTTGCCTGTTCCAAGTATCAGCGAGGTCTTGTTGTTGGCGCGAGGAGGTCGAAAGAGCACGACGAGCGCAGCCTCGGATCCCTCTTCGCTGGACTACACCATTCAGTACTATCTTGCGTATTCGATGGAGAACGCCCTCAGCACTGCGCGCTCCGCTGCTGCCGAGGCGTTGGCCTCGGATTCGCAAAAGTATGAGGCGTTCTTGCAGGCGTGGCATGAGCTGGGCTATCGCTCCAACGCGCAGCTCTACACCTTGCAGTCCCTCTACTACGCGAAGAACATGTACGATAAGGCCAACCTGGTGAGCTATGACCTGCAAGCCATGAGCGATACCAGCTACAGCTACGGTCTCGACGCACAGAAGAGCGCCATTCGCTTCTATCTCGACCAGAAGCTATGGCGCCGTGCCGAGCCTTGGTTGAGGAAGGGCCTCGAGCGCTATCCCAGCGATCGCTTCTTTGTCGATGGCATGATTCGTTTGCTCGGCGCCGAGGGACGCCAAGCAGAGCTCAATGCGCTCGAGATTGAGGTTTTCAGCCGAGAGCTGGAGCGCAACCCCGGCAATGGCGCAGTGATGGATCAGCTGCTGGTGCGCTTGGTGGACGCCAAGCGCAGCGACATAGGTCGCAAGGCGCTGGACAGCTGGCAGCAGCGCTTTGGCACCTCGCCGACCTACTATGGGCTGGCTGCGCAGCTCGAGTCTCTCGACGGCCATCCCCAGAAGGCTCTGACCCTCTTGCGCACGGGGGTCGAGAGCTTTCCGCGCTCTCGCCTCGCGCGCCGTCTCTTGGTGGAGGCGCTCTTGGGCCAGGGGGACGTGCAAGCTGGGGTTGACAGCGCCCGAGAGTGGCTCGCGCTCGAC
>JAVFAO010000403.1:0-6349 GCA_034002465.1 Myxococcota bacterium
CTGGGCTGCTTCAACCTCGCGCTCATGCTCGAGAGCCAAGACGCCGAGGCAGAACGCAGGCGTCACCTCTTGGAACGTGCCTGCGCCCTCGGCGTCGAGCCTGCCTGCGCCAAGCTCTCACCCTAGAGAGAGGTCGGTGCCCGACAGCGAACGAATGCAAATAGATATCGAAAAGAGAAGGGATTCCAAAGGGCTAGCCCTTTGGCGGGGTGTGGGGCAGCGCCCCACAAAGACAACACTACGGAAGGTACGCGCTCGCAGAGCGCGAGCAATGTCGAAGTGGTCGACAATGATGGGGCGCAATCACCACCGTCGCCAAGGCTTATCTTCCTTCTGCAGGGCTCAGTAAAAGAGTAGAGATTCCAAAGGGCTAGCCCTTTGGCGAGGTGTGGGGCAGCGCCCCACGCAGACAAATCAACGGAAGGCAATCACCACCATCGCCAACGGTGAGCTTCCTTGTGCAGGACTCAGGAAAACGAACGCGCCGGGCCCAGGCAGCCCGCGGCACAGCAGACGACCACAGACGCTGCTCGTTTTCGCTCTTGCTCTTGAGCGCGCAGCCCCGAACCTTCCCAATGCAGAGTGAGCAAATGCAAGCTCCCCGTGAAAATAGGCCTGCGTCCAATCCCTCCGACTCTGAAGCAGAAGGCAGGAAGGACAGCAAGAACGCCGACGAGCGCTCCGACTCCGAGACCCTGGCAGTCAGCTCCAGAGCACTCGAAAGGCAAGCTTCTTCACTGCAGAGACTCGGATTCGAGCTCCTCGACACCCTCGGCTCACTTCGCCCCCACTGGTTCGGACAACGCTGCATCTTCCTCTGCATGCACGGCTCCCACGCCTACGGCACGGCCACCCCGAGCAGTGACGTCGACGTCAGGGGTGTCGCCATCGCGCCGCGCGAGCTGCTCTTCGGCTATCGAGGCTGCCCAGAGCAAGCCGACAAGAAGGAGCCCGACCTGGTCGTCTACGAGCTGCGCAAATTCATGCGCCTCGCTGCCGACTGCAACCCCAACATCATCGAGCTGCTCTGGGTCGACGAAGCAGCTCGGCTCTTCACTCACCCCTTGGGAGAACGCATGCTCGAGGCGCGCGGCCTGTTTCTCTCGAAGCGCGCCAGATACTCCTTCGCTGGCTACGCCAGCAGCCAGCTCAAACGCATCCAAACGCATCGCAAATGGCTGCTCGCTCCTCCCCAACAAGAACCCCAGCGCAGCGACTTCGGCTTGCCCGAAGGGGTCGGAATGAGCCGCCAAGATCTCGGCGCGGTCGAGACGATGCTCCAGGAGAAGCTCGACGATTGGGATCCGAGCGCTGGCTGGGACAACCTGGAGCCGTCTCAGAGACTCGCCATGCGCGAACACTTCGAGCGTATTCTCAACGAGCTTCTTCAAGCATTGGGCAAGCCCTCCACAGGGCTTCCTGGAGAAGCCGAGGTGACGAGCACAGAGCAAGCGCTTTGGCGCGCCGCTGCCACCCAGCTTGGCTTCTCCAACAGGTTCATCGATTTGCTGCAACGAGAACGGCAGCTGCGCGAGGCGCGCCGCAACTGGCAGCAGTACGCATCGTGGAAGCAGAAGCGTAACCCAGCCCGAGCCGAGCTCGAACGGCGTCATGGCTATGACACCAAGCACGCCATGCATCTGGTGCGACTGCTTCGAATGTGTGAAGAAATTCTCGAGCTCGGAGAGGTGCGTGTGCGTCGCCCCGACGCCGAAGAGCTGCTCGAGATCCGGCGAGGTGCATGGTCCTACGACACCTTGATGGAATGGTCGCGCCAGCAAGAAGCCCGGATCGAAGCGCTGAGCCGAAGCAGCACGCGCATCCCTGAGCAACCCAATCAGCAAGCCCTCGATGCCCTCTGCGTCGAGCTGCATGAGGCTACGGCAGACACTCTGTGAGCGCCCAGCCATCGAAGGCCATTGCTCAGTCGGACACCTTCTCGACGAACTCCGCCTCGACCACCTCAGGACGACGGAAAGAGGTGCCCCCGCTGAGCTTGCCCTTGACCTTCCAGACTTTGCTCGAGCCCATGTGCTCGTCGCCCGCCTTTTCCTTGAGGTAGACCGAGACATTGCCGCTGAACATGTCAGCGCCTGCGTCGTACATGTCGATGCGATGCGACACACCGTAAGTGGTCGTCGAGGTGGTCTGACCATTGAAGGAGCCCACCAGCAAGACCTCTTTGTCTGCCCAGGAGACCAGCTCCATGAGCTGATCAGCGGGGATGGGGGCAGCCGGGTCTGCCTTGTCGGGGTCCACGTTCTCCACACGAGCAGGCATCGCATCGAGGATCGCGACCTTCTCGCAGTCCTTGATCACGAAATGCTTCCAGTTGTTGTTGTAGCCTTCTGCCTTGCCTTTGAGGACCACCACCTTGGTCTTCGAGAACTTCTCCTCGTCATCGGCCTTCATGGTGCACTCGACGAGCCGCGATTTGGTGTCCTTGTTGGTGGCATCGATGTTGAGCCCAACTCTTCCCTTCAAGCTGTCTTCGTCGAAGAAGAACATCGGGTGCCCAGCGACCACGATCTCCTTCTCGTTGAAGGGCTCAAAGGCAGCTTCGAGCTGGCTTGGCTTGATGGCGACAGAAACGTCCAGTGTCGTTGGCCACAAGCGGGCAGGTGGTGGCGCTTCTACCGGCGGCGCCTCGGCCACGTCAGGCGTGGCAGGCTCCTCCACAACATCTGGCGTCGCGGCCACAGCGTCCTCGGGCGAGGGCTTGGCCTCCTCTGCTGGCTTGGCCTCTTCCTTCTTTTCGCTGGCTGGGGTCTCTTGTTTGGAGCAGGCCGCCACGACCAGACAGAAACTCAACAGGATCCCAATCGTCCTCATCTCTCTACCTCTCGAAGAATGGGGGCCGCTGCGCTCGGCGTAACGCTATCGCCCTCGGGAACAGCACGAGCGGCCGTCCAAACGTCGCAGCCGAGAGGCACGCGGCACCATGTGAAATGGAGGCTCCGTCGGCACGATAGCAGCGCTCGTCGGACCCTGACTGCAGCCAAAGGTAGCGCATCAGAATTCGCACCGCTACCTTTCCCAGCTCCATGCTGAAGTTCGTCGTGTTCCCCGAGCTTGCCGACGCCTCCATTCAGAGCTCGGGGTGATGCTTCTCGAGACAGGCAGGGCAGATGTCGTGACTGAATTGCGCGTCACTGTGCTCGGAGATGTAGGACACGAACTGCTGCCAGTTTTTATCATCGTCTCGAATACGGTGGCAGTACATGCAGATGGGGATGATGCCCTCGAGTTGCTTGAGCCGCGCCATGGTCCGCTGCAGACGCTGCTTCTCCTTGAGGAGGGCGCGGTTGAGATTGATGAGCTCATCGTGCAATCTGCTCAGCTCCGTCACGATCTGGTTGCTTTTGGCGAAGGACGGGGAGGCGAGCAGGGTCCAGCAAGGCGTTTCTTCTACAGCGCTCTCCGGTGTGGGGCAGCGCAAAGCGGTGGCCCGAAAGGGCCATGGACCGAGCGGCGTGTCGAGGGAAAAAGCAAGCTCGGCGCTGCGACCAGGCACCATGGGCAAGCTGCCTTCGAGCTCGGTTGCAAGTTCAGCCCACGGTTTCCCCACGGGACTTGCTGCGTCTGGGTTGATCTGCGCATACGAATCGCCAACGGCCAGGATGCGTTCCTCTCGGTCGAGCTCGAGCCACAGTAGCTCGCTGCTGTCCATGAGTAGACGATGCAGACGCTCGTTGCGGGTCATGCTCGGGTCTCCACTAGCCGCGCCGCGAGGCGCGTGGCCTCGAACACAGTCGAGGCGAGTCCGTCGGCGCCGGCTTGTTTCCAGAGGAGGGGGGCGAAGGCCATTGCCCTTCCACCCAACATGATCCGTGGGCTGTCACTGCGGAATCGCTCACGCAGCGCGCTGATCAGCTCGACCGCCTGGGTGAGATGAAACGGCATCGCCACCGAGATGCCGAGCACTCGAGGCCGGTTGCGCTCAACCGCGTCGAGAACGTCAGCGATGGGTGTATTGGCCCCCAAATAGTCCGTGTCCCAGCCATCGAGCTCCAGCGCGTCCGCCACCATGCGCCCACCGAGCTCATGCAGTTCGCCAGCGGCGCAGGTGACCATGGCGCGCCCCCGATGTGGCTCTGGGAGCGCGATGCCGGAGAATAGGGTGCTCATCACGCGACTCACAATCGCCGTCGCCAGGTGCTCCTGGGCAACGGAGATGCGGTTGGCCTGCCAAGCGCGGCCGATATCGACCATCACGCGATGCACCACCATGCTGTAGAAGAGCCGCAAATCCTCAGGGGAAGACACCCAGCCCTGAGCGAGCTGCAGCGCGCGACGTGAGTCGGCCTTGAGCAAGGTTTGAAGAAACTCGTTCTCTCGTCCAAACCACTGCAGCACCTCAGGTGCCGAAATGGGCTTGGCTTCTTGTCGATTGGGCGCTTGGCCTGTTCCCCCAAGCTCTTGTTGATTGGGCGCTTGGCCTGTTCCCCCAAGCTCTTGTTGATTGGGCGCTTGGCCTGTTCCCCCAAGCTCTTGTTGATTGGGCGCTTGGCCTGTTCCCCCAAGCTCTTGTCGATTGGGCGCTTGGCCTGTTCCCCCAACTTCTTGGGCCTGCGTCTCGAAGCTGGGCTCCACTGAGGCCTCGGCGGGCGCTTGGGGCTGTTGGGCGTAGGCCTGCACGAGCAGCCGCAACTCATCATACACGGCAGAGATTTGGGCGCGC
This sequence comes from Myxococcota bacterium, assembly GCA_034002465.1. GTDB lineage: Bacteria > Myxococcota_A > Bradymonadia > UBA4248 > JAVFAO01 > JAVFAO01. The sequence goes on from JAVFAO010000403.1 coordinate 4,682, forward strand.
GCTGGCTCGGGCAGCATCGCCCAGACAGCATCGCGCCAGGCCTGCATGGCCCTGTCGAAGTAGTCGGACGAGAAGCCGCGTGCCTGGTAGGCAGAGAATACCCAAGGCAGCACGCGCAAGAGGATCTCTGCGTTTCGCAGCGCAAAGACGTTGCCCATCAGCCGATGATGGTTGGCGTGGTTCTCCGCAGCCAGAGTCGGCGGTGCTCCCCCCAGGAGATGCTCACGCCTTGGATCGCGCAAGAGCCAGTCGTCGACCATGCCCAAGAGCGCTTGGCGATGTGTGCGGTAGGCTTCGCTGGCGTCATCGTCGACCAGACCGACGAGTCGATGCAGATTGTCGGACATCATGACACTCACAAGCTTGAAGTGGCGCCCCCAGCCCGCGATGGGCAATGGTGGTAGCTTGGGACAAGGCGCTGGCCAAGTCAAGTCCAACGTCGCAACCTCGAGCCCCTGCCAGGGTACGGCTTTTGTCGATTGGGCGCTTGGCCTGGTCCCGCAACTTGCTCTGCGCAGGATTGGATGCGCAGCCAGCGAGTACCTGCTGCGTGTGCGCGGCGCCAGAAAAAAATGTGAAATACAAGGGATTCCAAAGGGCACCGCCCTTTGGCGGGGTGTGGGGCAGAGCCCCACAATCGCATTCCATTTCCTAAACACACCATCCGTAGCGCAAGACGCCCTCAGAACTCGGGTACGGAAGGGAAAGCGGGACCGGGTCTGGCAAACAAGAAGCCCTGCAGCAAGCCACAGCCAAGCTCCACCGCGCAGTCGCGTTCTTGCGTGGTCTCTACCCCTTCGGCGACGACGGTCATGCCCAGCTCACGGCACAGAGAGGTCAGCGAGCCCACGAGCTTGCGCTTGATGGCCTGCTCTGACAGGTCCCGCACCAAGCTGATGTCGAGCTTGACCACGTCGGGTGAGAGCAAGGCGAAATAGCTGAGGCCGGCGTAACCCGCGCCTAGGTCGTCGATGGCGACCCGGTATCCCAAGGCGCGCAATCGCTTGACCCTGGAAGGGATATCGGCGCTCTCGTTGAGCGAGGCGCGCTCCGTGATCTCCAACACCACCTGTGAAGCAAAGCGTGAGAGAGGAGCCTCGGCAGCGAAGAGCGCCTCGTCGAGCAGATCACTGGGGTGGAGGTTGACGAAGATATCCTGTTCGACTGGCTGCTCCGCCAAGGTCCAAGCGATCTTGGCGCGGATGGCGCGCCCGAGCTCACGCACTCGACCGAGCTGTTCTGCCAAGGAAAAGAACACACCTGGATGAGGAATGGAGGGCTCTCGCGTTCGGACCAGCGCTTCGTACGCAGCGACGCAGCGGCGGCGGGGCTCGACGATCGGTTGGAAGGCCATCCACATCGCCTCGAGCCCCCGATTGAAGCTGCTCTCGAGGCTGGCCCGTTGCTTGGCATCATCCTCCGTATTCCCAACGAGACGCGCCACCTCGTTTTTCAGGCGAGCGATGCCGTGCAGGCGAACGGCCCGTTCGACGGTGGAGACGAGCTCCTGCTTCTCGACTGGCTTCACCAAATAGCGTAGAGCCCCGTATTCTACAGCACGCGCTGCGGTGTCAATGCTCGGGCTCCCCGTCACGAGAATCACAGGCAACTCCCTGTCTCGCTCGCGCACCGCGCGCAGCAACTCCATGACGCCCATGCCAGGCATGT
>JAVFAO010000404.1:0-6338 GCA_034002465.1 Myxococcota bacterium
TGGTGGGCTTGGAAGAGAAGATGCACGCGCGACCCACCGAGCTCTCGGGTGGACAGCGCCAGCGCGTCGCCATCGCCCGCGCCATGTTCAACGAGCCTTCGATGATACTCTGCGACGAGCCTACCGGCAGCCTGGATCGGAGCACCACCGCCCAGATCCTGCACCTCTTCTCCGAGCTCCAGCGCAGCCAGGGCTCGACCTTCGTCGTGGTCACCCATGACGAGAAGGTGAGCCGAGCGTGCACGCGCGTCGTTCGTCTCGAAGATGGTCGGGTGGTCGCAGACGACGCCCAAGAGCCGCAGCTCCCAGAGCTCTCGAGCAGTGAGGCAAGCGCTTGAAACTCCTACGATACATCGCACAGAACCTGGTGCGAAACCGCAAGAACCTGATGTTTTCGAGCATCGGCTTGGTCGTTGGTGTCTCGACTTTCATCTTTTTCGTGGCCTTGGGGCGTGGTGTGCAAACGGTGGTCCTCGAGGACATCTTTGTGATCCGTCAAATCGAGGTGGTCCCTCGCTCCTTCGACCTCGCCGTGACGCAGACCCTTGTTTCTCGCCTGGATACCCGTGCCGTGGACCGACTCGCCCGTATTCAAGGAGTGGTCGGCGTGTATCCGAAAATGAAGTTCACCTTTCCCGCTTGGGCAACCGGTGGCAAGGAGATCCTCGGCAAGAATTTCCGGGCTGAGGTGGTGGCCGATGGCGTCCCACCGGAGCTGCTCAGCGATGAGCTGCAAAACGGCGAGCTCTTCGTGGATTGGGAAGCGGAGTTCAGCTGCCGCGGCGAGGGTATCGGCTCTGCCGTAGGCTGTCCTGAGGGCAAGCGCTGCCTCGATGGGCACTGCACCCAGCTCTCGTGCAACCCCGACGCACCGGAGCGCTTCAATCCGTGCAAAAAGCCCACCTACTGTGCCAAGGACACCCGCAGCTGCGAGATGCCCCTGCCCATCGTCGCCAACCCAACCCTGCTCACTTTGTACAACTCCAGCCTGACCACCGCCCTCGCCGCTGGCGAGGGCGCACGCCTGCCCAAACTGACCGAAGACGCGATCATCGGATTCACCTTCGACATCGAGCTGGGACGCAGTTATCTGGGCGACTCCGCCCAGGGAGAACCCTTCACGCGCAAGGCCCAAGTGGTGGGATTCTCGACCAAAGCCATCCAGATCGGGTTCACCTTGCCGATCCAGTACGTGAAGCGCTTCAATGCGCGCTTCACGAGCGAGAAGAACCGCGACGAGTATCACTCGGTGATCCTGGTGGCCGAAAGCAACGACGAGGTGGCGGCGATCACCAAAGCGGTCAAGGATCTGGGCTACGACCTCGACGCCAAGCACGCACAGGCCGAGAGACTGGGCTTGGTGATCACCATCGTGACGCTGATCTTCTCGCTCATCAGCTTGATCATCGTCACCATCAGCGCCATCAACATCGCCCATACTTTCTTGATGATCATCGCCGAGCGCCGACGCGAGATTGGAATCCTTCGCGCTTTGGGTGCAAGCCGCAACCACACCCGCTTCTTTATCCTGGGTGAGGCGGGGCTTCTCGGTGTGGTGGGGGGCGGCTTGGGCATCGCGACAGGTGTGGGGATGGCGCGCTTGGTGGACTTCGTGTCTACGCGCTACGTGCCGGATTTTCCTTTCAAACCCGCCTCATTTTTCATTTTCGACTGGACCCTCTTGGCGGCTGCGATGGGACTCGCGGTGTTCTTCTGCTTGCTCGGCGCGTTCATTCCAGCCAATCGAGCGGCGGGGATGGAGCCAGCACGCGCTTTCACCACCCAGTGAGCGCTTCGCCTTTCGGCGTCGACACTGCTTGCCAGGCGGACGCTATCTCGCTATGCTGCGCACCGTGCAGCGCGTCTGTCCCGACGGCGCGCTGAGACGGCAAGATTGACCCTGGGTCGCGCGCTTGGACGCGGCCTCGTCGATGAGCGAGTCGAACTTGGATCTACTCACGTCTCAAGGCCACGGAGCCGAATCTGGTAAACTGTCCGAGATGGGGATCCTCCCGAAGCCCATTCCCTTCGGAAAGTATTACCTTCTCGAGAAGATCAACACCGGCGGCATGGCCGAGGTGTTCAAGGCCAAGATGTTTGGTGCCGAGGGCTTCGAGCGGATCTTGGCGATCAAGCGCATCCTGCCCTCCATCGCGGAGGACCAGGAATTCATCGAGATGTTCATCGATGAAGCCAAGATTGCGAGCCAGCTCAACCACGCGAACATCGCCCAGATTTTCGATCTGGGAAAGGTCGAGTCGCACTACTTCATGGCCCTCGAGTACATCTCTGGGCGCGACCTGCGCGCCATCTTCGACCGCGCCGTGAAACTGGGGGAGAAGCTCAGCATCGCCCAGGTCTGTTACATCATCATGAAGTTGTGCGAAGGCTTGGACTACGCACACAACAAGAAGGACCACCAGGGCAAAGAGCTGGGCATCGTCCACCGTGACATCAGCCCGCAGAACGTGCTGCTCTCCTACGAGGGTGAGTGCAAGCTCATCGACTTCGGTATCGCCAAGGCAGCAGGCAAGACGAGCTCGACTCAGGTCGGTATCCTCAAGGGAAAATTCAGTTACATGAGCCCCGAGCAAGTGCGGGGCACCAAGATCGACAAGCGCAGTGACGTCTTCTCGCTGGGCATCGTGCTCTACGAGCTGCTCACCCTGGAGCGGCTCTTTTTGGGCAGCTCCGACTTCTCGACCCTCGAAAAAATCAGAAAGGTCGAGTTCAGCCCGCCAACGCTGTTCAACCCGCACATCCCGCAAGAACTCGAGGACATCGTCCTCAAAGCGCTCGCTCGCGATCCGTCCGACCGTTTCCAAAACGGTCATGAGATGCAGGATGCCCTGCAGAAATTCATGTTCAACCAGGGCCTCTACTACACCAACAAGGACCTGGCGAGTTACTGCAAGTCCGCCTTTGCTGCCGAGATCAGCCTCGAGCAAAAGAAGCTCGAATACTACCGGACGCTCAAGAAGGAAGAGCTCGAACGCGCCCGCAACGGCCGCGGCTCCGGCAACGATCTGAGCTGGGACGACGACGAAAGCCAAACCTCCGTCTTCGATCGCAGCACCATCGGTCCAGGTGAACGAGACGACGACGACATCGATCTAGACAACCTCGAGCTGCCCGAGGATGGCATCGTATACGCCAAGCCCAAGAGCGTGCCAGAGGCACCCGCCGCCAGCCCCCTCGACGCACACAGGGCCGACCTACCCCCGCCGCGACAGAGCGTCAATCTCGAAACGGCAAAACCTGTCCCAGCCATCGAAATCAAGCCAGTGATGGCACACGGCGGCGGGCAAAAGAAGAGCAATCTCGGCATGATCATCGCCATCGTGCTGGTGCTCGCGCTGGTCGGGGGCGTGCTCGCCTATCTGCTCAGCCGCGAGAGCGCCAGCTACGGTGCCGTGCGCTTCGAGCTCGACCCCAAAGTCCCCGTCTCCATCTGGATCGACAACGAACGCTTGGTCAACAACCAACAACCCCCCATCACCATCGAACAGCTCCAAGCCGGAAAAACGCACGAGTACCGCGTCGTCGCCGAGGGCTACGGCGAACTCTCGGGCAGCTTCGTGGTCGACGCCGAGTTGCGCCCCATTGAGCTCAAGCTCAGCCCCACCGCCGCCCCAACCGCTGGTGCCGGCTTCAGCCTGCTCACCAAACCAGCCAACGCCAAGGTGAAGCTCGATGGCGTCCCCATCGACGGCGTCTCCCCCTTCGTCAAAGATAGCCTCAGTCCAGGCAAACACGACCTGCTCGTCTCCCTCGATGGCTACAAACCAGAGAGCCGCGCCATCGACGTGCTCCCCGCCACCATGGTGCAACTCGAGATCGAGCTCAAACCCGCCGTCGTCTCTCTCACGCTTCAAAGCGATCCCCCTGAAGCCACCTACGTGCTCACCAACAAGACCACTGGCAAGATCGAACGCGGCCGCACCACCGCCATCATCAAAGACCTTCCCGTCGACCACGAATACTCACTCAGCCTCAGCCTCAACGGCTACGAAGACGTCGAGCAGGCCTGGGTTCCACCCGCCGATCAGCTCTCCGATACTCGCTTCGTTACCCTCGTGCGCAAGAGCGAACCCATCGCCGTCGACCCCAAGCCAGACCCCAAACCCGATCCTCAGGTCGACCCCAAACCAGACCCCAAGCCCGATCCCAAGCCCGATCCCAAACCAGATCCCAAGCCCGATCCCAAGCCGGATCCCAAGCCCGATCCCAAGCCGGACCCCAAGCCGGACCCCAAACCGGATCCCAAGCCCGATCCCGTGGTCTCCAGTGCCCCTGGAATCCTCAAGATCAACAGCAAACCACCTGCTACGGTCTACATCGACGGCAAGGAATATGGGACCACGCCCAAGAAGGTCGACCTGCCTCCAGGTACCTATAGCGTGCGCTTGGTCAACGCAGAGGCCGGCATCGATACCACGCAAAAAGTCACCCTCGACTCCGGACAGGTCCGCACGGTCATCAACAAATAGCCAATTGTTTCAAACCGATAGGCGTTTTCTAAGATCATTCTTCGGCACCCCTTGCGCCGCAGGGCGCACATGTGCTACAAGCAAGGAGTTCGTCGTACGCGACGAGCAGGTGCTTTGGCGGCGCTCTCTTGCGGTGAGAGTCTCGCCCGAGCGTCCCATGCGGCGGTTCACCAGCCTCACACCCGTTCTCGAATACGTCGCATGATGTCTGACCGAGTGGTTGTCACAATCGCTCGCCAGGACGCAACGGTAGCGCCCAGTCACCTGGTGGTTGGGCGCTATTCGTTTGTTTGGCCCCCTTCACCCACGCCAGCGACGAGCACCCCTTCTCTCGACATTCCGAAGGAATTGCCGCTCTCGCAAGGTCGCTGCAAGAGAGCGAGCGCAGCATTAAAAGGACGACCATGATCTTCCTTGGCTCCCTGTTCGGAAGCAAACAAGAGCTCTTCGAACGCCTACTCGCCAAAGGGAAGGTCATGGTGCACCTCGACGCCCGACGAGCTTGCGTGCGCGTCCCCCCCTTCCACCGCCACGAAAACCACCTGCGCCTCAACTTCAGCCTCGCCTTCGGACTCGAGGACTTCGTCGTCGACCAACGCGGCGTGCGCGCTAGCCTCCTCTTCGGACAAGAACGCTTCCTCTGCGACCTCCCCTGGGAAGCCATCTTCGCCATCACCAGCCACGTCGAACCCCTCGGATACCTCTGGCCCGAAGACGTGCCCGAAGAGCTCGGCAACGACAACGCCCCCTCTGTGCCCACCCCGCTGCAGCTCGTCGCCACGCCCGAGGACGAAGCCGAGACCGCTCACGAGCCCAGCCCACGCGCAGCCATGGATGGCGAAGCGTCGCACAAACCCGAAGGCGTGCGAGCACGAGGCGAGCAACAGCTCGAGCTCTTCGCCACCAAGAACGACGCTATCAAAGGCGAACCAAAGGCAATCCATCCCCACACCTCCTCGAGCGTGGTCGGTCCCCAAGAGCGAGCCAACACCAACGAGCCCGCCAAGCGCGCCCACCCCCACCTACGCCTCGTCAAATAAGGCCCTTCTGTCGAGCGCTGCAGAGGGCGATGAATCGCGCCCCTACTTTCGATTGCATTCTCTCGCTCTCGCGAGACCCTCGCAGTGCTGCAGCGGGCGCGATGAATCGTGCCCCTACTTTCGATTGCATCCACGCCACCAATCCCTAAGATGGCTCACGAACGGCACGCTCCACAGGAGATCCCATGTTCGAGCCCAACCCTCAGATCGCTTGGCAAGAGTTCTCGCCGCTGAGCCAACAACACCTCGAGCTGCAACTCAAGCGGCTCGCCATCACCCTCGGCATCGACGAAAACAAAGAGGCCCTCCCGCAGCTAGAACGCGCCGCCAGTCGACTCGAGGTCGCCGAACACCAAAGCAAAGAAGTCAAAGCCCGGCTACCTCTGCTGCGGCTCGCCCAACAATTCGGTCTCGATGAGCTGGACTGCGAGCTGCTGCTCCTCGCCATCGCCCCCGCCGTCAGCGAAATCTGGCGCGAGTCCCTCGAAAGCAGCACCCGCTACGGCAAACTCGACGTCGCGACCGCCGTGCGCCTGCTCAGCGCGCGCGGCCTCTCCCCTCTGCAAGCACTGCAGCGCTTCGAAAACGACGCCCCGCTGCGCTGCCACCAGCTCCTGCACGTCTTCAGCGTCGGACGCGCCGAACGCTCGCAGCTGCTCTCCCATCGCCTGCAAGCCCCCCTGCGCGTCGCGCATTACCTCCTCGGACGACGCTGCCTCGATGACGCGCTCAACGCCTTCGCCCGCCTCGTCCTCCCCAATAACGCACTCGACGAGCTCATCCTCGACCCCAGCATGGTCGACGCCCT
>JAVFAO010000405.1:0-6280 GCA_034002465.1 Myxococcota bacterium
GGCCTCAACCCTCTGCGACAGTCTCTCGTCCATCAGTGCCTCCATATGTTGTCAGCAGCTTATGACTGCTGGCGATAGGGTGGCACAGTCGCGACAACGCTGAGAGGGGGGCACAGCGAGGCGTTACACAGATTCGGGGACTCGTCTCGAGCGGCAGTTGGCAAGCAGCGCGAACTGCACGGGGCTGCGCTGTGCAGAGATTGGGCCAGTTGGGGCGAAGTGGCTGAAGACAGGGCGGGAGGATTTGACAAGCGGGTGCAGAAGCGTCGAGAGAGGGTGCACTTCTTCGCTCTGCCTGGGCTGCGAGTGTTCCTCGATGCGGTTAAATTACCCGCGTGGGAGGAGCGATGCGTGAGATCCACGCTCAAGCGTGGGGTGTGCGCAGTGTTTTTCGGTGGCGTTCGGGTGAAGCAGCTTCGGCTTGGTGGCGCAAAGCGTTGCAGAGAGAATCGGTTTTGCGAGAAGGGCGTTGCTCTGTTGTTGCTGGTATGTGGGTTGCACATGTAATGGCCGGGCGTGGTTCTGGCGGGAGAGCCTGATGCTTCGAACCTTGGTGATCGACGATAACGAGTCGCTGCAGGTCTTTTTGCTTCGATCGCTTCCCAAGGAGCTGGAGACGGAGGTGGTGTGTGCGAACGATGGGGACTCAGCGCTTCGATTGTTGTCGCTAGGGTCTTTTGACGTCGCCGTGTTGGATTGGTCGCTTCCAGACATGAGCGCCTCGGTGTTTTTGGAGCGTCTGCGTTCTCGCGGGATTTGCATTCCAGTGGTGTTGATGACGGGAACGGATGAGGCACAGGCGGTGGAGAGCTTGTTGCGCGACGGTTTGGTCGATGCCCTGCTGATGAAGCCATGTCAGGTCTCTGTGCTCGCCGGGACCTTGAAGCGTGTGCTTTCTCGGGAGCGAGAGGAGGCGGTCAGTGTTTCTCGAGTGCGAGGCTTTGACCGTCACAAGGCGTCGAATCACTTGATGGCTGTAGCCGCGGGTCTTCGCGCATTCGAGGCTGCCGAGGCGAGGCGGTGTGTCGAGGAGTACATTCCGACGCTGCTTCGGCTGGTGTTTGCGACGGTAGACGAGCTTGGTTCTGGTCGTAGTGAGGACAACGAGGGGTCATGAGTCGAGGCGCGCTTCGCATCTTGCTGGTGGACGATGATGCGGAGCTACTGTGCTTCGTGCAGCGGTTTTTGTTTCGACGCGGTCACGATGTGCTGACAGCGGCTCATGGTGGAGCGGCGATCGCGGTATTGGAGGGAGCGCTGCAGGGCTTCGATGCGCTGGTGACGGATGTGCAGATGAGCCCGTGCAGTGGATGGGACTTGTTGTCTTGGGTGGCCGAGCATATGCCGGAGCTGCGCTGTTTCGTGGTGACGGGATTTGGGTCGGCGATAGCGCGTCAGTTGAGTCAAGATTATGGAGCAGAATACTTGGAGAAGCCCATCGATCCAGCGCTTCTCGCGGAGCGATTGGAGCGACTGTGGTAGTCATGCATCAGGTCTGGGGGTGCATGAGCTCGACAGGATGTGAGAACGATTGGGATAGTAAGGAGGAGCGGGCATGAGTGCAAAAGGAAGTCGCGCGTTGTCTGAGGCCAAGGAGCACCTTGCTGAGCTGGTCGAGCGCAGTGGTGCTTTGACGGCGTTGCTGATCACCCGTGATGGCACCGCCTTGGTGGAGGCTGGGGACACAGGCTACTTGAATACGACGGCGCTCGCTGCTCTGGTTGCGGGAATGTTTACGGCGACGCGTGAGGTGGCAAGGATTGTGGGAGAGCAGCATTTCTCCATTTTGCTTCAGCAGGGTGAGACGCGGCACATTCACATTTCTCTGGTCACAGAATCTGCGATGTTGGTGGTTGTGTTCGAGGACTATCAGCGGATCGGACGTGTTCGACACGAGGCGCGCAAGTCCTCGGATGGTTTGGCGAAGGTTCTTGCTGCTTCGAGTGATCGAGAGATGGCTCAGCAGGAGGTTTCGTTACCCGAGTTCAAAGAGTATGCGTTGAATCTCATCGATCGCATTTTCGAGACGCGGTAATCATGCCACACATCATCTTTCATGACCGGGAATTAGTATTCAAGCTCGTGTACTTTGGACCGGGGATGAGTGGGAAGACGACGAACCTGGTCTATATCCATCGCTCTCTGGCCAATGTGAACCGTGGCGAGATGATTTCGCTCAAGACAGCCAACGAGCGAACGCTGTTCTTCGATTTTTTTCCCTTGGAGGTGGGCGAGATCGGAGGGTTCAAGATCCGCTTCAACATGTATACTGTTCCAGGGCAAGTCTATTATGAGGCAAGTCGACGCTTGATTCTGGATGGGGCTGATGGTGTGGTCTTCGTGGCCGATTCGCAGCCAGCCTTGTGGGAGGAGAACCTGCAGAGCTATCGCGGTATGCAGGAGAATCTGCGCAGCTATGGTCAGAATCCTGATGTGTTTCCGACGGTGATCCAGTACAACAAGCGGGATTGTGAAGAGCCGATCGCGCTGGGCTCGATCGAGAGGGAGTTGGGACTTGGAGAGCTGCCCTGTTTCGAGGCAGTGGCGACCGAAGGGCAGGGGGTGATGGAGACCATTCGCACCCTGAGCCGTGAGATCATCCACCGTTTCAAGTTCTGATTTCGTTTCTGTTCAGCGTATCGAGGAGGACTGCAAGCTATGGCTCTGAGTGGAACGCTGCAAGAACTGGGCGTGGTGGATTTGATCCAACTCCCACATCATGCTGGCCGTAAGACTGGACTTCTCGAACTGAAGAGTGAGCAGGGCGTTGCTTTTCTCTATTATGTTGGCGGTCATTTGGTTCATGCGGTGGTGGGTGACGAGCTTGGTTTGGATGCGCTCGTCGAGATCATCGATTGGACCAGAGGCGAGTTCGAGTTTCGGTTGGACGCCCGTTGTGACGCGAAGACCATCGAGGTCGATCTCCATCGCGTCATCATGATGGCGCTCAAGACCCGCGATGAGCGGAAGCTTCAGCAGCAACAGTCACCACCAGCGCAAGGGACGGTGTTGGGCATGAGCGTGCAAGCACTTAGTAGTAAAGTCGATCGGTTCATGAACAGCAATGAATTCGTCAGTTCCGTGGTGGTCGTCTCCACCGATGGAACGAGCACTCTGGTGAAGCGTCGACGTGACGACGATCCCATTGAAGCAACCGTGACCAGTCTGGTTGTGCGATTGAACGAAGGTTATCCGCGAGGAGGCTTGCGCAGAGTCATCTTGGAGGACCAGGATGGGACGCTGCTACTCATGAGACTGGAGCACCAGATTTGGCTCGGTGTGACCGCCAACAGCGGGACGTCGTTGGGCGCGGTATCCATCACCACGCAAAAACTGTATTCGGAGTTGACGGCGAGTTAATCGCCGAGGAGAGCCTGCTGGCAGCCTTGTGGCTGCCAGAGCACGACAGTTTCTTTCTCGACCGTTCAAGTCTGGACGGTCCTCTCAACAGGAGCGAAGCAATGGCCGACCCCAAGTCCGTTCTCAATGAAATGCTGACCATCAACGGAATCCGCGAAGCCCTCATCGTGGGACGAGACGGTTTCGTCATCGAGCACGCCGGTGACATGGATGCAGATGCAGCCGGCGCCATCATGTCAACCGTCATCGGTGCCGTCGAAACGATGGGCCGCGATCTGAAGTCGGGGGCGCTTTTCCAAGTCATGGCCGAGTTCGATGACGGCACGGTGATCGTGTCTCCCATTGGGCGAGATGCGCTCTTGGGCCTGGCGGCCAAAAAGGAGGCCAACCTTGGTGCCATCCGTCATACGGTGAAGAAGCACCTGCCCACCCTCGAGCGAATGCTCTGAGAAGGCGGAGTCTAGGTTTGCTGAGTTGGGCGGTGTCGCTGCACACGATGCGCTCCGCACTTTCTGGTGCCGGGGCGAGGTCGATGAGCGGCTAGGCAAGCCTCTTCGAATCACCTGCGTCTTGCCCACCATTTGGAGAAACCATGGCATGCAAGCTGACCTTGGCTAGTCAGAAAGGAGGGGTTGGGAAAACGACTCTGTCTCTCAACCTGGCCGTCGCTTTTGCAGAACGAGGACTTCGAACGCTTCTCGTCGACTTGGACCCTCAGGGTGCCGTCAGCCTTGCACTCGCCAAGGACGACACCGACTGGCAGGGGCTCACCGAGCTCATCCTTGGACAGTGCTCCGCGGAGGAGGCGCTGACGCCCACCAAGCTGCGTCAGCTCACCATCCTCGCCCGAGGACGGCTCGATCCAGTCGACGCCTGCGCGTTCGAGCAGACACTCTTTCAGGCCCATCCTCTGGGCCCGATTCTCGAGCACTACGAGAACGACTTCGACTACATGATTGTAGATGCGCCTTCAGGGGTGGGAATGGTCACGCGGGCTTGTCTCGCTGTGTCCGACTTCGCTCTGCTCCCCTTCGTTCCGGATTCCCTGAATCTTCGCTCGCTGTTCCAGATGCTTCGGGTCGTGCAGCATGTCGAGGAGCACGACAATCAGGCGCTTCGACTGCTCGGAATCGTGGTCAACATGGTCGACTTGGAGAACGCTGCGACGCAGCAGGTCCTCTCAACACTGTGGTCCGGATTCGCGGGGGTCTTGGAGACCATGATTCCCCGCTCTGAGGCATTCAGCCGAGCGAGTGCTGCCGGTCTTCCCTTGTCTTATCTGGGCGGGCCGTTGACCCCGGCGGCGCGTCGGCTTCAGTCGCTCTCCACTGAACTTCTCGACCTCATCGCCGAGATGAGAAACGCTGCAGGAATCAACGATGAAAGAGGTCAACGTCAGCTCATTTAGCATTCAGCGGGCGCTGGAGCTTTCGCGCTTGCTCTCTCGGTCTGCGGAAGCCCGAACGAGCCCTGCAGCTTCTGGGGCGAGTTACGTCAAGTTCAACTTGGAGCCGCCGCCTGCTGCGCCAGCTCCAGTGGCCTTGCATTTCCAGAAGCCTGTTGAAGCCCCCGCGCCTGCACCAGTTCCACCTACTTCCTTCCACAACTGGGACGAGCTGCTCGGTTGGCTCATCAGCAGCTACCCCTTCGATGCGGTCTTCGTGCTCGATGCTCAAGGCTTCATCATCTCGCACCAAGGCAAGTGGAGCTACGATGAGGTCGAGGGTCTTGGCGCCAACCTGTTGCTCGCCAACCAGCAAGCACAGCGTCTCGATCAGCTCGGACTCGTGAAGCAGCTCCTCGTCAATGTTGCCGACATGAGGCTCGCTGCGATGCAGTTCGTACGTGCCGACAAGGAGTCGTACACCGTTGGCATGAGCGGTGCGCACCTCGCGAGCGAGGACGAATACCGCCAAATCAGAGAGCTCCTCGCCGTCCAGGTCGATATCGTCTGAGCGTTCAGCTCTGTCCGAGCAGGTCGAAGAGCAGCTCGAGAACTCGCTGCGCCGCAGTCTGACTGTCAGGACGAACATTCTCCAGGACGGTTCGGCCGTTGTGTTGGAGTGTGATCGTCGCCTCCTCGAGGACGAGGCGTAGCCTTTTGCCATCGCTCCTCAGCTCACGACAGCGCCCCGTCGCCTTCAGACGGGTGCCCAGCTCGAGCACCTCGAGCGCGAGGGGTGAGGTCGGGAAAGCTTGGAAGTCGCCGTATTCCCCGTAGGAGCAGAGCGTCGTCAGCACAAAGCGTCTGCTTTGCCCTCCCCAGGGAATGTCGATGGTCATGATGGGTCTCCGCAGACGAAGCTGCACGAAGGGGCGAGCGCAGCGCCTATTGTTGCTCGCAGAGGGCTCGAACGCCAGCGAGCAGCAAATCGAGATCTTCCTCATCCGAGTAGACGTGGAATGAGGCACGAAGGCAGCCCTTGGCCTCGCCCAGGTGGCGCATCAGGGGCAAGGCGCAGTGATGACCAGAGCGGAGCATGACCCCGAAGTCCTCATCGAGCGCCATTGCTGCTGCATGTGGCGACCAGGCGTCAAGACAGAAGGAGACGATACCAACACGATTGGGCCTGGAGAGCAGTCGCACGCCCGGCAACGCTGCCAGGCCGTGATGAGCCTGCTTGGTGAGCTGAGCAAGGCCATCGCGATGCCTCGGGAGTTGCTCATTGAGGTAGTGTGCAGCCGCACCTAAGCCGATGAGACCCGCGATGTTCGGCGTACCCACCTCGAATCGTCGCCAGGCAGGTTCCTGTGCGACGACGAAGCCGTCTGGACCGAGCGCATCGATGGCCCCCCCGCCAATCATGCTCGGCTCGAGACGCTCCAGCAGCTCCGCTCGCATCCAGAGCGCGCCAGTCCCGGTTGGACCGAAACTCTTGTGTCCAGACCAGACGAGAGCGTCACAGCCCAATAATTGAAC
>JAVFAO010000406.1:0-6246 GCA_034002465.1 Myxococcota bacterium
GGCCAAGCGCCCCATCGACAAGAGCCTGGGAAACAGGCCAAGTGCCCAATCGACAACAACTTCAGGGAGACTGCGTTGCAAGTCGTGCGAAGTTTGGAACCCCCTCGCCCTGTTTGTCCGGTGCTCAGCGCTGGCAACTTCGACGGGGTGCATCTGGGGCATCAACGCCTCATCGAGACCACCGTCGAGCGTGCCCGTGCGCTTGGGGGAAGCTCGGTCCTTCTGGGCTTTGAACCCCATCCCTATGCTTTTTTCCGCGGGCGCTCCGAGTCCGAGCATCTGCTCTGCAGTCGGGAGCAACAGTGCGAGCTGCTGCAGACGATGGGAGTGGACTACCTATGGTTGCTGCCTTTCAATGACCAGGTTGCCCGCCTTTCGGCGGAGCGCTTCGTCGATGAACTGCTCGTCGCGGGTCTGGGCGTGACCCATGTGATCGTCGGTGACAACTTCCGCTTTGGTGCGGGACGCGCTGGAGGTGCTGAGCTGCTGCGCAAGCGAGGCGCCGAGAAGGGCTTCTCGACAGAGACCCTATTGCCGATCATGTTCGAGGGCGAGCGAATCAGCTCGAGTCGGATTCGCCATTGTCTGCTCGAGGGCAAGGTTGAAGCGCTGACGCCAATGCTCGGCCGGCCCTATGCGCTGCGGGGGGTGGTGCAGGGTGGCGACCGGAGAGGCAGGGTGCTCGGCTTCCCGACGGCGAACCTCTCCTTGCCACAACAGCTGCTACCCGCCGATGGGATCTATGTCACGCGGCTGAGGCGATTGGGCCGCGATTCGCGGTCAGGAAACGGCGCCGCGCTGCGAAGCAAGCCCGAACACTGTGCATCGCGAGCGGTGCAGCACGAGGAGCCATGGCCTGCTGTGAGCTCCGTGGGGACCAGGCCCACCTTTTATGCGGACGGGCAACGTATCGTCGAGACCCACCTGCTCAAGACTCCGAATGGGGGAATCGATCTCTACGAGCAAGCCATCGAGATTGACTTTCTGCAGTGGCTTCGGCCCCAGGAACGCTTCGAAGATGCGCAGCAGCTTCAGGTCGCCATGCGGAGCGACACCGAGCGGGCGCGCGTGTTTCATGCACGCCCCTGAAGGGCTTCGGTCTGTTGTTTCTTGCTGGTCATCTTCGTTGCACGAGCTCAGTTCACTGGCTCGGCAAAGTCGAGCTCTTCGAATTTGTGGAGCTGGACTGTTGAATCGACCCCGAATCGTCGCCAGATGTCTTCCCTCAATCCCGCCTTGAGGCAGAGGTGCTGCAGGAAGGTGTGGCGATCCCAGCCCTGTTCGACAGGCACCTTGGCGAGCAGCACCCCCCGTCGGGCTCCGCTGCTGATGATGAGACCGTGTGTCCCTACTTCGATTTCATCGAGCGCAGTGACAGGGCTTGGTTGGTCGAGGACCGAGATGGCAACGCGCAGCGAGCTGAGCTCGTCTGCATGCACTGGCGCGAAGCGAGGGTCTCTGCTTGCCGCGGCCCAGGCCATTTCTCGGACGTTGAGCAGCAGTGGAGTCGAGCTCTCGAAGTTGCCGATGCAGCCACGTAGCCCTTCCCGGCCCTGAAAGAGCCGGTGGATACTGACGAAGGCAGCAGCGCAGCGAGCCAAGCCCCCAGTGGCTTGGGGAAGCTCCGGTTCTGGCTGCGCGCGAGCGCAGGCCTCGATGCTGCGTCTCGCGAGTTGAAGCAGAGTGGTTCTCTCACTTGCATCGAGCATCATGGGCATGGCTTCGCTCCTGTGATACGTGAGATGAGACGAGCTTGGTCTGAGCGCAGGTCGACTCAGCTCGATATCAAACGGACTTGGCACCAGAGTGTCAAGTCGTCTGCCTGGGTGGCAAGCGCCCTTGCCTCAGGAATGAGATTGTGGAAGCGCCGATGAAAGCAAGGTCTCTCGGTCTCGAACACGTCGCAGCCAGGAGCTGCCGACTCGCTGTGCGCCCGGCCCGAAGGCTGCAAAGCGCGGCACTTGGCGTATTCTACTTCGCCAACTGTTTGAAAGCACGAGGACAAATCCGACAGGCCTGTGGACTGCTGTTGCTTCTTGTCTGTTTCGTGAGCTCTGCATCTGCCTGGGCTCAGTCCTCAGCCGACGGACAGCCTTCGGGCTTTGCGTGGTCGGAGCAGGGCGTCGGGCGCTGGTTGTTGCGCTGTGGTGCTGCGGAGCGCGTACTCGAGGTCCCCTTTGATTGGTCGCTCGCTGATGCAGGGGAATGGGTCGCGTTCACTTTGGCTGGAGGCCGTCGTGGCATCCAGTGGCGAGCTGGGCGTTCGAAGGAGCAGCGCAGCATGGTGTGGGTAGGCGAGGGCAATCCCTGCCAGGACGAGCTGCTTTGGGTGGGGCGAGCGTCATCTGAGACCTGGCTCGAGCTGGAGGATTCTGGCGTAGACGGTGAGCGTGAGCTGCTGCTTCGACGAGCGGCATCAGGGGACTGCGGCTCGCTGAGTGTTGCCTTGAGCAGCGCCCGCTACAACCCGAGCAGCGCTCGTTTCGAGGCGATGGTACGGCCGCAACCCGTTGAGGTGCAACGTGTCGAGGCCTCCTCGAGAGCTTTCGAGTGGTGGGAGGAGCTGTTCGTGTTGAACGGGCAGAGCGTCGTTGGACAGGCAAGCTTTTCGACTGCAGCTCTGCACGATCAGCAGCTCTCGAGTTCGCTGCGCCTGGAAGACAGTCATGGACTGCTGCTGCGTCCGCTGGTGTTGGCGACGGGGATTCAGATTGCGCTGGCGGACGCGGCTGATAGTTCTCGTCTCGAGCTGACGTGGGAGGGGGGAGAGCTGGGATTCGAGCTCGAGCTGGTGGAAGGAATGGGTGTCTACGAGCTGGCTTGGCCAGCAGGGGCGAGCTGCGTCAGCTTGGCGTTTTCGTCGGGCACCACTGTGGCTGAGCTCAGGGTGATGACGCCGTATGATGGGCTCGAGCCTGCGACGCTGCGTGCACGTCTGCTGGAGCAGGCTCTGCCGGACGTTCAGCAGGCCTTGTCGCTGGGGCCTTTGTTTGCTCGCTGGCCTCGAGAGAGTAGCGAGCTCTTGATGGAACGGGCGCAAACTGCCGATGAGGAGCAGCTCGAACGGCTACTTCAGATAGCAGAGCGTCTGCCCTGGCCGCAGCGCGGCCATGTGTTGATGGCGCTCGCCAAGCAGGCGGAGCTCAGCGCTCCTGCTTTTCAGCGCTTGCTCGAGGATCTGAGTAGCTTTCCTGATGCGCGCGCTGGGGCTCTGGCCCTGCGCATGGAAGGGCTCGAGCCGGAAAGCCCGGAGTACTTGGAGCTGGCGCTTCGATACGCAGAGGAGCAGGTTGCACAGCCGTATCGTCCGCTCTTGTTGGTGTTGGATCGTCGCAGTGAAGATGAGCCGGCGCTGGAGGAGGCGTTGGAGCGGATGGCGCAATGCAGCTGCGGGTTTGGAGCCGAGCTCCTTGCATGGGTCGATGCTCCGCAGCTTGGGGAGGCAGCGCGGCTGGCGCTGTTTCGGGCGCTGCTGCAGGTGCAGCAGGGAAGCGATTGTGCTGGCTGGCCTGGAGCGGAGAAGGTCTTGATGTTGCTGGATGAAGGATTGCTGTCTCGCCGGGTCTTGGGCATGCGATTGGCGGCGAAACTCCGCCCCGACGGCGCCTGGGAGCGTATTCTGAAAATATGGGATAGCGCCACTGTTGACATTGAGCTGAGCGAAGCCTTGAGGGCACTCGCCGCTTGGGGTATCGACCAAGAGAAGCTGAAGCGCGCGGTTCAGAGCGAATGGCCAACGCTTCGACAGACGGCAGCGGAGCTGGCGAGCTTGGAGCCGGCGGGGGCGGACGCAGGCTGGCTCTTCGACAGCTTTGCACGTGAGACCTGGCCAGAGACACGTTTGCTCCTGTTCGAGGCGACTTTGGTGCGGGATGCGCGGCGCGCAGAGGCCTTGGCGCGGAGCATCCTCGGCGATGTCGAGGAGCAGCTCGATTTGCGTTTGGCTGCGGCCCAATCTCAGCGCATGTGGTCCGAGCCATTGTCATTGGAGGAGCTCGAAGCGTTGCTCTCCGCTGAGCAGAGTCCACGTTCGTTGAGGCGCGCGCTGCTGCGGCAGAGTTCAATCGAGGAGGATCAGCTCTTGTCCTGGATTGAGGCGGAGCTTGCAGGTGAGCGAGCATTGCCTTGGCGGCGGGAGCTGTTGGACGTGATGATCGATCAAGCGCAAGAGCGTGGCGCTTTGCAGTTGGAGGCGCTGTTGACGCGCATCTTTGAGCAGCAGTGGGAGGATGAAGCGGCCTTCTTGACGCTCCTGCCATTGCTGGGGCGCTTGAAGACGACTTGGAGTGAATCCCTGCTTCAGCGAGCGGAGCAGCATCCATCCGAGGCGGTTCGCGAGCAGCTTGGAGCGATGCGCGTTCAGGGTTTGGCAGAAGAGGAGGACGAGTGGTGAGTGACGAGCAGAATGCGGACTTCGAAAGCGAGCAGAGCAAGGCCTTCAAGGTCATCGAGCTGACGACGGTGACGGATCAGAGCCTCGAGGATGCGCTCAACGATGGCTCCAACCGGGGCTGGGAGCTTCACGACATCCGTTTTGTGATGAGGGATGCAAGCCGCCGTCCAGCGATGGCCTTTTTGATTTTCCGGCGGAGTGCAAGCAGCGCAGCTTAGTCTTCCATCGCTTCGATGGCCTCTGCCTCGGTGTCTTTGAAAGCCCAGTACCGATCGAGGCCTCTGGGGCGTTCCTGGGAGACGATGCCATGCTTCAGGGCGATCTCGTCGAACTCCTTGGCTGCCTTACGCATCACTTCGCGCTTTTTGCGGAAGGGCATGAAGGCCGACTTGAATCCTGCGAGCACCAGGCCGCGGATCTCTTCGAGTCGCAGGTCGAAGGTTTGTACGGCGAGCTTGAACTCATCGGTGACAGTGGTGTCGGTGACGAGTCGGTTGTCGGTGTTCAGCGTGAGGCGCAGCCCGTAGTCGAGGTAGAAGCGCAGCGGGTGGCTCTCGATGCTTTCGACGGCTCTCGTCTGGACATTGCTCTTGAGGCAGATTTCCAGAGGAATTCTGTGGTCGTTGATGTAGTTGAGGAGATCGCCGTCCTCCCGCAGCCTGACGCCATGTCCGATACGGTGAGCATTGCAGTCGTGGATGGCTTGGTGGATGCTGCGCGGCCCGTAGGCTTCACCCGCGTGGACAGTGGAGTTGACGTTGTTTTTGCGGACGAGTACGAAGGCAGCGGCGTGGTCTTCGGCGGGGTTGTTGAACTCCGCGCCTGCCAGGTCGAAGGCGACCACGCCTTTGTACTTGAAGGCCACGGCGAGCTCGGCGAGGCGCAGTGAGGTGGCAGGCGTCATGTGTCTGATTCCGCAGACGATCTGGCCACTCATGATGCCAAACTTGCGCTTGGCTTCACGCAGTCCTTCTGCGACGACCTCGACGATGACGGCCAGAGGTAGTCCTTTGCGTTGATGGAGGATCGGACTGTAGCGCACCTCGATGTATTTGCAGTTTTCGCGAGCTGCGTCTTCCCCCAGCTCGTAGGCGGTTCGAAAGAGCGCTTCTTCGTCTTGCATGACCTGTAGTGTGGTATCGAAGATGCGGAGGTAGGACTCGAGGCTGTCATGTTGTCCGCCGATGTTGAGCACTTTCTTGAGCTGCTCTGGATCACTGGCGGGGAGGGGGATCTTGCGCTCCTCGGCGAGCTCCATCATGGTTTCGATACGCATCGAGCCATCAAGGTGTACGTGCAGATCGGTCTTGGGCATCGCCCGCAGGAAGTCCTCGGTCACTTTGCTTGGTGCGTGTGGTTCGTGATACTGGCTCATAATCCTCTCGATAGGTGTGTGGTGAAGCCGAGTTTCCTGCCAACGTTTGCTTCGGCGGCGACTCAGTGCTTGCGGGACAAGCGACCCAAGTGTGCAGCCTAAGAGGGCAAAGGGAGCGCGTCAAGCGCGGGGGGCAGCTCTGCACTCCGAAAGCGTGTGGGACGAGGGTTTTTCTGAATAAGCGTGTGTCCAGGGCTTAGCCCCGGCAGCAAGAAATCAACGCCAGGAGGCGAAGACTCGCTGCGAAGCAAGCCCGAAGGGTGCGTGCCAGGGATGGCACGCAACAAGTCGAAGCCAGGAGGCGAAGACTCGCTGCGAAGCAAGCCCGAAGGGTGCGTGCCAGGGATGGCGCGCAACAGCAACCGGTAATTCGGTCGCGTTCGTTGGCGCATGGCGCTGCAACCCCGCTTCGACGCGGCTGAATTGGCGTGTTGGACATGCCCGCCTACCGTCGAGGCGTGGTCCGTCAGAGTACTAC
>JAVFAO010000407.1:0-6211 GCA_034002465.1 Myxococcota bacterium
TCGACCTCGATCGCCTGCTGCGCTGGCTCGACCACATTCTCAGCCCTCTGGTGCTGGCACCCCCTACGCCTTGCAAACTGACACCCTTGGTCGAAGAGCAGGGGCTTGCCCGCAGCCTCGAGGATCTCCCCTCGGCTGCTCAGTTCTACGCGCTCGTCGATGGTCCCCAACCCGTCGAGCCGAGCCTCGAGTCACGCGTGTTGCGCTGCGCCGCGTTCCTCCAACAAGAACAGCTCGAGTACCTGCTCGCCCACGGCTCCTCTCGATTTTCGGAGAAAGCGCTGGCTCGACTGCGCTATGTGCGATCTCTCAAGAACCGAGTTGCCCTCATCGCCGACGGCTTTGGTGGCATCGCTTTCGCGCCTCAGCCGCTCGCCATCTCATTTTTCCTTGCCGACGTCATCGAAGCGGACGAGCGACAGCGCAGTGAGCAAAACGGACACTTCCCTCTGGACGGCCTGCTGGGCCCAGAAGAGGTTGCTGCATTGCTCAAGACCGGGCTGGTCAAGGCTGCGCCAAGCAAGCTCGTGCAGATCAATCAGCATCTGCTCTTCGATTTCATGCTGCGGCGCGGCAGTGATTTTTGCCTCGGGGTGCTCGCCGAGCTCGGCCTCAACTGCGCGCGGGTACTCACCGGCGTCCTCCTGGCGCTGCTCAATCAGGAGCAGGACCTGGTCAGACAGCCCGTCGACAGAGTACAGCGTCTGGGAGATTTGCTCGGCCTCGAGTTGCCAAGGCGGGACGACTACATGGCTGGTGGTCGTTGGGCTCGGGAGAGCTACTTCCAGGCCTTGATGAGTGCGTCCGAGCGCGTGATTGAGCTGGCCAAACCCTACTGGGCCCGCAAGCTTCACCTGCAGCGTCGGCGACTCGCCAAGTCCTCCCGCGTGCAAGCGCTGCGCTATGAGCGTCTGGCACAAGATGCCATCAAAGCCATCGACTATGCCGACAGCGTGGGGGAGAGCTGTTCCTTTTCTCCAGAGATGCAAGGTCCTGTGGATGTGGCGCGACGAGCCTACGCGGAAGCGTTTCATGCCTGTGCCCGCTGCCTCGATGCCAAGCCCACAGCGTTTCAAGAGGATTGGTTCAAGCATTTCTGGGCAAGAAACCACGAAGCCCTGGTCGTTCGCTCCATCGTTCGCAACGTTCAAGACGATGTCGATCAGGTGCGCCCCTGGCTTGCGCGCCGCGTCGCGGTAATGCAGGGCGCGGAGAGCTCAGTAGCGCTCGACGATGAGCAACGTTTGCTCGAGACCATCGTCGAGGTGCAATACGCCTATGATGCAGACCGACGCGCCCTGCTCGAGGATCCCTTGATTCGTCTGCTCATCGACCCAGAGCCTGGCCGCTACGATTTCACCATCGTGACGGCGATGGGGGTGGTCACTGAGGGTGTGCGCGGTCGCGAACTCGAGGAGAGCTTCCTGCGGCTCGAAGCGCAGCGCGGGGTTCGCGTGATGCGCGCAGACACGGGCACCGCGAAGACTCTGGAATACAATGCTCAGAAAATTGAAGAGGCCATTCGCCAAGTCGACACCCCATTTGGCATCATCGGCTACAGTCAGGGATGCGCGAATGCGCTCATGGCAGAGAGCTTGCTCCTCACGGGTACACCGTCGCAGCGGGCACTGCTCGATGGCTTAGTCGCCCGAAACTTCCTGTTCAGCGCCATCAATGGCTCTGCTCACGGTGCGGGCGGAAACGAGAAATTCTTGCGCGCCATGGTCGAGGGCGAACTCTTCCTCAAATATTACCAAGCGGTGGTCTCGCGTACCGCAATCCGCCACTTCCACAACACCATCCACGCTGCCCTCGAGTCGCGCCTGCTCACCGATTTGCTCGGCAGCGTAGAGTCACTCTCCTTCGACGGCGTCAGCAAACTGTTCCGAGACGCCCAGTTCCTCGAGCACGTGCCCACCTCGCATGTGCGAGGCGTGCTCGATCGAGAGGTCTTGCCCGAGGCCCTCGAGTTCCTCAGCAACGTCTTCGATCGCCAGGTTCGGGGCGCGCCACATGACACCCAGGTCACCGTCGACAGCGCAGTGGGACACCCCGTCTGGATTCGCAACGAAGCAGCGCAGGTTCTGGCTGCCTGCGACATGGGCTCACGTCCGCAGATCTGTCATCACTGGTCGCCGCTGTCGTATACGACCGAGTTCATTACTACCGAGCGCGATCGCGAACAGCATATCTATGACCTGCCCAAGGACCGTCACGTCTTTCCTTGGGTTGAGGTCAATGCGCGCTTTGGAAGAATACGGACGCTGGACTGAAAGAGTCCCAGCCTCCGCAACCAAGCAGCTAGTCGATGAATTGGCTTGGAAGGCGGAGGTAGAGTCCACCTTCATGCCCAAACGCTGTTCGGATTGGGAAAGACCAATCATCTTCCGGGCGTAAGCGCCGAGCGAGGTAGTAGAGACCCAGCTCGAGTGCAACAGACGCCGACAATGAGGCTCGAATGCCAAGCTCGGTGTGCGTGGCGAAGAGCAGGTCTGGTGGGATCGGCTCGCGTGGAGCAAGGTCAGAGCCAATCACCATCGATGAGCGATGCCGCGCGCCCAGGCTCAGGTCGAAAAAGTCAGGCAAAGGGTCGGAACCCAACGAGGCAGCGAGCTCGATGATTTGTTCGGAGCCATGATACACGTTGGCCACACCGCGTAGACGATCGGAACGCACGAGAAACTCGACCCGACCATGTGGCGCTTCGAACCACTCGTAGGCGATACCAACGCCACCAGCAAAGGCTACGCCGTCGCCGCCGTCCAACCAGATGCTGCCCCCCAGGTCAAGAAATGCCAAAGCCACGGCAGTGTCGAAATCGAGCAGCACTTGGTCGTAGCCAAACACCGAAAAATTGAGGTAATCATGTGTTCTTACAGGGCTCTCGGGATTGCTCGGCGTGATCACATCCCGACTCCATGAGACCGTCGGCAACCAGAAACGGCCACCCGCGATGTCGAAAACCCGTGGGTCAATGGCTGAGCCAAAGAGAAGCTTGTGCTGCTCGATACGCTCGATCAAGGCAGCCCGCGCCCCAAATGAGGAGAGCTGATAGCTGTACTGCAGAGGAAATTCCCAGAATACAGCGTCCGTCCGAAATTTGGGAGAAATCTCGAATACGCTAGCCCACTCCAAGTCTGGGGCCGGGCCCAGCATTCGCGGACGGATGCTCATCCCCCGATCGTCACCGTGAGCGAGACTGCTGCGCGCTCGCAGTGAGAATCCATCCTGACTCTCGAGGTCGATAAGGCCCAGCTCCGCACGTAGCTCGTGCCGTCCCCACACGTTCGCGTCGGTCGATGGAAGCCTCATCGGAGCCGCGGTCAGCGACTCAAACCTGAAGAAGGTCGAGCGCGTTGCCCTGGCGTTGAAGATCAGCTCCACCTGGGCACCGATGGCGCCCTCGTCTGCGTCGTCGACGAGGGCACCCGAGAGCTCTGGCTCGAAGAACACGAAAATGCCCTTGCTGTTGAAAGCGTCGAAGTGCTCGAGACTATCGAGGGTGCTCGACGGGCTCCGCGATTGGGCCGTCGCTATCGATGGAAGAGCGCAGACCAGTATCCACATCATGATGCCAAAGCTCAGGCGCAACATAGCTTCTATCCTTCTCTGACGCATTTCTTGTCGATTGGGCGCTTGGCCTGTCACCCCACTTCTCGTCGTTTGGCCTGTTCCCTCAGCTTCTCCAAGACCGACGGGCACTCGCCCAAACGACAGTCCGCCTAGCAACGCCTCGGCTAGCGCAGTCTAACACCCCCTTCGACATTTGGCGCCGATGCGCTTGCTCTTTTGGTCGCCATCATCCCCGTTGCTTGCATGCCAAGCTCAGCCGGTGCCATGGGGCGATGTGGCCGGTTGTGCTTCCAAGGCGGGAGGAGTAGAATCCTCTTCTGTGAGCCCGCGCAAGGTCGCGCTGTGGGGATCCACCGACATGAGCGTTGATAACGTCGAGGAGCTGCTCGCTCGCTTCGCCGAGGGTGAGCGGGATTTTTCCGAGAGTGAGTTGGAAGGTGCCAACTTCGAAGGTGTCGAACTGGTGGGTGTCGATCTCAGCCGATCGAACTTGAGCCGAGCCAATTTCCAAGCGGCTCGGCTCGATTCCGCCCGGCTACACGGCGCCTGTTTGGAAGCTGCCGTGCTGAGACGCGCTTCGCTCACCGACTGCGACCTGAGCCGTGCAAACCTCTGCGAGGCCGATCTCACCGGCGCCACCCTGAATACGGCCAAACTCGATGGTGCCTTCCTCGAGGGGGCGCTGCTGATTCGTGCTCGCCTGGAGTCGAGCGATCTGATCGGTGCCGATCTCAGCTCGGCGGATCTGGTTGGAGCGAGCCTCGAGACCGCCGATCTCGAAGGGGCAAATCTCTCGGACGCGAACCTGACGGGCGCCAATCTGCATTGGGCCAAGCTGACGTGGGCCAACCTCACCAACACCAGGCTGAACTGGGCCCGCCTCTCTTGGGCCAACGCTGAGGCGGCTGACTTCGAAGGGGCAAACCTCAGCGGTGCCGACCTGCAGGCAGCAAAACTGTGTTGCGCTCGCTTCACCGGAGCTCGGCTCACCGGCGCCAATCTCCATTTCGCCGATCTATGTGGTGCTGACCTCAAGGGAGTCGAAGGCCAAGCTGGCCTCGTTGCTTCCGTGCGGATCGATCGGGAAACCTACTCCCGAAGCGCTTGGACGCCAGAGCAACTGCTGGAGTGGCATGCCGCTGGAGCCACAGTGGTCGACCTTGACAGCTTTCCTGTGGATGCCCGAGAGCGCTTGCTCTCCCACGCCCAGGGGCTGCGCCTCAGCTTCCGGATGCCTCTCGGCCAAGACGACCGAGAGTTACTCATCTGGCTTGGCTCGCAGGTCTGTGGCCCGGACTCCACCTTTCGGATCACGGGTGTCGAGCCCTCCGAGTCCAGCCCTTCACTCTGCATCGAGGCCTCGCAACAGGCGGCTCTCGAAACCCTCGCCGATGCCCTTCACCGCCGAATCTGGGAGAGCCAGAACGAGCTCTTCGCAGACTGGACCGCTGCGAGCCGCGAGCGCCTCAGCGAGCTCGGGTCGGCCATCCAGCGCATGGAGCTGCTCGGCAGCAGCAACCCGGATGAAGAGGACGAGGTGCACGCGCTCGCTGCAGAGATTCGGCAAGCCGAGATGGAGAGCGCCATTGGTCCCTTGCCTCAAGAACGTCGAGCCTGCCACTCCTGGACGAGCTTGCCTGCGATCAAACGGGTCGACATCAGTCCCAAAGTGAGCGACGAGGACACCGACCCAGGCGGCGACGACTGAACGCGGCTTCTCGGAATACACCGCTGCGTCGCGGTACATCGCCCTGCATCAGAGACGCTCCCAGCGCTGCAAAGTCGCGTCGAAGCCGCCCATGTCCACAGCAATCTCTCGTTGCAGTTGCAGGCCGACGTTTGGCCCAAGGGCGCGCACCGTATCCGGTCTGGATGTGGCCCAAAGCAGCGCTCCGCCACGACCGAGCAGTGACGCAAAGTGGCGAAAGGCCCGCGAGAAGAAGGCGTCCGCCGACTCCTCGAAACGTACCCTCTGGCCCATCGGAGGGTTGCTCACGATCAAGCGCAGACCGCGAGGATGCATTGACAAGGCGTCCGCTTGTTGCAGCGCAATCTTCACTCCAGCAGCTTCGCTGTTGAGCTTGGCTGCTTCGAGGGCGCCCGCGGCGAGGTCGCTACCGAGGAGACGACACCCCGGCGCCAATCGCGCACATTCGATGAGCTCGGTTCCTGAACCGACGAAGGGATCCCAGATCATGTCTTGGCTCTGCGGCTGTGCAAGTCTGGCGAGCGCTGCCGCAATGGTCGGATGAGAAGCTGCGGGCACATCCTGCAGGCGATAGGCAAAGCGTCGGTCCTCGAAGCGCGGCTCGAGCTCGAGGCGAAGCTGCTGTCCTTGGAGCTTGGCGACGAATTCCCAGTGTCGCTGCTCTGGGTCGTTAATCCATTGGGGATAACGCGCGCTGAGAGCGCTGACGAGCTCGCGGGTGGCTTGCCGTCGCCGACCCTGCGCGGCCCACTCGATGCGATAGCGAAGCGCCTCCGGACCGTAGTGGGCCAGAATGCGCTGGGCTTTCGGTGCGCAAAGCAGGTCGACCAACGCCCTGCCCAGCTCTTGTGATGGAACACTGCTGCTCTCACCTGCATCGAAGTGTAGCCTCAGCCAGAGCCGTGAGGCTTCGAGGGCGACCAGCGATGC
>JAVFAO010000408.1:0-6201 GCA_034002465.1 Myxococcota bacterium
TGGTGCGCAGGCTCACGCCGCCGCGCAGTGGCGCGCCAGCCTCGTCGAGCACCGGCTCGAGCTCTTCGCGGCCGTCCAGGAATGCGTTGAAAGCGAGTGAAGCGAGGGTCGAGTCAGCGTCTGCACGCGCGCATCCGATGCGCGCGGGAAGCGCTGCGAGAGGCTCGCGAGAGCGAGCGTTCCAGTGACATGGCCGCAGCGCCAGGTGCCGTCTTCCCGGTCGAGGGCGCAGAGGGGTGGATCGAGGAAGTAGACACCGTCGTTGTCGAGGTCATCGGCGCCGTCGAAGGCGCGCCAGTCGGCGCTCCTGCTGCGCCACTTCAGGTCGGGGCGAAAGACCTCCGATTCGGTCCAGTAGCCCTCACCGAGGTACAAAACGCCGTCCGAGATGGGGCCCGGAGGCTCACAGCCACCGCACTCGCAGCCAGCGCATTCGAAGGTTGAGGACAGAGGCAGGGAAAAGCAGGCCAACGTGGCGTTGCCGAGCATACAGGCGCTGCGCTCGGCAAAGTCGCTTTGCGTCAGCGGGAACAGCGACTCTGGGACGGGCTCGGGGTCGAAACGTGTGGCCTTGGGTGGCAGCGATATGGCGTGCAGGCAACGGTCCTCCCTGAGCAAGACGAGCGCTGGCTTAACGGCGAACATAGCTTCAATCTCTCGAAATGATTGCGCAAACCCGTCTACGTGGAGGCCAATCACCTCTTTGGTTTCGGTGAAGCCAATGATCTTTGGTATGCCGTACATTGTCGTCCGGACGATACTCACTAGGGCGGCGTCTAGCTTGAGCTTGCTGAATGTTCGCAAACAGTTGAGTGTGTAATCGCGGTCTTGGCGACAGGGATACTTGTTTCCGATCAGCCAGACGCCGCGGTTGACTTCCACGGGCAGCTCGGCAAGCTCGTCCGTGAGTGCTGCCGAAGGGGTCTCTTCTTCGCGAACAGAAGCGTTCCCGCATGCGGCTGCGCTGAGCAAGACACACAGCACAGCAAGCGCGCATCGAGCGTTGTGCAAGGACATGATAGACCTCCTATGATGGCGAGCTGCGTCGGGAGGACGAGGGAAACGCAATCGAAAGTGAGCGAAGGGAACGCATCCTCTCGACATTCCGAAGGAACTCGGAGCCAGGAGACGGAGAGTCGCTGCGAAGCAAGCCCGAAGGGTGCCCGCCAGGGAAGGCGGGCGACAATTGCTGCTGTCGAGAGGTCGGTGCCCGAGAGCGAACGAATGCGATGACATCGCTCACTCCGGCGGATTGACACAGCCGGGGTAGAGCCGGACGATGCGCCCGTCGTTCTCCACCACGAGGTGGATGCCGCCCACGAGCTGCACGCCTGAACAGCTCTGCTCGAGTGAGAAGATGCCTTCCTGGGTGTTGTTGCTCGCATCCTGCTCGCAACCCTTCGGGTTTACACGACTCTTCGCCATCCATGGCTGCGAGTTCTCGACGTTTTCGCCGATACGCTGTTCGACGCTGTAGACCTCGCCAGCGAAGCGATAGCCGTCGAAGAGTTGCTCCGAACCCAAATTCCAGGGGCTGCTCCTCAGCAGCGGAGAGTCTAAGCTGAGTGGGACCTCGAGGGTGGTTGGCGGGTCCTCCAGCGGCGCGGCAGGGATGACTCGACGACACTTCACGGTCTCGATGCCCACGAGCTCATGCACCTTCGTGCCCGCGGGGGGAGGTGGCTCGCCTGCTGCGAAGGCCTTCTCCCGATAGAGCGCGCGCCATCCATAGAGGGCGTAGTTGGGAGGGCAGAGCTGCATCGAGATGGGATGCAGGTAGGTGTCGTCCTCGGTGCCCCTCTGGCGAAGCTCGTACATGGAAACCAAGGCATCGCGAAGATGCCCGACGCCCTGCTTGTAGAGGGAAACCAAGGCGTCGTTGGGAGCGGTGGTCCCAAGGTGGAAGAGGCTGCTCCACGACTGCGTGTAGGAGGCTTTTCTCCAAGGTGCGCAGACGAGCATGAGAGAGCCGACGCGGTTGGGCTTGGAGCGCTGGCTGACCCCCATGAAGCCTACCGCCATGCCTGTTTTGTCATGAGTGCCGGTCTTCCAGGGGCGCGCGCACTGGTAGCGGGCAGAGCGCGCTGAGCAGCCTGAGGCGCCTGCCCAATCCAGGGGCTAGGCTCGGGCTGTCCCTCAGGAATGGAGACGAGCTCAGGGGTACCGGTGTACTCACCCCAGATGGGAGAGTCTGTCTGCCAGGTGATGCAGGCCGGACTGAACGGATCGGCGCAGCCAGCGGCTTCCCCCGAAGGCGCCGGGAGGGGCATGGGCTCTTCGGCAAGTTCGAGGACCGCTGGGGTGGTGGTGGAGACGGTGGTCCAGTTTTGCGCGTCGGCAAACTCGGAGAGGTACTGGGACCCTGGCGTTCCCCAGTTTGCGAAGTTCGAATCGACGGTTGAGTGCATCTGTGAGAAGACCCCAATGCCTCGGAAGGTTACCCCCTCGGTTCCGAACTCGCTGATCCCTCGGAGCAGCACCAAGCCACCGCTGGAGCCGGTCCTGGCGTCGAGCGAGGTGGGCAGGTTGTGTTTGTAGGTCAAGTGGCGTTCGTAGCGTGTTCCCCCGAGTCCTTGCGATACTACGTGGAGGGTGAGGTGCCTGTTCGAGTGCCTTCGCTCACATGGTCAGTCTTGCGAAAGCGCTTGCGGGTGTCAACCCCTCGCTGTCTTGCTTCACACCAGCGCTGCGCTCGCTCCTCGTTCCTCGTTCCTCGTTCCTACTCTTCGTCCCAGACGGCGAGCTGCGGTTTCCAGGTGTCGTGAGACTCACCGGGTGTTATCAGGTTTCCCAGCAGTAGATGCTGCTGTCCTCGAGCTGGGCGCAGACTCGGTACTCGCTCACGTCGAAGGCGATGGCGTCATGCAACGGAGGCTGCCGTTGGGCATGCAACGCAAGAAGTGGGATGCCCCGCTCCTCACGCAGCTCGTGAAGCATGCTTCTAGAACTGGGCCTGTAGCTCCACTTCTCCGAATCGCGCCTCGAGCTCGCCGTGCACCTGAGCCGCCTCCGCGGCGTTGCTTGGCCATCGGTCGATGACGATGCTACCGCTGCTCGCACACTTGGGCTCGGCCTCGACCTGACAGGTGAGCAGCTCGGCGTCGCGAAAAGGAACCTGGCAGGCTCGCCCGGTCGCGCTGCGCGGGTCGAGCTCGAGGAGCAGTCGCCAGCCGGAGAAGACGCCCTCGGCGGGACCGAAGGTCAGCACGAGGGTGCCCGGATTGCTCACGCTGAGCACCGCGTCGCCGCAAGGCGTAGTCTGGTCTTCGACCTCGAAGGCACCGTTGCAAAGCACTTGGGGAGAGAAACTGGTATCTCGCTGCAGACCGGAGTGCTCCGTGACGGAGAGCGTCATCGCACGCTCTGGTGACCATGGGGAGGTGCCCAGTCCGAGCAGGCGCAACGGGGCCAAAAGCTCTGTTGTCAACGGTTCCGGAAAGGCGTCGCTGCAGCAAAAGTCCTCTGTCGAGCAGCTGCTCGGCACGAAGCCTGGGGGCATGCAAGCGCCAAGGAACCAGAAACACCGCGACGATGCGCCGTTGGGCTCACAGCCCAGCACCGGGGCGCCTGCAGCACCGCACTCGGCGGTGAGCACGCCCTGGAAGCACTGATCGAGCGACGCGATGGGCGCAGGGCAAGCATCGACGCTGTCCTGCGCATCCTCCTGTTCCGAGCGTTGCGTGTCGGTGATGTCCGCCTCGGACTCCGACCCACAGGCTGCGAGCAAGACCGCAATCAGCACGCCAAACCCGAACCATGGTCGCACAGTTCGTGAATACATGAAAAGCTCCTTTTCTTTGTGCGCAGGGATGAGTTGCTTCGTGATAAAGAAAAAGCTTCTTTACGGAATGGGGTCAAGCGCGATGAATGAGTCGTCAAGAGACTCAGGAAAAGCGGACACTTGGGTCTGCTCTTCAATCCACACTGCCTGAGCGCGCTTGTCACCAAGACACTCGTGAATGAACACATCAGTATCATCAGCACTGATGACACCCATTGGTGTACGAAGCTTTTGGAGACTGTTGTCGATGAGCACTTCTCCTGAGCCCACAACGAGTGCTCCTTCGAGGCACTCTCGTGAGCCAGGAGCTGCAGCAAGCCAGACGGTCTCGCCGATGGAAATACCCACGTCGGCCGTTGTCGCCACACTGTCCGACTCCACACCGCCGAAAAAGGTGATCCAGATCTCATCGTTCGGATTCTTTGCGTCTCGAAGTCTCGCAAACGAATAGGTTCCAATGGATGTCTTTCTGGAAAACAAAGATCGAACAACGAAGCGAGTCATGTCACTCGTCGAGGAGCGCAGGGATACGGTTCGAAGAAATTGACAAGGCGTCATTTCAGGCCATAACGTTGGGGTTTCAACCGTCGATTGAATCTCGATGTCATCGTCCTTTGGCTCCACGAAATTGCAGATCTCAGACGGAATGGCGCCGTCGTACGACTCACTCAACAATAGTTCTCCGCTCTCATAGGACGAACTCACTTCTGTGCAGCCAAGTGATCCGAATCCAGTGGTCCCGATCAGGAAGAGAAATGGAACAAATAGAGAAGCGCTAACACTTTGCGGAGACCAGGGCTGTCGATTCATCACAACTCCGATTGGCAAGGAGAGGAGGGCTACATTGCCGCAAAAAGATGTGGCACCGCACGAGCGCCGTTCGAAGCCACAGAAGCACGCACTGGTGAGTTTTGTGTGAGATTCCACCATGATGATTGTACAACCGGAAACACAGCATCGTTCTTCTGCCAAAAACTTTGCAGTCCCGTCGTATAGTTGGGATAGTTCAAGAGAAGAAATGTGGCATCGGGAGTACCCCAAGACGAAACAAAAACCTGAGGGGCATCATAGACCCAGTTGATGTGCGACGCATAGGTGCCCACCAGAGCAATCCCAGTGTTCGGATCAATTGTGATTCCGATCTGATAGTCAGAGCGATGGTTGGTGTTTCCTCGAACGAAGGCAATTCCACAGAGTCCCGTCGCACCGCAGGCGGCGTGAGGGTACGAGCTGACACTGTCAAGCTTCGCGACCCATACTGCCATCGGGCAAATGCTTTGTCGTCACCCAGCAATTCATTGGCCGAGATTGCCGAACTGAGGGAAGCATTCATAATGGTGTTTGGATTTTCATTGCTTCCAATGAAATGCCCAAATTCGTGTGTGAGCACAGCTCGAATATCGTATCGTCCAGACGGCACTTCCTCCTGAACGGAAAAAGGATACCATGAGTTGATGCAGACATTCGCACGCAAGATCGCACCCGTTTGGGGGTTCCACGTGATTGGCGCCGCGCCCAATGCCCCATTGGGAGTGTAGGTCGTCGACACCACGCCTGGACTTGCTCCGTCCCTACAACCGAGACTTGTTGTTCCTGCGTAATCCCACTCCAATCCGCTTCCCGCATCCGCCTCGGCCCACTGGCGGGCAGAGTAGCCAATGTAGAGAGACCAATCCACATTGGCGAGATGCGCATCGCCAACGAAAGCATTGACGAAGCTATCCTCGTTGATGCGATATGGTGCAATTCCATCCTGCCAACTGATGCACTCGCTTCCAACCCATACCAAGCATGTGAAGGCGGGCGCAACGCGCGGAATCAACAGGACCAGAACCACCAAGGGTATCATGACGCCGAAGCGGCGACCGAACACACCACACAGCATACTGCCAACAGACACGCCTCTCTTCATGTGTTGTAACCTCCTTTCGAGAATCCACCCAACTACAGGACACGGTACTCACACGAACATGACGTGTCAAACGAAATCGTGTTCCTGAATCCACCACCTCTCTTGGTGCGGCATTTGATGTCTTGTCTGACCATCGGGAGGGGCTTCGCGGGCGACATAGGGAAGCAGGCCACGGTGGCGTTGCCGAGCATACAGGCGCTGCGCTCGGCAAAGTCGCTTTGCGTCAGCGGGAACAGCCAGGAGGCGAAGAGTCGTGTACACCCGAAGGGTTGGCCGCATGGACGCGGCCAACGACGCAGACCGTCACCGGGAGGGCGTGTATGGCTGCCTGAAGATCCACTTGCCCTCACGGTTGATGTAGCCCCTAAAGTGCTGGCCGTGGACGACCTCGCGCGCGCAAGCAAGCCCCTTTTCAAACCGGCACAGAGAGCTGAACCTGGGCTCGAGCACATACCGCCCACTCTTGTCGATGGCACCCCAGAGCAGCGGCCCTCCGTCCTCGGGCTGG
>JAVFAO010000409.1:0-6159 GCA_034002465.1 Myxococcota bacterium
GCAGGACTACGACGCGCGGTGGCAGCTGCTCTGCGCTGCCTTCGAGGTCGACACTACCCAGCAAATGCAACGATTGGCGGCGGACGCTCTGAGCAAGGTCTACCGGGCGTACTCGTTCGAGTTCGACTCCGAGGGCCGGGTGCGAAGCCACGACATCTCAACGCTCGATCCAGGCTCCGAGGATGAGCGGGTCGCCGGGTGGGGAGGGCTCACGGCGTTCTCGTCCCGTTTTGGCGAGGTCGTGCGCGAGGCGGCCAACGAGGCGGTGTCGCGCAAAAGCCAACAACCCGAGGACTCGCCATGAGCAAGAAGAGTACGCCGATGGAAGATGGGCTGGGCGCGCTGTTGAAGCCCGACCGCGACCGAATCGACGCAGCCATCCGCGACGACTTCGCCGACAGCCTGGACCTCGATGCAGGGCTGAGGGAGGGGCGTGAGGGCGAACACCGCTGGGACTATCTCGTGGGCCACGTCCCGAGCGCTGCGTTGATTGGCATCGAGCCCCACTCAGCGACTACGGGCGAGGTTCGGACGGTGATTGAGAAGCGTCGGCAAGCACTCGTGCAACTCCGCGAACACCTTGTCGATGGTGCCTCGATCGCCCGCTGGCTCTGGGTCGCTTCTGGGGACGTCGACTTCGTCCCCCTAGAGAAGGCGGTGCTCCGGCTGAACCAGAACGGCATCACCTTCGTTGGGCGAAAGCTCCTGGCCAAGGATCTCCCGGCACCGCAGAAGCGGTCTGCCTCGAAGAAGGGGCAGGCGAAGTGACGCTGACTACTCTCACCTGGACGCGGCTCGAGAAGGCGGCCTTCGACAACGGCTTCGATGTCGAGGGGCCGCGGCTCGACGACTGGCGGACGTTCACCAGCAGCCAGACCAGCTTGCGAATCTGGCTCAGCGGTCTTGGCGACGCGCTCTTCATCGTCGCAATATCACGTTGGGAGGTGTTCGAAGCGCTCGATGGCCTGGGTATTCCATGGAAGTACCCGCTGCCGCCCGGCGCACCGGCAGCACGAAGCACGGGCGAGCTCTCCGCCCTGCATCGGCTCCTGCGTCGGGCCTTCCAGCTCTCTCGGGCGCTGCCCGACGAACCGCTGCAGGTGTTCTTGCAGAAGACTGCCACCCTGCCCACCACCACCGCGGCCGAGCGCCTCGTCGTCCAGCGTGTCGGGCAGAACGTGTTCCGCAGTGGCCTCATCGACTACTGGGAGGGCCGCTGCCCACTCTCGGGCCTCGCGGTCGTCGAGCTGCTCCGCGCCAGCCACATCAAGCCATGGGCGGACTGCGAGACCGACGCAGAGCGCCTCGACGTGTTCAACGGCCTGCTGCTCGCGCCCCACCTCGACGCCGCGTTCGACCGCGGGTTCATCACCCTCGACGACGAGGGCTGCGTTGTCGTGGCGCACGCCCTCGACGCGGCCGCCCGTGGCGCGCTGGGCCTCGACGGTCTGCTGCAAGCCGCCAACCTGACCGACGCCCACCGCGCGTACCTGAGCTGGCATCGAGCGCGCGTGTTCCGCGGGTCGGGAGCGGCATCATGAGCACGTCCAAGGCGACGACGCATCCGCTCGAGGAGCCCAAGGCAGTCACGGTGGCACCGACGCCCGCTGGCAGCGCCATCGTGCCCGCCATCGACCTGCTGCGTGTCTTTTCCCCAGGCCAGTGGGAAGACTTCGCTTTGGAGTGGGCCCACAGCCTGAAGGGCCGATACCAGCGCGTCGAGCGATGCGGTGGAGCGGGCGATCTCGGGCGGGACGTCGTGGCATTCGTCTCCGACGAGGAGTGGCACAACTACCAGTGCAAGCACTACAAGGAGCCGCTGCAGCCGAACCAGGTCCTCTTGGAGCTCGGGAAGCTGTGTTATTCCGTCCACGAGAAGGCGTTCTCGGCTCCATCCGAGTACTACTTCGTCGCTCCGCAAGGCGCGGGGATCTCCGCAGAGATTGATGCGGCCCTGGTCCCGAAGGTGCGAGCCACGGCGAGCGAGCTCCGAGCGATCCAAGGAAGCTACGGGGCGTACGTCAGGGTCGAGCAACAGCGTGCCCGGATCGTTTCGCTGAAGAAGCAACTGTTAGATTTGGATGCCACGCCGGTGAAGGGGGAGAAGCTGGAGTTCACCAAGCTCACGGCGAACACCATGTCCAACGTGTGCTCGCGGATTCGACATTTGTTCGTTCAATGGAGGGTGGCCGACGACATCACTGTGGCATTCGACGAGAGGACCGCAGATCTCCTTGTGAACGGCAGGAAACGCACGAGTCATGGCAAGGGCGTGCGTGCCGTTTTCTGCGCTGGCTACGTCATCGGACTGATGCAGGAGGCACTCGCGGCGAGGAGTGGGCACCCAGGCTTCGTCGTGCTGGACACCCCGTTGAACCCATACAAAGAGGCAGATGCGGACGATGACGGCGAGGTCGCGCCGTCAGTCAAGGACGCCTTCTATCGGAACCTCTGCGCCTCGGGCGCGCTCGGCCAGGTGGTTGTTTTCGAGAACGTCGCTCCCCCTTCTGACGTGCAAGCGGCCTGCAACCACGTCCATTTCTCAAAGAGCTCGGCTGGACGGTACGGCTTCTTGCCTGGTACGACGGAGTCGTAGCGCTTGAGCCTCGCTGTCTGCGTGCGAGTCTTCCTCTGCCTTGGCAATCACTCTGCAATCCTGGGAATACAGCACTGCGACTCGATGACCGGCCGGGGCAGTAGGGGCGACATTCATGGCGCCCGTCCTGAAGCGAACGACAGCTAGGGGTCAACCCGCGCTCGGACCCCAGGCTGCCTCGCGCTGCCCGCGCGCGCCATCCTCTCCTCGCATTGCAGGGCAAGGCCACCCTGAGACCGCCAGCCACTCCTGCAACCCGGTCGGCCGGCTGGAAGCCGGCCCCACGTCTCATCCTGCGCTCGTCGACTCCGCAGCACTATTGCTGCGAGGAAACGGGCAAGACCTCTGCATCCCAGGGAATACAGCGCCTCGATCGCCCAGCGCATCGCGGGTTCCCTCGCCCTGCGGGGAAGAGCTGGAGTAGGGGCGCCATTCATGGCGCCCGCCCTGAAGCGAACGACAGCTAGGGGTCAACCCGCGCTCGGACCCCAGTCTGCCTCGCGCTGTCCGCGCGCGCCATCCTCTCCTCGCCTTGCGGGGCAAGTCCTCTGCAATCCTGGGAATACAGCTCCGCGACTCGATGACCGACCGAGGGCAGTAGGGGCGACATTCATGGCGCCCGTCCTGAAGCGAACCACAGCTAGGGGTCAACCCGCGCGTAACACCTCGACATGAAAGCTCAAAGGGATTCCAAAGGGCCAAGCCCTTTGGCGGGGTGTGGGGCAGCGCCCCACAAACCTTGAGCCCACCTGCCCTTGGACTGCTAGTCCAGACCGTGGCGCTGCATCCGGACCTGCAGCTCCTCGAGGCTGACGCCCAGCACGGCGGCGGCGCGGGCTAGATCCTTGCGTGTGAAGTACAGCGCCTTCTTGATGTGCTCCTTCTCCACCAGCGCCAAGGTGGGGAAGTCGTCGGGCAGCTCGATGACGGGCTCGGCAGGCTTGCTGCCTTCATTGCCCAGCAGCTCATCCAGGGTCTTGTGCAGGTTCTCGGGCAAGGCGCGAAGCTCGCGCCGACCAAAGGCCTGCTCGATGACCTCGAGCACCCGCTCGATGCTCTTGGGGTGTTCCAGGCGCTCGAACTTGGGGCCGGCGTCCTTCATGAACTCGGCGCCATAGAGCAGGTCCATGGCGGCAATCACATCGGCTAGGCGCGTCGCCTCCTCTTCCCTGGCGTGGGTGAGCAGCTTGATGACCTCGGCCATGCGTTTGGTCGCCGCCTCGCGGGCGCGCACGTTCTCTTCGCGGATGAGCATGTCGAGCAGCGGCGCCAAACTCGGGATGATGCTGCGCGCGTCACAGCGGGCAAGCGCCTCGCCAAAGGCCGCAGCGGCCCGTTCGATGCTGCCCTTCTCAGCCAGACAGGCCAGGCGCTGGATGAGTGGGGCGCCTCGTTCGTCGCCCAAGAGGCGCCGCGCCGCGTCGGCCAGCGCGTCGGCGCTGCCCGATTCGCTGGCCTTGGCCAAGACCTCCGGTAGCTGCGGCAGCTCGCGCTGGTAGCGCTCCTGCGCGAGCAGGCCCTCCAGCGCAGCGTCCAGGTCTGCTGCCAAGCCCATCACATCGTCGCTGCGCAGCGCCCGCTCGATCAGCTCAGCCAAGCTGACGAAGCTCGCGTCCTGCTGCAGCGCGCTGATCAACGGGGTCAAGCGTTGCAGTGGCTCCGCACCCAACAAGCCCTCGAGCACCTCCAGCACCGCTGCCGCCGATGGCGTCGCCTGCGCCTTGGCCAGCGCCTGCAGCCGCTGCTCGCGCTGCTGCAACCGCGCCTGCTCGGCGAGCCGCGCTTCTTTGCCACGCTCCTCGCGCATCAGCAGCAAATCCATCTGGGCCGAGAGCTGTCGGGGCAGCGGCTCGAGCTCGCGGGCTTGCACCGCGCTGTCGATGGAATCCAGGAGCTGCACCAA
This sequence comes from Myxococcota bacterium, assembly GCA_034002465.1. Classification (GTDB taxonomy): domain Bacteria; phylum Myxococcota_A; class Bradymonadia; order UBA4248; family JAVFAO01; genus JAVFAO01. The sequence continues at coordinate 4,500 of JAVFAO010000409.1, forward strand.
GCTCTCGTGCAGCTCCAGGCCGTCGAGCTTGCGCAGGAGCTCGCCGTGCAGCGCTGGCGCGCAGAGGCTCTGCACCAGCTCGCTGAGGGCGTCGCGGGTGCTGCTCTCCTCCTCGCGGGCACGCAGGATGCTGCGGTGGACTCGCTCCTCCTCCTCGCGTTGGCAGAGCTGATTGAGGAAGAGCTCGAAATCACTGGCTTCGACGCTGCCAGCGTGCTCGGGGAGCTGCGAGCGCTCCAGCGCTTGCAGCAGCCGCTCGAGTGAGTGGGGGCTCTGCAGCTTGCCGAGCTTCTCGGCGAGCTGGGGACCTTGCTTGGGGAAGAGGGCGTTCAGCGCGCGGGCGAGGGCCTGTGGTCGTTGCTCGAGCACGCGGGCGTCTTGGAGGGCGTCGTTGAGGGTGGAGCTGCGCTGGCGGCTGGCATCGAGGCGGGCGCGCAAGGCTTCTGCGCTGGGTTCACCGAGGGCCGAGCCGAGCTCGGCGGCGAGCACGGCTTGGCGCGCCTCCTCGAGGCGAGCGAGCAGGGCCTCTGCGTCGTCGTAGCGCTGCTCGCTCAGGGCGAGCTCGATGGCGGCGGGGGCATGCTCGGCGATGCCGAGCAGGTCGCCGAGCTCGAGGCTGAGCTCGAGGGCGCGCTTGCGCTGCAGGTGGGCGTCGGTCCAGCCCACGGTGAGCCGGGCGAGCTCACCGTAGACCAAGGCGAGGATGGGTTTGGGGCTCTCGTCGGCGTGTTGGGCGAGGGCATCGTTCAGGTCTTTGGCTCGCTTGGCGCCGGGATGCGTGGAGATCGCCGCCTCCATCATGGTGAGCAGGAGCGGGGAGGCTTCGAGGTTGGTCTCGACCATGGAGTAGGCCATGGCGGCTTTGTTGCGCTCGCCGAGTTTGCTGAGCACGCCCACCAGGCGCAGTCCTGCCCAGGCGCCGAGTGCGCCGCGTTCACGGCGAAGCTGCTCGAAGAGCCGGCGCGCTTCGGGCAGGTTTTTTCGGCGCTCGAGGTCGTCGGCGGCGAGGCAGCCAGCGAGCACCTCGTTCGCGCCGCCGAGGGCGCGCAGCTCGGCCAAGGCTTCGGCGAGGAGGTCGGCACGCAGGGCGTAGACGGCGGCTTGGGCGCGCGCAGCGGCACGTAGCGGCGCTTCGAGCTCGGCCGTGTCGGCTGCGAGAAAGGCGAGCGCGGCGGCTCCCAGGTCCACGTACCAAGCCTGCACGACGACTGAACTGCTCATAGCGACTCTCCTCTTTTCGGTGGCTGTGGATGGGCGTGCGATCTTCGCAGCGACGAGGTCCAAGATAGACAAAGCGCGATGAGCGAGCAATGCTGAACTCAGCGCAGCCTCAGTCCGGCGTGGGCCTCTCGCCGTCCTCCAAAAACATCATATCGGCGCAAGGATGCGACCCATTTCAAAGATTCTCGTTTGCCGTCGCGCAGGACCGACTTTGCTGTTGCCCCGCGGCCATGGGGGGTGTATGCCTCCTCTTGGGAGTTCAAGCGAGCGGCCGAAGGGCCGGTCGCGGTCTGCGCGCCAGGTGACCGGTGTTAGTATTCCAAGGCTCAATGAGACGAGTTCGAAGACGTTGCGTATTGCCGTCTGAGGGCCGTCATCGCGAAGCTACCATCAAAGGGATTCCAAAGGGCACTGCCCTTTGGCGGGGAGTGGGGCAGCG
>JAVFAO010000410.1:0-6142 GCA_034002465.1 Myxococcota bacterium
CGATGAGGCCGAGCACGAACTTGGGCGTGCACGGCACCACCGCTGCTTGCGTCACTGTCTGGATCTTCTTCAAATATGTCAGTGGCACGCCGTAGTTCGACTCACCACAGCGGAAACAGATAACCTGCCCGAAGGCATCGTCCTCAGCCTCGTCCAAGCTGAGACTCGCCTGCGAGAGAGAGCGTGCCCGCTCCTCGAGAACCCGCTTGCGGCTCGCTTCGTCGTATTCGAAGCTGACCATTCTCAGCTTGGGGTTCGACGCCTCGTCCACCTTACACCTCACGGAAAAGAATCCCAACGACGTTGCAACAGGTAGCGCACATCCCCAGCGGTCACGCGCGCGAGCGGCTCGATGCGCTCCTCATCCGCCAAGAGCGCCACCAACCTAGCCATGTGCCGACGCGCCCACTGAATACGCTCACCCTGACTCGCCTTGTCCCGAATACTGAGCAGCCACCACACGTAGTACGACGCCAAGTGGTCGGGATCGCAATAAATCGCCCGGCGAAGCGCCTGCGTCGCAGCATCGGTCTCCTCGAGCTCGACATGTATCAAGGCCAACATGGTATGGGCCGAGGCGTTGAGCGGCTCTTTCTGCAGCATGGACTCACACACGCTGCGGGCACGCTCGATCTGCCGGGCCGCCATCAAAGACTGTAGCTCGGCGAAGCCGGTCTCGGGCAGCTCGGCATCGAGCTCGGGGCTCTGCTCGAGCAGCGGCGGCTCCTGCGGCACTGGACGAGGGCTGCGCTCTGCCTCGCCCGACTTGCGGGCAAGCGACGCCGTCGCCAGTCGCAACGACTCGCTCGGCGTTGGCTCCAAGAGCGCATGTCGGGCCGTGGCATCGGCGCGACGATAAATGACAGTGCCCTCGAAAAGCCCCCGCGAGAAGAGCTCGTCCGCACCATCGATACGCTCGACCTCCCCAGTCAGCAGCGCACCACTGTCGCGCAAGCGCCGTGCGAAGGCACGCCCCGCCTTGTGCCGATAGTCTTGCCGCAGATACATCAGCACATTGCGACAGAGAATGAGGTCAAAGCCGTCTGGTGGAAAGACGGGCAGGTCGTGGTCAGTCGCGATGTGATGGTGGTAGAAGTCCACCATCGCCGCCACCGCCGCCCGCAGGATCAGGCGCTTCTCTTGGCGCACGAAGTACTTGCGCTGCACGAAAAAGGGCGTCTGCCGAAAAGCCCACTCACCGTAACTGCACCGGCGAGCGGTCTCGATGGCGTCGACGTCGATGTCGGTTCCAATGATGCGGATCGGCCGCTCTGCCACGCGGGGCTCGAGTTCGTGCAGCAGTATGGCGAGTGTGTAGGGCTCCTCGCCGCGGGCACAACCGGCGCTCCAAATGTATACAGGACGACGCAGAGACGCCGACAGGAGCTCTGGCAACAACAGCTGCCTGAGGATTTTCATGTGCGCGGGGTTGCGGAAGAAGTAACTCTCACCGATGGTCATTCGGCTGATGAACTGCGACCACAGACTCGAGCTCACCGCCTCACGCTGTAGCTGCTCGACGAGCTTCGTCGGCGCGAGCCGCAGATGCTCGCACAGGCCGTTCGCCTGCCGCGCCACAAAGGCATGAAACTCCGGTGGCAACTCGTAGCCAACCCGCTCGCAAAGGAGCGCGCGCAGGGCGTCGACGAGCTCCAATCCGAAGGCTTCACTCACTGTGCCACCTTGATCAGCAAGGAGGGGCTGATGAGGGCCACGAGCTGCTCCTCGACCCGCGCCACCCCCTCGATGAAGCCCTGCCGCAATCCCATCACTTCCCGGCTTTGATAGGCGTCCGCCTCGACCTCATAGATATCGAGCACCTCGTCCACCACCACGGCGACGCGACCTTGCCCAGAATCGAGCAGCAACATCACCTGATCGGGGTGCAATGGCTCGGCAGCGAGCTCGAGCAAGTACCGCAGATCGAAGACGGTGACCGCATCCCCGCGCACGTTGGCGAAACCAGCGATGGCCAGCCTGGGTTCGACGCCCGGGGAGAGCGCGACCGCGCGAATCAACTCGTGGACCAAGGCCGCCTGAAACGCGAGCAAATACGGCCCTAGCTTGGTCAAAAGCACTGGGCCCGCCCAACGCTCCTGCGGGCTGAGCTGGGCCGGTGGCGCGAGGCTGAGCTCGATGCCTAGGTCCTGACAGACCGAAGCGAGCTCCGAAAGGATGCCCTGCAGTCGCGCTTCCAGGTGCTGACGTTGGGGGTCTTTCACAGCAGACTCCTGCGCTCGGCTCAGCGGTGCCTAGGGTTCAAGCGCGTGCAAGTGCAAGCTGAGAACGCGTTCTCCCGAAATCCGAGGGAGCGCCGTTCACGCTTTGTCCAAGCCAGGGCTCAGCAGCACCGTTCGGGCAAAGCCCGACTTTGCTACTCTAGCACGCCCTCGGGGCAGTGGCACGCTTTTGTGCGGAGGGGGGCTTGGGGGCAACGCCAAGCCCGGTGACGACGGTGCTGGTCCGGGCGAAGCTGACCCGAGCGCTCGGCTTACTTGGTCATCAGCAATGCGATACCCGCGATGATGACGAGCAGCAGAATGCCGAGCATCACGATGAGCAGCGTCAGCAGCGTGCGCTGTTTCTTGTCGACCGGAGCCGTGCCCTGGGTGTGCACGGCGGCCGGGCTGACCTTCTCCGTGTTGGTGCGCAACGGTGCCGCTTGGGACGGCGCGGCGAGCGCCGCCTTGGCGCTCTCGATGACCTCGGGCGGCAGAACATAGGAGGTGGTGACCTCCATACCGGGCATGACGATGTTCGAGATCCGCTCACCCATGCGGATGAGCTCCTGCTCACGGCTGACGAGCGCCTCGAAGAACTCCATCGCGGTCTGGTAGCGCTGCTCTGGCTTCTTCTGCAGCGCCTTCATGATGATCTCTTCCATCTCCTTGGAGATGTTCGGGAATTTGGTGCTGGGCGGGGGAGCGGGCTCGTAGACGTGCATCATCAAGATGTTCACGGTCTTGGGCGCCGTGAAGGGCACGTGTCCGGTGACCATCTCGTAGAGGATGCAGCCAAGAGAGTAGACGTCAGAGCGGTGATCGAGCTCGAGCGCTTGAGCTTGCTCAGGAGAGAGGTACTCCGGCGTACCATAGACGACACCAGCTTGGGTGAGCTGTCGCTGCTGTCCAGTGGGATCCTTGATCTTGGCGATGCCGAAGTCGAGGACCTTCACGAAGTCGTCCTCGCCGCGGTACGAGGTGAGCAAGATGTTGTCTGGTTTGAGGTCGCGGTGGATGATGCCGAGTGTGTGGGCTTCGGCGAGTGCCGAGAGCGACTGCTTGAGGATCTTGATGGCGCGCATCTCACTCATGCGACCACGGTTCTGCAGCTCATCGCGCAGGCTGACCCCCTTGACGTATTCCATCGCAAGGTAAATCAAGCCTTCCTCGGTGCGTCCGAAGATGAACACCCGAATGATGTTCGGGTGAGACAACATGGTCACCGTCTTGGCCTCGCGGTAGAACCGCTGGACCAACTCATCATTCCTTGCCGCGCGACCGTGCAGCACTTTGATGGCAACCTGCTGTTCGATCTGTTGCTGCGTAGCGAGGTACACCGCGCCCATGCCGCCTTCGCCGAGCTTGGAGCTGATAGTGTATTCTCCGAATATGGTTTTCCCGACCAAATTCTCAGAAGACTGAGTGTCACTCATGCGCGTGGCTCCGAGGCACGAAGGCACCTAGAGGAAGCTAGGTGGGCGGTGTTCATAGGAAGCTACCGACACGGCTAGGGCTAGGCCCCACACCCTGCCAAAGGGAAATGCCCCTTGCAATCCCGTTGATATCGTATTGATGCTGACGTAGGGCCCAAGTGCTCAGCTGACGCTGTGGGCCGCTCGTCTTGGGGGTGGGCATAAGAAACCAGACCTCGACAACGGGCGCGCTCAGCCCAGGTATGGGGCTTCGACGCGGAAGAGCTGCTGTCCGAGGAAGATCAGGTCGCCGTGTCCCAGCTCGTAGCGTTCCCAGATTTTGGTCCAGGTCCCGTTGGAGGAGTTGAGATCGACGAGGTAGTAGTTACCGTCATCGCGAGGGTAGATCTGCGCGTGGCGGCTGGACATGAATCTATCGCGCGGGAAGGTGATGTCTCCCTTCTCTCGGCCAAGTACTGCGCCGCTCTCAGGCAAACAGTAGACGTTCTGGTAGACACCGCCGATGCCGAGCTGAAGCAGCTTGAACTCGCCTCCCGAAGGCGGAGAGCCCATGTAGCGGGTGCCGTCTGCTGCGCGGGACTTGGGGCTGATGGTCTGCTCGAAGCGCTCGAAGCGCAGCACCTGCCGGCCCATGAGGAAGCAGTCACCCGGCGAGAGCAGGATCTCGTCGCGAATGCGGACATAGGTCCCGTTCAAGCTGAAAAGATCCTCGATGTAGAGGTGCGCCGACTCGATCAGCAAACGAGCGTGCTTGGGGGAGAGGAAAGCGTCTGTGGGGAAGCGGGTGTCGCCAGCGCGCCCAATGATGGTCTCGTTGAAGCGCAGAGGTATCTCGATGCCGTCGGAGCCATCTTCATTGATGGAGATCAGCCGCACATCGACATCGACCTCGCGCCGGTCGTAGGCCTCGGTGGCGAGCTTGTTGCGCCGGGCCAAGTCAGCGAGCGAGGCACCGCAGGACCCGCAGTAACGGTTGCCCGCAGGATTGACGGCCCCACAACTTGGGCAGTTGACCTCGTTGACGCCTGCCTGCTGATGGACGTGGACGGAGCCGAGGCCAGAATCCTCGGCGCCATCGGGAGGCTTGGAGACGGGAGGGCTCGAGCTTTCGGCCTGGGGCAAGGGAGGCGGCCCGGGAGGCGGCACATGGGCCGCTGCCGTGCCCTGCCCCAGCGCCTCGAGCAAGGCGTTGGCAAGCGCATCGTCTTCGGTGCCATCGAAGCCGAGAGAACCGGCGAAGTCATCATTCTTGTTGCGAGTTGACATGTTCTTTCTGCTCGCTCTGGGTGCCCGCACCCGTCGTTCTGTGATGGCTCGCTTGGACGCTGCGGCGAACATGAAGCATCCTGCGCAGCTTGCGAACACTCCCACCGCTGTCGCAGGTTATTCTACACCGTACATCATTGCAAGCTCGGCAGGTGCAAGCGCCACAAGTTCGCAGCTTCGTCGTCCAGCAAAGCTTGCGGGTGATGAGATTCGCTCGCTCTCGGGCACCGACCTCGCTCGAGGACTCGCGAGGGTGGAGTGCCCCTCGCTCACTTGTGATCGCTCGAGCTGCCTGTCCCAATCCGGGACATTGACCGACCACGCCTGCCCCTTGGGAAGCTTGGCTGGCGCACAGCTTGCAGTTCTGCGGCGCGTGTGCGTTTCCGATCGCCCTCGCTCTCAAGGGATCGCGTCATGAACAGCCAACCAGGAACCCCGAGCCAGCTCGACGCCAGCCGCCCCAAGCCGCCTGAAGTCACCGCACAGCCTCGGCCCGAGAAGCGGCCAAGCAAGAGCAAAGAGACCCGCGGCCTCGACCTGTCCATGCCCTTGCTATGAACGCGACGCTAGGGGCTAGTGATTCCACGCCCCTACGCTCGCCAGGCTCCGGGGAAGGCCTATCCACCACCGCGGCGTACCCCCTCCAAAGCCTTCCACTCCACAGAAATCTGTCGTCTTGACTTGACGTCCACCACGATTCGTTGACGCTTCAAGCAGAGGCTAGCGGCGTGGGACTGGACAATCAGACCTACGCTCTTGACGTGGCAACCCGTACACACAAAGATTTCAAGGGAGTTGCCTTTGGCGGCCGATGATACCGCGCCCCAGGGATAGCACCCACAGCTCAGACAGTCGTGTCTGTCAAGCCGACCTGACGTCACTTCCAACCAAAAGAAATCATTGAAAAACGATCAACAACAACTTGGAGAAGCAGGCCAAGCGCCCAATCGACAAGAACTGGGAGAAGCAGGCCAAGCGCCCAATCGACAAGAACTTGGAGAAGCAGGCCAAGCGCCCAATCGACAAGAACTTGGAGAAGCAGGCCAAGCGCCCAATCGACAAGAACTTGGAGAAGCAGGCCAAGCGCCCAATCGACAAGAACTGGGAGAAGCAGGCCAAGCGCCCAATCGACAAGAACTGGGAGAATCAGGCCAAGCGCCCAAACGACAAGAACTGGGAGAAGAAGGCCAATCGCACAAACGACAAGAACTGCGAGAAGCA